>JAHEKR010000008.1 GCA_024638225.1 Flavobacteriaceae bacterium
GATTCTTGATCGCGGAGAAGCTGGAGATAACGTAGGTATCTTACTTCGTGGTATTGAAAAAACAGACATCAAGCGCGGAATGGTAATTTGTAAGACTGGTTCAGTAACTCCACACGCTAAGTTTAAAGCTGAGGTGTATATCTTGAAAAAAGAAGAGGGTGGTCGTCACACACCATTCCACAACAACTACCGTCCACAGTTTTACGTACGTACAACAGACGTTACTGGAAACATCGTCCTACCTGATGGTGTCGAAATGGTAATGCCTGGTGACAACTTGACAATTACGGTTGATTTAATTCAACCCATTGCACTTAACCTAGGTCTACGTTTTGCGATTCGTGAAGGTGGACGTACTGTAGGTGCAGGTCAGGTAACAGAAATTTTAGACTAATAAATCAACGTTTATTGCATCGAAGGTGCTGCTTTTGGGCATCACCTTTTGACGCACTAAGCGGGGTGTACCAACCCAATTTAGGAGCAGTGCACCAACAGAGACGGGTTTAGCTCAGTTGGTAGAGCACTGGTCTCCAAAACCAGGTGTCGGGAGTTCGAGCCTCTCAACCCGTGCAAGGAGAAGAAAAAAATGACGGCAATGATAACATATATTAAAGACGCTTTTGCGGAGTTAAAAAACCACGTTTCTTGGACGCCTCAGTCCGAACTTCTTCGTCATACAACAGTAGTTGTCGTTTTTTCGATTATTTTTTCGCTTGCCATTTGGGGTGCCGACACGGTGCTTTCGCGGATTGTTAAATTTTACTTCCAACTAATTAGTTAATCATGACAGCAGATACGGATGTAAAAAAATGGTATGTAGTTCGTGCGGTAAGCGGACAAGAAAACAAAATCAAATCCTACATAGAATCTGATATTGCACGCCTTGGGTTGTCCGATTATGTTGAAGAAGTTTTGGTGCCTACCGAAAAAGTAATCCAAATCCGAAACGGTAAAAAAGTTAATAAGGAGCGCAATTATTTTCCTGGTTATATTATGATCAAGGCAAATCTTTCAGGTGAAGTGCCACACATCATCCGATCAATTACCAATGTTATTGGTTTTTTAGGTGAAACAAAAGGCGGCGATCCTGTACCCTTACGCACTTCTGAAGTAAACAGAATGCTAGGTAAGGTCGATGAATTATCGGTGCAATCCGAAAACGTAGTAATTCCATTTAAAATCGGAGAAACCATTAAAGTTATTGATGGCCCATTCAACGGATTTAACGGAAATATTGAAAAAGTAAATGAAGAAAAACGCAAGTTGGAAGTAATGGTCAAGATTTTCGGTAGAAAAACACCATTAGAGCTTTCATACATGCAAGTAGAAAAAGTTTGAGTGTTACGCAACACCCGATTCATGCACAGCTTCCACTCGTGCACGAATCATTAATGTAGAGTTAAATTAATAATGGCTAAAGAAGTAAGTAAAGTAGTAAAACTACAAGTTAGGGGAGGTGCCGCGAATCCATCGCCACCGGTTGGACCCGCTCTGGGAGCCGCAGGAGTAAATATCATGGAGTTCTGTAAGCAGTTTAATGCTAGAACCCAAGATAAAGCTGGTAAAGTATTGCCAGTGGTTATTTCTGTGTATTCGGACAAATCATTTGAATTTGTCGTGAAGACGCCACCCGCAGCCGTTCAATTGATGGAAGCCGCCAAGGTTAAAAAAGGATCAGGTGAGCCCAACCGCAGCAAAGTGGCCAGTGTAACTTGGGAACAAGTACGCACCATTGCGGAAGATAAAATGCAGGATTTAAATGCATTTACTGTTGAGTCTGCCATGAAAATGGTAGCCGGGACCGCTAGATCTATGGGATTTACCGTTAAAGGAAATTCTCCTTTTTAATTGAAGTGAACAATGGGAAAAATTACAAAAAAGCGTAAAGAAGCGCTCAGTAAAATAGACCGGACAAAACTGTACTCAGTACAGGATGCTTCCGCATTGGTTAAAGAAATCGCTAGCTCAAAATTCGATGAGTCTATTGATCTTGCCGTACGACTAAGTGTCGATCCACGAAAAGCCGATCAAATGGTTCGTGGTGTAGTGACGCTACCGCACGGTACGGGAAAAGACGTTCGCGTTTTGGCCTTAGTTACCCCAGATAAAGAAGCTGAAGCCCAAGAGGCTGGTGCTGATTTTGTGGGATTAGATGAGTACCTGCAGAAAATCAAAGACGGATGGACAGACGTTGATGTCATCATTACCATGCCAAGTGTGATGGGTAAGTTAGGTCCCCTAGGACGTGTATTAGGTCCCAGAGGATTGATGCCAAACCCAAAAACAGGCACTGTAACGATGGATGTTGCCAAAGCCGTTCGTGAGGTAAAAGCAGGGAAAATTGACTTTAAAGTGGATAAAACAGGAATTGTACATGCTTCGATTGGGAAAGCGTCTTTTGATGCTGACAAAATCTCAGGCAATGCAAATGAATTGTTGCAGACACTAGTCAAGCTTAAGCCATCCTCGGCTAAAGGTGTATACATTAAAAGTATTGCCATGTCGAGCACGATGAGCCCAAGTATTCTAATTGATGGTAAGGCATTAGCTGAATAAGCGTTTAGTATATATGACAAGAGAAGAAAAAGCAACCGTAATAGAGCAGTTAACTGCCCAGCTCGCCGACAACACGAACATCTATTTAACAGATGCTTCTGGGTTGAACGCCGAGACTACTTCCAAATTGAGACGTGCTTGTTTTAAAGCAAACATCAAAATGGCAGTGGTGAAAAATACGTTGTTGGCTAAAGCCATGGAGGCTTCTGACAAAGACTTTGGAGATTTGTCCTCAGTTTTAGTTGGAAATACCGCTATGCTCTTTTCAGAAACAGGTAATGCACCTGCAAAACTGATTAAAGAATTCCGTAAAAAGTCGGATCGTCCAATTCTAAAAGGTGCTTTCATTGAGGAAGCAGTTTATTTGGGTGACGACCAAGTGGAAGCTTTGGTAAACATAAAATCGAAGGACGAATTGGTTGGCGAGATTATCACCTTGCTACAATCGCCTGCGAAAAACGTGGTATCTGCCCTGCAATCTGGTGGCGGTACCCTTGCTGGTATAATCAAAACACTTTCTGAAAAGGAAGCTTAAAATAATTTAGTAACAATTAAATAGTTCAAAAATGGCAGATTTAAAAGATTTTGCAGAACAATTGGTCAATTTGACCGTAAAAGAAGTCAACGAGTTGGCTGAAATCCTCAAAGAAGAATACGGTATCGAGCCTGCAGCAGCAGCTGTTGCTGTAGCTGGACCTGCCGCTGGTGGCGATGGTGAAGCAGCTGAGGAAAAATCAGAGTTTGATGTAGTCCTTACCGCTGCAGGTGGTTCTAAACTAGCTGTAGTTAAGCTAGTAAAAGAACTTACTGGTCTTGGTCTTAAGGAAGCAAAAGAGCTGGTTGACAATGCACCAAGCCCAATTAAGGAAGGTGTAGCAAAAGACGAAGCTGAAGGACTGAAATCTTCTTTAGAAGAAGCAGGTGCTGAAGTTGAGCTTAAGTAATTAAGTTCGCAACCCATACCTAAGGTTTAAGCCTTCCCGTTTAGAGCGGGATAGGCTTAAACCATTTGATGTTTTATGCCCCTATTAATAATTTTTAATAATTGATGACCCATATGTCTAACACAACAAGCGTATCCCGACACAATTTTGCTTCGGCCATCGGTAGCCCTCCTTACCCAGATTTTTTAGATATTCAAATTAAATCTTTTCAAGATTTTTTTCAGTTGGAAACTAAATCCGACGAACGCGGTAACGAAGGTTTGTACAACACTTTTATGGAAAACTTCCCGATTTCGGATACCCGAAATCAGTTTGTTTTGGAATTCTTAGACTATTTTGTTGACCCACCACGCTATAGTATTCAAGAATGTATCGAACGTGGATTGACGTATTGTGTCCCCTTAAAAGCACGTTTAAAACTCTATTGTACTGATCCAGAGCACGAAGATTTTGAAACAATTGTGCAGGACGTTTACCTTGGTGTTATTCCTTATATGTCGCCAAGCGGTACTTTTATTATCAATGGAGCTGAGCGAATTGTTGTGTCGCAATTGCACCGTTCTCCAGGCGTATTCTTTGGACAATCCTTCCACGCTAACGGTACCAAACTATATTCGGCTAGAGTAATTCCATTCAAAGGTTCTTGGATTGAATTCGCCACTGATATCAACAGCGTGATGTACGCCTATATCGACAGAAAGAAAAAGCTTCCTGTTACGACTTTGTTCCGCGCAATTGGATACGAACGCGATAAGGATATTTTAGAAATTTTTGACCTTGCAGAGGAGATTAAAGTATCCAAAACAGGCTTGAAAAAAGTATTGGGTCGTAAGCTAGCTGCTCGTGTACTCAACACTTGGTTTGAAGATTTTGTCGACGAAGATACAGGCGAAGTGGTTTCGATTGAGCGAAACGAAATCGTTTTGGATCGCGATACTGTTCTTGAAAAAGAGCACATCGAACAGATTCTCGAAGCCAACACCGCTACTATTTTATTACACAAAGAAGAGGCGCAATCTGCTGATTATGCCATCATTCACAACACTCTTCAAAAGGATCCAACAAACTCCGAAAAAGAAGCAGTAGAACACATTTATCGTCAGCTGCGTAACGCTGAGCCGCCTGATGAAGAAACAGCTCGTGGAATCATCGACAAATTATTTTTCTCTGATCAGCGATATAATCTTGGTGAAGTAGGACGTTACCGCATGAACGAAAAGCTTGGTTTGGACATTGAAATGGACAAGCAAGTATTGACTAAGGACGATATCATTACGATCATTAAGTACCTTATTGAGTTGATTAACTCTAAGGCTGAAATCGATGATATTGATCACCTGTCTAACCGACGTGTACGTACAGTAGGCGAGCAATTATCTTCTCAGTTTGGGGTTGGTCTATCGCGTATGGCCCGTACCATTCGGGAGCGAATGAATGTTCGTGACAACGAAGTATTTACACCAATTGACTTAATTAACGCCAAGACACTTTCTTCGGTAATTAACTCATTTTTTGGAACCAATCAGCTGTCTCAGTTTATGGATCAAACCAATCCGTTGGCAGAAATCACACACAAGCGTCGTCTTTCTGCGCTAGGACCTGGAGGTCTTTCCAGAGAACGCGCTGGTTTTGAGGTTCGTGACGTTCACTATACGCACTACGGGCGCCTTTGTCCCATAGAAACACCTGAGGGACCAAACATTGGGCTTATTTCTTCATTAGGAGTTTTTGCCAAAGTAAATAACCTTGGATTTATCGAAACCCCTTACTTCAAAGTGGAAGAGGGTGTTGTTGATATGTCTGCATCTCAGTATTTATCAGCTGAAGAGGAAGAAGGTAAACTATTTGCTCAGGCAAACATTGAAAAAACCGAATCTGGAGAAATTGCTGCAGATAAAATTATTGCACGCTCAGAAGCAGATTACCCAGTAGTAGACAAAAAGCAAGTGCATTATACAGACGTGGCACCAAATCAGATTGCTTCGATTTCGGCTTCATTGATTCCATTTTTGGAACACGATGATGCAAACCGTGCACTGATGGGATCGAACATGATGCGCCAGGCAGTCCCACTTCTACGTCCGCAAGCTCCTATTGTAGGAACTGGTTTGGAACGCCAAGTGGCTTCCGACTCACGTGTACTAATTAATGCTGAGGGAGTTGGTACTGTTACCTATGTAGATGCTGAAAAAATAACCATCAAGTATGACCGTTCTGATGAAGAGCAACTCGTTTCTTTCGATTCAGATGAAAAGACATACAACTTGGTTAAGTTCCGCAAAACCAATCAAGGTACTTGTATCAATCTGAAGCCAATTGTTTCAATTGGCAATCGAGTTTCCAAAGGACAAGTATTGTGTCAGGGTTATGCAACCGAAAACGGTGAATTGGCTCTTGGACGTAACATGAAGGTGGCTTTTATGCCGTGGAAGGGATATAACTTTGAAGATGCAATTGTGATCTCTGAAAAAGTGGTCCGCGACGACATCTTTACTTCGATTCATATAGACGAATATTCACTTGAAGTTCGAGATACTAAACTCGGAAAAGAAGAATTGACAAACGACATACCTAATGTTTCAGAAGAGGCCACCAGCGATTTAGATGAAAATGGTATGATTCGCGTAGGCGCCGAGGTAAATGCGGGTGACATCCTTATCGGAAAGATTACACCAAAAGGTGAATCAGATCCAACTCCAGAAGAAAAACTTCTTCGCGCCATATTTGGTGATAAAGCAGGTGATGTTAAAGATGCATCGCTTAAAGCTTCGCCATCACTCAACGGGGTTGTTATCGATAAAAAAATATTTACACGTATCCTCAAAGACAAGCGTAAGCGTTCTGAAGATAAAGAGGCAATTGCTGAGTTAGAAGATAAATACGACGTAAAATTTGATGAGCTAAAGTCCGTTTTGGTTGAAAAGCTATTTTCTTTCTTAAGTGGTAAGACTTGTCAAGGCGTAATGAATGACCTAGGTGAAGAAGTAATGCCTAAAGGAAAGAAATTTACGCTTAAGATGCTCAATGCCGTTGACGATTACGCTCACTTGGTGAACACCAACTGGACGGTAGACAAACACGTAAACGGATTGATTAACGACTTGATGCACAACTACAAAATCAAGGAAAATGATTTGCAAGGTGCATTACGTCGTCATAAGTTTACCATTTCTGTGGGTGATGAATTACCTGCTGGAATTCTAAAACTTGCCAAAGTATACATCGCCAAAAAGCGTAAGCTAAAAGTAGGTGATAAGATGGCAGGTCGTCACGGAAACAAGGGTATTGTAGCGCGTATTGTGCGCCAAGAAGACATGCCATTCTTAGAAGATGGAACTCCTGTGGACATCGTATTGAATCCACTTGGTGTACCTTCTCGAATGAACATCGGTCAAATATACGAGACCGTCCTTGGATGGGCTGGTCAAAAGATGGGCAAAACATTTGCTACACCTATTTTTGATGGAGCGACAAACGAGCAAATTGATGCACTTACCAAAGAAGCAGGTGTCCCTCAATTTGGACATACCTATCTATACGATGGTGGCACTGGCGAGCGTTTCGACCAGCCGGCTACTGTTGGGGTAATCTACATGCTTAAGTTAGGGCATATGGTAGATGATAAAATGCACTCTAGGTCTATTGGCCCATACTCACTTATTACACAACAACCGTTGGGTGGTAAAGCACAGTTTGGTGGACAGCGATTTGGAGAGATGGAAGTGTGGGCACTTGAGGCATACGGTGCTTCGAGCACGCTTCAGGAAATCTTGACGGTTAAGTCTGATGACGTAATCGGTAGAGCAAAAACATACGAGTCAATTGTGAAAGGAGAAGCAATGCCTAAACCAGGCCTTCCAGAATCCTTTAATGTATTGATGCACGAACTCAAAGGTCTTGGCCTTGATATTCGATTAGAAGAATAATAAAGAACAGTATTGACATGGCACGTATAAACGAAATACAACAACAAAAGAGTTTTAACAAGATTTCCATTGGGCTTTCATCGCCTGAAACAATTTTAGCAGCTTCCAGAGGAGAGGTGCTAAAACCGGAAACCATCAACTACCGTACACACAAACCCGAGCGCGATGGCTTGTTTTGTGAGCGCATCTTTGGCCCGATTAAGGACTTTGAATGTGCTTGTGGTAAATACAAGCGTATTCGCTATAAAGGGATTGTTTGTGACCGATGCGGGGTAGAAGTAACAGAGAAAAAAGTACGTCGCGACCGCGTGGGACACATTAGTTTAGTTGTCCCTGTTGCGCATATATGGTATTTCCGTTCGCTCCCTAATAAGATTGGATACTTACTTGGATTACCTTCCAAGAAGCTCGATATGATTATTTACTACGAGCGTTACGTGGTTATCCAGCCCGGTATTGCTACTAACGAAGAAGGAGAGCCCGTTCAAAAGATGGACTTCCTTACGGAAGAGGAATACCTAAATATTATGGAAAAACTTCCTCAGGACAACCAATACCTAGAGGATAGCGATCCGAATAAGTTTATCGCCAAAATGGGTGCTGAATGTTTAATCGATATACTTAATCGAATTGATCTGGATCAGCTTTCTTATGAACTACGTGATAAGGCAAATAACGAAACTTCAAAGCAACGTAAAACAGAAGCTCTTAAGCGTTTACAGGTTGTTGAGGCCCTTCGTGATGCAAATAAAAATCGCGAAAACCGTCCTGAATGGATGATCATGAAAGTTGTTCCGGTTATACCGCCAGAACTTCGTCCACTGGTACCACTTGATGGTGGTCGCTTTGCTACTTCTGACCTTAACGACTTATACCGTCGCGTGATTATCCGTAACAACCGCCTAAAGCGCTTGTTGGAAATCAAAGCACCTGAAGTAATTTTGCGTAACGAAAAGCGTATGTTGCAAGAATCAGTAGATTCATTGTTTGACAACACGCGCAAATCATCTGCCGTAAAAACAGATGCTAACCGACCGCTTAAGTCTTTGTCTGATTCCCTTAAAGGGAAGCAAGGACGTTTCCGTCAAAACTTACTTGGAAAGCGTGTAGATTATTCTGCTCGTTCGGTAATTGTTGTTGGACCAGAGCTTAAGTTATACGAGTGTGGGCTTCCAAAAAATATGGCTGCCGAATTGTACAAGCCGTTTATCATTCGCAAACTCATTGAACGCGGAATTGTTAAGACGGTTAAGTCTGCCAAAAAGATTATAGACAAGCGCGAACCAGTGGTTTGGGATATCCTCGAAAATGTACTTAAAGGACATCCTGTCCTTTTAAACAGGGCCCCCACGCTTCACCGATTGGGTATTCAGGCATTTCAGCCTAAGTTGATTGAAGGTAAAGCAATCCAACTTCACCCACTAGCGTGTACAGCCTTTAATGCAGATTTCGATGGAGATCAGATGGCAGTGCACTTACCACTAGGTCCAGAAGCGATACTAGAAGCGCAGTTGCTTATGTTGGCATCGCATAACATCCTAAACCCCGCGAACGGCTCACCAATTACGGTGCCTTCTCAGGATATGGTTTTGGGCTTGTATTACATGACCAAAGCGCGTTCTTCTACCAAAGAGTACAAGGTCAAAGGCGAAGGCTTAACGTTTTACAGTGCCGATGAGGTAAACATTGCTTTTAACGAGGGCAGAGTTGACCTAAATGCAAAAGTTAAAATCCGTACCAAGGACTTTAACGATACAGGCGAATTAGTGTACCAAATTATTGATACTACAGTTGGTCGTATTTTATTTAACCAACATGTTCCAGAACAAGCGGGTTACATTAATGAAGTATTGACGAAAAAATCCTTACGTGGGATTATTGGAAACATCCTTAAAGTAACAAGTGTTCCTGAAACAGCTGAATTTTTGGATAAAATTAAGGACATGGGCTTCTCTTTTGCATTCAAAGGAGGGCTTTCGTTTAGCTTAGGGGATATCATTATTCCGCAAGAAAAAACAACGCTTATTGATCAAGCTAATGGACAAGTAGATGGAATTATTGCCAACTACAACATGGGATTGATTACCAATAACGAACGTTATAACCAAGTAATTGACATCTGGACATCTACCAATGCCACCTTAACAGAGCTTGCTATGAAGCGTATTAGCGAAGACCAGCAAGGATTTAATTCAGTATTTATGATGTTGGATTCTGGAGCAAGGGGATCTAAAGAGCAAATACGTCAGTTAACCGGGATGCGAGGTTTGATGGCTAAGCCTAAAAAATCAAATGCTGGTGGTGGTGAAATTATTGAAAATCCAATTCTTTCTAATTTTAAAGAGGGACTTTCGATTCTTGAATACTTTATTTCGACGCACGGTGCACGAAAAGGTCTGGCAGATACTGCCCTTAAAACGGCTGATGCGGGTTATTTAACTCGTCGATTACACGATGTAGCCCAAGATGTCATCGTTAACTCGGTAGATTGCGGCACATTACGTGGATTGAGTGTTTCTGCATTGAAGAAAAATGAAGAAGTTGTTGAAAAATTAGGTGAGCGTATTATTGGGCGTGTTGCCCTCCATGATGTGATAAACCCATTAAATGGAGACGTTCTTGTACCTGCTGGTGAAGAAATCATGGACGATCATGTAGCAGCAATTGAAGCTTCTCCAATTGAAAGTGTAGAGGTTCGCTCTGCATTGACTTGTGAAGCAAAAAAAGGGATTTGCGCAAAATGTTACGGTCGTAACCTAGCAACAGGAAAAATGGTTCAACAGGGAGAATCTGCTGGCGTTATTGCTGCTCAATCTATTGGTGAGCCTGGAACACAGCTTACCTTAAGAACCTTCCACGTTGGTGGTATAGCGGGTAATATCTCCGAAGAAAATAAGCTTGTTGCGCGCTTTGATGGTGTAGCAGAAATTGAAGAGCTTAAAACGGTTATTGGTAAAGACAACGATGGTAAAAAAGCTAAGATTGTTATCTCGCGAACTTCTGAAATCAAATTGGTTGATAAAACCACGGGCATTGTACTTAGTACAAACATCATCCCTTATGGTTCCTTTATTCATGTAAAAGATGGTCAAGAAATCAAAAAAGACGATGTTATCTGTCAGTGGGATCCGTATAATGGTGTTATTATCTCAGAATTTACGGGCTCTATCGGTTATGAAAACATCGAACAAGGGGTAACCTATCAAGTAGAAATTGACGAGCAGACAGGTTTCCAAGAGAAAGTTATTTCGGAATCGCGTAACAAAAAGGTAATACCAACACTATTGATTAAAGACGATAAAGGAGCTACGCTCCAATCGTACAATCTTCCTGTAGGTGCGCACATTATGGTGGACGATGCAGAGAAAATAGAAAAAGGTAAAATCTTGGTTAAGATTCCACGTAAGTCTGCAAAATCTGGAGATATTACAGGAGGTTTGCCACGAGTTACCGAGCTATTCGAAGCGCGTAACCCGTCCAACCCAGCTGTCGTTTCTGAAATTGATGGAGTAGTTACCTTTGGAAAAATCAAGCGTGGTAATCGTGAAATCATTGTAGAATCGCGTACAGGTGAAATCAAAAAATACTTGGTTAAGCTATCGAATCAAATTTTGGTTCAAGAGAATGACTTTGTAAAAGCCGGTATGTCGCTCTCTGATGGCGCTGTTACGCCAAACGATATATTGTCTATCAAAGGACCATCTGCAGTACAGCAGTACTTGGTTAATGAAGTCCAAGAAGTTTACCGTTTACAAGGGGTAAAAATCAACGACAAGCATTTCGAAGTAGTTGTTCGTCAGATGATGCGTAAGGTGCGTATTGAAGACTCTGGTGACACTACTTTCCTAGAAGGACAATTGGTGCACAAAAGAGACTTTATTGAAGAGAACGATGCCTTGTTTGGTCAGAAGGTAGTTCTTGAGATTGGTGATTCAGAAAACCTCAAGGCAGGCCAGATTGTAACTGCACGTCAGCTTCGTGATGAAAATTCATTGTTGAAACGAGAAGATAAGGCTTTAGTGGAAGCGCGGGATGCTGTAAATGCTACAGCAACACCAATTCTGCAAGGAATTACGCGTGCATCACTTCAGACCAAGTCGTTTATCTCGGCTGCCTCTTTCCAAGAAACAACTAAAGTATTGAACGAGGCTGCTGTTGCCGGTAAGATTGATACGCTAGAGGGATTAAAGGAAAACGTTATTGTAGGACACAAGATACCAGCTGGTACGGGGAACCGTGCGTACAACGATATCATTGTGGGTTACACCGACGAATATGAAGCGCTAATTGCCGAAAAATCGTTAAGTGCTGATATCTAATGAGCGAAAAGACCAAAAAAGAGGGAAGCATTAATATTGAACTTGATCCGGAAACGGCTCAAGGAATCTATTCTAACTTAGCCATTATCAATCATTCTGGTTCTGAGTTTGTGGTAGATTTTGTTACCATTATGCCGGGCGCGCCAAAGGCGAAGGTGCGTTCGCGGATTGTGCTTACACCGCAACATGCCAAGCGATTTTTAAAAGCACTAAACGACAATGTTCAGCGCTTTGAAGCTGCCCATGGTGAGATTAAGGATTATGAGCAACCGCCCATACCGCTTAATTTTGGTCCAACTGGCGAAGCTTAAAAAAATAAAAACCCCGTTCCAAAGAGCGGGGTTTTTATTTTTCATATATTTAAAGTTACTTGTACATAAGCCCAAACAGTAACTATTTAAGCCTTTAATTCTAATGTAAAAGGGAAAAATACAATTGGTCATGCCAATTGGCTGATGTTTGACTACAACAGAGGCTATGCTGATGATTTTGAAGCCTCTGGTATTAGCGACATCTTTAGAATACCCAAGTATGCTTATTACTTCTATCAAAGTCAGAAGACACCTAACCAAGATACGTTTAGTAAGCCCATGGTGCATATTGCAAGTAACTGGGATGAGAGCTCATCTTTGGCCATTCGGGTAATCAGCAATGCAGATCGCGTAGAACTTTACCTAAACGACCAGTTGGTACCCGAGCAAACGCATAATAATAAAAATTCTTTTTCGGATGCACTGCCTTATCCGCCACGGGTCTTTACATGTTCGCGTTTTATTTAGGGCACCTTAAAAGCAGTTGCTTACATAAATAGTGAACAAGTTGCAGAGCATTGGGTTACGACCCCGAAGACTGCAAAAAAAATTAAACTAAAACTTGATGAATCTGTTAAGCCATTGGCACCAGGTTCCGATGACATTGTTTTTGTCTATGCTTATATTTTAGACGAAAGCAACGAGCTAGTGGCAACTGCCACTAACGAGATTTCTTTTTTGGTTGAAAGCGACCAAATAGCAGAAATTATAGGTCCCCATAAAATAAACGCAGAAGCAGGCATAGCAACCATTTTGCTTAGGACCAACTACGCTAGATCAGAAATAAAAATAGAAGCAATATCAGAAAAGTTACAAGCTGCCGAGCTAGTGCTGTTTAAAACTCCGAAGTAGCGTGGAACGTCACACCAGCGTATTTGCTTTGTGTCATTTGAAGCGAAAAAGCCGAGTCTGCCAGATAAACCAGTTGCCCCTGTTTGTCTTTGGCTAAAAACTTGGCCTTAGTTTGTTTAAAACCAGCA
Organism: Flavobacteriaceae bacterium; assembly: GCA_024638225.1. Classification (GTDB taxonomy): domain Bacteria; phylum Bacteroidota; class Bacteroidia; order Flavobacteriales; family Flavobacteriaceae; genus UBA7446. The sequence goes on from JAHEKR010000008.1 coordinate 13,037, forward strand.
AAGTCCGCTTCACCGCCTTCTTTTACCTCTACCCAGTAGGCTTTGTGAACGTTTAGGTTTTCGTAGGTACAGCTAGCGCCATACTCATGCTCTAATCGGTATTGGATAACATCAAATTGCAGTGCGCCTACTGTTCCTACTATTTTACGTCCATTTAATTCTAAGGTAAATAATTGGGCTACACCTTCATCCATCAATTGATCAATGCCTTTGTTTAGTTGTTTGGCTTTCATGGGGTCGGCATTGTTGATGTAGCGAAAATGCTCTGGAGAAAAACTCGGAATTCCTCTAAAATGAATTTGCTCCCCTGAAGTTAAGGAGTCGCCAATTTTGAAATTTCCCGTATCGTGTAGCCCCACAATATCTCCAGGATAAGACAAATCAACAATTTCTTTCTTATCTGCAAAAAAAGCATTTGGGCTGCTAAATTTTAATTTCTTGTTTTGGCGAACATGCAAATAAGGCACATTCCGTGCAAAAGTTCCCGAGACAATTTTGATAAACGCCAAACGATCTCTGTGTTTGGGGTCCATATTGGCGTGTATCTTAAACACAAAACCAGAAAAGGCGTCCTCATCCGGAGCAATAGTTCGTTCTTCGCTGTCTTTTGGCAGAGGCGGTGGAGCTATTTCTATAAAACAGTCCAACAATTCCTGAACCCCAAAGTTATTTAATGCCGACCCAAAAAATACAGGGTGTTGGTCGCCAGCTAAATAGGCTTCTTGACGAAAGCTAGGATAAACTTCGCGCACCAACTCCAATTCTTCCTCTAATGTTTCCTTGGCAGAAGAACCTATAGCTTTTTCCAAGGCTGGGTCGTCGATATTTTCGATTAGATTACTCTGGCTAATGGTGGTTTTTTGCTCACCTCCAAACAAGCGAATATTATCGTTCCACAGGTTATAAATTCCCTGAAAATCGTAGCCCATACCGATTGGAAAGCTCAGCGGTACTGTGGTCAATCCAAGTTTTTGCTCCACATCGTCCAATAAGTCAAAAGCGTCCTTCCCTTCACGGTCTAGCTTGTTGATGAATACAATAATGGGAATGTTACGCATCCGACACACTTCCACCAGTTTTTCGGTTTGTGCCTCAACGCCCTTGGCTACATCAATGACAACAATCACGCTGTCTACAGCAGTTAGGGTTCGGTAGGTATCCTCGGCAAAGTCTTTGTGTCCGGGTGTATCGAGGATATTGATCTTCTTGTCTTTGTATAGAAATGCCAAAACGGACGTAGCTACGGAAATACCACGCTGTCGCTCGATTTCCATAAAGTCACTCGTGGCGGCTTTTTTGATTTTATTGGATTTAACTGCGCCAGCCTCTTGTATGGCACCACCAAACAGCAGTAACTTTTCGGTTAATGTTGTTTTTCCAGCATCTGGGTGTGAGATAATACCAAAGGTGCGGCGTCGTGCGATTTCTTCCAAAAAACTCATGGGGGCAAATGTATTACATTATTTGCCAATGGACGTAGGGGAACAGGTTAAAAAGGCCTGCTTTTACAAAGTAAATACTTGATTGATTCGCGCTACTTGAAAACCACTTTTTTCAATTTCTTTCGTCGCTGTGCTCAATGGGTCCAAGGCAGGATTTGTATGGTTAAGATGGATGAATATCAGTTTATTTTTTTCCGTTTTTGGCTTATCCTTAAAAAGCGCCATTGTCTCGATAATAAACGGATGTGGTATTTCGGATATATCTCGAAAGTTCATTTCAGCTCCACTGTAAAAAGTTGCATCCAAAAAGGCATAATCAACTTGCTTGACTGCATTGACAATAGCGGTTTCCCACTTTTCCCATTTGTCAATGTCTGGAATAAACAAAGCTGTCTTATTTGGCCCCTTTATTTTATAGCCAACAGTTTCTGAGTACTCATCGCGATGCGGCACCAAGAATGGCGTAACCTCAAGTTCCTTGGATAGTGAAACGGTTTGGCTTTGCCCTAAGGGCATCAATTTGATATTATTCGTCTCGACCAATTGGCTCCATGGACCATTGTTGCTGAGGTAAGTGCGCATTTTGGGCATGGCATAAACAGGGATATTGCTGCTATTTGTCGCCTCTTTTCCCAAATACATCAAGCCTGCATAATGCCCAATGTGCGCATGTGTTAGGAATATTCCATCGGGTAATTCTTGCTCACGAGCAGACCCAAAAGATTTTAGCTTTTTGAGTTGTTGGGGCATATTTGGACTAGCTTCAAACAAATATTTTTTGCGTGTGCTTGCATCGAATATCCCAAGAGCAGTAACTTGTCTGTCTGGGTTGGGTGTATCAAACAAGGCAGCGCAACACGATTTTCGGCAAGCGATATGCGGGGAACCCGCATCTTGAACTGTACCCAACACAATCAAAGCACTCTCCGATTTTGCCGCTGATGTCGTTTTCTTGGTGCAGCCAAGCGACAGCCATCCCACCGCGCTGATTATAAAGAAAATACAATACAATTTTTTAGCTGTCATATGTGATTGAGTTATGTGCTCTGACAGCTAAAGTAGCAAGAAGATTTTAATCCTTTTTATTCTTTAATAAATCGATACGATTGACTCGCGTCGCCAGCATTAATTTGCATAAAGTAAACCCCCGTCATAAAGTCCCCCACGTTTATGGATACAAATGGGGTGCCAAGTCCATCGTCAGTAGTTGCTTAGTAAACTAAAGCTACTGTTATGTTGTATACACGGGCTTTCTATATGGCTTTTTGTCCTGAAATATGAAGTTTATTTGATGCAGGATTTGGATACTCCCGAAACGGAATAAGACTGTGTTCCTCGCTTTTAAGATTTTGCTTGTAACAATCGGAAAAATCAGTCTTTGATAAGCCAAGTACAGAAGTAGTAGTCTTATCGTAAGTGATTTTAGCTACAATAGGCTCATAGGTTGAATTAGAGCTAATATTTTTTGGCCCTCTAGATGTAATAGGATGCCTGCTCTTCGAGTAGTATTTTGATGAGTAAATCAGTTTGTGCGTAGCTGAGCAAGGATACCAATAATAGGATAGTAGTATATAATTTAAGCATTTTAGTAAGTTTTGGAATCATAAAATTACAATTTTTTCCCAAAACATATATCTGCTTCAAAACCGACTTTTTTTGTATTTTTAAAATTCTATGGAAGAACAGGTAATCTTAGTCGATACAAACGATCAAGCTATTGGGTTAATGCCTAAAATGGAAGCCCACGAAAAAGGGGTGCTTCATCGCGCTTTTTCCGTATTTATTTTGAATGACAAGAACCAACTTATGTTGCAACAACGTGCCCTTCACAAATACCATTCTCCAGGGCTTTGGACCAATACTTGTTGCAGTCACCAACGCGATGGTGAGGACAATATTTCAGCTGGAAAACGACGCTTACTTGAAGAAATGGGCTTTGAAACGGAGCTTAGTGAGGTAACCTCTTTTATATACAAAGCACCATTTGACAATGGGCTTACCGAACACGAGCTAGATCATATCATGATTGGCCACCACAATGACGCACCTGATGTCAACCCCGAGGAAGTAGCCAATTGGAAATGGATGGCTCTTGAAGCTGTACGCTACGATATAATGCATCACCCTGAACACTATACTGCTTGGTTTATCATTATCTTTGAGCAATTCTTTGAAAAAATAAAATTGTCATGAACCGAGTTACCGTAAGCCGAAAGGCACATTTTAATGCTGCCCACCGCTTGTATCGCAAAGATTGGAGTGATACCAAAAATGAAAAAGTTTTTGACAAATGCAGTAATCCCTACTATCACGGCCACAATTACGAGCTTATTGTATCCGTAACAGGTGCTATAGACCCCGAAACGGGCTATGTCATGGATATGAAAATATTAAAAGACCTCATTAAAGCGCATATTGAAGACGCCTTTGATCATAAAAATCTAAACGAGCAAGTACCTGAGTTCGCAACACTCATCCCAACTGCAGAAAATATGGCTGTTGTTATTTGGGATAAATTGCGTCCACACATAAAGCAATCAAATGATTTATCTGTAACCCTTTACGAAACCCCCAGAAACTTTGTTGTGTTTTCTGGCTCAAATTAAATCAACCTTATGGCAAATATCCGCGACCTTAAAAAAGACATCAACTATGTGTTGGGCGAAATCATTGAAATGGCAATGGATTGGGAGAAAGCCAATCCAGATGGAGATAAATCAAAAAGTGCCGCGATTGTAGACGAAGCCATCGCCACTTTTGATGTCTTTAGTGCCCGAATCTATCAAAAAGACATTAAAGATAAACGTGCGCACTACCGTTCGCTTGTCAACGATTTAGAAGCAAAAGGCAACGAGCTTCTTGCTAAGTTGAATACGTTGTGATTACCTTTCTAAAGGTTAAATTAATGCGTGGCGCTACTGCTTTCGCTGTTTTTGCAATTTGATGTTTCCAGAAATGTTGTGTGGTGCCCTCCATCAACAACAAGCTTCCATGCGTTAGTTCTAGTTTTAGTTTTTGCGATGTTTCTGTATTGTGCTTTAGATGAAAAAATCTAGCAGCACCAAGACTGACCGAGGCAATTACCGGATTTACACCTAACTCTTTTTCGTTATCTGCATGCCAGCCGTTGCTGTCTTGGCCATCCCGATATAGATTTAACAACACCGTTGTGAATGTTTCATCTGTGTAGGCTCTAAGCTTTTGCTCAAGATTCAACAAGGATTTGCTCATGGGGTTGGGTTGCATTACAATGCCAGAGTAGCCATACGGTTCTGTGGTATGACCGTGCAGCGATGTCATGCGGGGCTGTGGGTAAGTCTTTCCAAATACGGTTATCGGATCATTGCGCCAAGGCGTTTCGTTTTTCAACACTTCAAAAAGTCTATCAGCTTCTTGTGGTTTAAGAAAATGGGGATAATATTTTATAGTAGCGTCTGGAAGTTCAGGCACAAAAGCGTCAAATAGCTCAAGCATTATTTTTGCGTTTATGGTTCCGCTTTTTGATGGTTTCCTGTCTGTAATGCCAAAACAGCGTATTGACAAACCCCAGAATAAACGATACGCCAATGATGATGTAGCCCATGGTAAATAATTTTCCTAAATCGGTTTTGGGTGAAAAATCCCCGTAGCCAATAGTGGTGAGGGTGATCACAGAAAAATAAAGGGAGTCTAGCCAGGACCAGTCTTCCAAAAATCGATAGGCTACTGTTCCAATGGCTAGAAAAAAATTGGTTGCAAAAAGTAAACTGCGGTAGGCCGGGTCGCGCCAGAACGAAATGAGTGTACGCCAGAAAAAGAGCATGGTAGGTATGTTTTTATGTGAAAATAACAAAAAATCCCTCAACTAAAAAGCGAGGGATTTTATGCATTGACATTGGACAAAGGTTAGTGTACCGAGTTTTTTGAACTGTCCGTTGGGCTTATTTTATCATCTCAAAACTCCGTTGGATAAAAGCCGTAAGCTCCTCTCCTTTAAGTAAGGACTGGGATAAGCGCGCCAAATCTAAGGATTGCTTAATCAGGCGTTCTTGCTTCTTCTTGGTTTTGGTTTCCAAAATCTGGCTTACCAAAGGGTGATTTACATTCACCACAAGCTGGTACATATCGGGGAACCCTCCTCCAAACATACCGCCACCGCCACCACTTTGCTGCATTTCTTTCATACGGCGCATAAACTCCGGCTGCGTGATGATAAACGGTGCTGCTTCGCTGTCCATTGCTTCTAGTTGAACCGTGTACTGCTCTTTCGGCACCACGTTTTCAATCATCGGCTTTAACGCTTCTTTTTGCTCGTCACTGAGTTTTGATGGTTGCGGTTCATCTTTTGTAATCAACTTATCGATGTGGTCGCTGTCTACACGAACAAAACTAAGTTTGTCATCTTCTTGCTCTAGTTTTTGCAATAGATGTCCTACGATGGGTGAGTCTAGCAACAGTACCGTATAGCCTTTTGCTTTTGCGGCTTCTATATAGGCGTGTTGCTCGTCTACATTAGCAGCATAGAGTTGAATTAGCTTGTCGTCTTTGTCGGTCTGTGCGTCTTTGGTTTGCTCTTTGAGCTCTTCAAGTGTCAAGTAAGCACCATCGGTAGTTGGGAATAAATGGAACTTCTGCGCTTTCTCAAAAAACTTATCTTCAGAAAGCATTCCGTATTCGATAACTACTTTGATGTCATTCCATTTTTCCTCCAGATTTTTGCGGTCTTTTTTAAAGATGGATTGCAGTTTATCCGCAACCTTTTTGGTGATGTAGTTGCTGATTTTTTTTACGGCTCCGTCTGCCTGAAGGTAACTTCTGGACACATTTAGTGGAATATCTGGAGAGTCGATCACTCCGCGAAGCATGGTCAAGAACTCGGGTACAATTCCTTCAACGTTATCGGTGACAAATACCTGATTTTGATAAAGCTGTATGCGATCTTTTTGAATATTCAAATCATTGTTCAGCTTTGGGAAATACAAGATACCCGTCAGGTTAAATGGATAATCAACGTTTAAGTGAATATTGAATAGAGGCTCCTCAAACTGCATGGGATAGAGCTCCCTATAAAAAGCAGAATAGTCTTCATCGTTTAAGTCGCTCGGCTTTTTTGTCCATGCGGGAGAGGGATTATTGATGATATTATCTACTGTTTCTTTAATTTCTTTTTTGTCATCACCTTCGCCTTCCTCACGTGTTTCTTCCTTGGTTCCAAACTTAATTGGAATAGGCATGAACTTGTTGTATTTGGTCAACAGCTCTTGAATACGACTTTCTTCTAAAAACTCGTCGGATTCACTATCGATATGCAAAATGATTTCTGTACCTCTTTCCTCTTTATCGTGTTTGACTAAAGTGTATTGGGGTGAACCATCGCAGCTCCAATGTGCAGCAGGTGCATCTGTGTGCGATTTGGTAATAATTTCCACCTTTTCGGCAACCATAAAAGCAGAGTAAAAACCAAGGCCAAAGTGCCCAATGATTCCGCTATCCTTGGCGCTATCTTTATATTGATTGATAAATTCTTCCGCTCCAGAAAAGGCAACTTCATTGATGTATTTGCCCACTTCCTCAGCTGTCATTCCCAATCCCTGATCCATGACGTGAAGGGTTCTTTCGTCTTTATTAATCTTAATTTCAATAATTGGTTGTCCGTAATCTGTTTTGGATTCACCAATATTTGTCAGGTGTTTAAGTTTTAAAGTGGCATCCGTGGCGTTTGAAACCAGTTCGCGTAAGAAAATTTCGTGGTCGCTGTAAAGAAATTTCTTGATTAAAGGGAAGATGTTTTCTACTGCGACGTTAATTTTACCAGTACTCATGTGTTGTTTTTTTTCTTACAAGACCAAATAAGATACCAAACTATGACAACTGACATGATGGCACAGCAAAAATATTTTGTTTAATCGTTTTGTTTTTTTGTTAAACATTTTTATATTTGTGGAGTAATCAGTAAACAAAAATTTTTGGAGAGAATTGCTATGAAAAGTCTCAATTGATTACAACACTCCTTATTATTGGTTTGTTTAATTTTGGTTAAGTTGTTTGAAGGTGCATCGTGGTTGTTGCACCTTCTTTTTTTACTTTTAGATGCCATTATTATTTTGTTTCTTGTAAAAAAAATAGCCAAGTATGTATCGTTCTCGTATAATTGGACTGGGTCATTTTGTGCCTGATAATGTAGTAACTAATGATGATTTATCAACTTTGATGGATACGGATGATGCTTGGATTACCGAGCGGACAGGTATCAAGGAGCGTCGTTTAATCAAAAAGGGTTCGGGTGAGGGCACAACAAGCATGGGAGTAAAAGCCGCCCAAATGGCACTAGAACGCGCTAATGTTTCCAAAGATGATATTGAACTGATTATTTTTGCCACATTAAGTCCTGATTTATACTTTCCAGGTTCTGGAGTCTTATTGCAGGATCAAATGGGTATGGGTACCTGTCCAGCACTTGATATTCGAAATCAGTGTTCAGGATTTGTATACGGACTTTCTGTCGCCGATCAGTTTATCAAAACAGGGATGTATAAAAACGTACTACTGGTTGGCTCCGAGTACCATTCTGGAGGTATGGATTTTACAACCCGTGGACGTACCGTTTCAGTAATCTTTGGCGATGGTGCAGGTGCTGCCATATTGACTCGTGAAACTGATGCAACCAAGGGAATTCAGTCAACACATTTGTATTCCGAGGGGAAATATGCCGAGGAGTTAGCAATTTTGGGCCCAAGCACACAGCGTTGGATTCCAGAAATTGTCGCTGACTACGATGAAGACGATATGCGTTACCATCCCTACATGAATGGTCAACTTGTGTTTAAAAATGCGGTTGTCCGTTTTAGTGAAGTAATTAAAGAAGCCTTGCACAAGAATAACAAAACAGCTGAAGATATAGACTTGTTTATCCCGCATCAAGCTAATTTGCGTATTGCCCAATTTGTACAAAAGAAATTTGGTCTAGCTGACAATCAAGTGTACAACAACATTATGCGTTACGGGAACACCACGGCAGCATCAATTCCCATTGCCATGTCAGAGGCATGGGCAGAAGGGAAAATAAAAAAAGACGACACCATCTTACTCGCCGCTTTTGGAAGTGGATTCACCTGGGGAAGTGCGTTGATACACTGGTAATCCAATCCCAGAAAGGTGCAGCATAAGCAAGGTTAGAAAGCCGTTTAGGGCTAAAACTAAAAAGCCGAAATCAAAACCATACATATCCTTTGCGCCCAAAACAATTAAATAACTAAACACAGGAGTTAAAATACAGATGGATGGAACCCAACTATCCCTAACCTTTCTTTTGGTATATATTCCCATTAAAAACAGTCCAAGAAGTGGACCGTAGGTATATCCTGCAAAAAGCAATAGCTGTTTGATGACGCTTTCGTCTTTTATAAAATAATAAAAAGTCACTATACACAGCCATAAGACAAGGGCTGTACTGATGTGAATCTTTTTGCGTTGCTTAATTCCATTCGCTCCCTTTTCTATACGCCATAAGTCGATGCTAATGCTGGTAGTCAACGAAGTAAGTGAGCTATCTGCACTGCTAAAGGCAGCAGCTATAAGCCCCAAAACAAAGGCAGCAGTCAAAACTGTACCCAAGCCCGATTTTGTCGCGACCACGCCAAACAAATAATCCCCTGTTGCATGTAGTCCATGCGTACTACTGTATGCAGTCAGTAATACGCCGAGAACTAAAAATGAGATGGTAACCAAGATTAATGCTAATGTAAACCAAAGCATATTTTTTTGGGCTTCTTTTAACGATCGACAGCTCAAATTTTTTTGCATCATTTCTTGATCTAACCCAGTCATGGCAAATGCGATAAATACACCACCAAAAAATTGTTTTACAAAATGTTGACTGCTGTTCCAATCATCCCAAAAAAACACTTGTGTATTGGGTTGCTGCTGCCACCAAGTCAGCAATGTTGAAGAGTCGATACGGAGGCTGTTTCCAATAATATATATAGCTATCCCTAGCGATAAAAGCATGCATACTGTTTGTAGCGTATCGGTGTAAATAATGGTTTTAATTCCTGTTTTTTGGGTGTAAAGCCAGATGCTAAAAAGGGCAACTGCTGCACTGAGCCAAAAGGGAAACTCTAGAGCATCAAGAGCAATCCAGTGAATAACTTTTAAAACCAAAAACAAGCGAAAACTGGTACCTGCAAGTCGTGAAATGACAAAGAACCAAGCAGCTGTCTTGTGCGATGCGTTGCCAAAACGTTCGCCAATATAGGTGTAGATACTAACTAAATTCTTTTTATAGTACAAGGGCAATAAAACGGAGGCTATAAAAAAATAACCAAGTCCATAGCCCAAAACCATTTGTACGTAACTCAGCTGTGTATGCTGAACCCATCCAGGAACCGATATATAGGTTACCCCAGAAAGGGTTGCACCAATCATTCCAAAAGCAACCAAATACCATGGTGCTTTATTTCCTGCCCTAAAAAAAGTAGCATTTGATTTGCTTTTAGCAAGGAGTTGGGATATGGTAAATAATATCCCTAAATAAAGAAATAAAGCTGTTGCGAGCGTAAACGCACCCATACTTTTTTTGGTAAATATAGAGCGGATGTATCATTTAGTGAAATAATGTATTTTTGAGCATGGATTTTCCATCTTCATTAGTGCAAAAAGCAGTTGAAGAAATTGCACAACTCCCAGGAATAGGTCGGCGCTCTGCTATGCGCTTGGTGCTACACTTGCTTCGGCAACCTAAAGATTTCAGCGAACGTCTTTCAGGAGCTATTGCAACATTACGCGCGCAGATACGTTATTGCACTACCTGCCACAATATTTCCGATACGGAGCAATGCAGTATTTGCGCCAATCCATTGCGCGACAAGCGCATTATATGTGTGGTAGAAGATGTTCGTGATGTTATGGCAGTAGAAGCAACTGGTCAATTTAGAGGAGTATATCATGTTCTAGGTGGCAAGATTGCACCAATGGAAGGAATTGGGCCAAATGATTTAACTATCGATGCCCTTTTGAATCGGGTTGAAGAACAAGATGTTCACGAAATTATTTTTGCGCTGGGAAGCACTATGGAAGGAGATACGACCAACTATTATATATTCAAAAAGCTAGAAAAGTATTCGCTCACTTTTTCTGCTATTTCTAGAGGAATCGGCGTAGGAGATGAATTGGAATACGCAGATGAGCTTACCTTGGGCCGTAGTATTAGCCAGCGAATCCCATTCGAAACTTCTATGAATAATGACTAGATGAAACTTTCTGTAGTTATTTTGAATTACAATGTCAAATACTTCATTGATATATGTTTGCAAAGTGTTTGTGCAGCCGTTGAGGGCTTAGATGCTGAAGTTATTGTGGTTGACAACGCATCTATTGATGGAAGCGTTGCCTGGATTAAACAACAATTCCCTAAAGTAGTTATTGTCGAAAACAAGCAGAACACCGGTTTTCCCAAGGGGAATAATCTTGGTGTTGCAAAGGCTAAAGGCGACTACATTTGCATACTTAACCCCGATACCATTGTTGCAGAAAATACGTTTAAAGATGCTTTGGTATTTATGCAACAGCATCCCAAAGCAGGTATTATGGGCCCAAAGCTATTGGATGGTTCCGGACTTTTTTTAAAAGAGTCAAAGCGAGGAGTACCCACTCCGTGGGTTGCCTTTACCAAGGTAGCAGGACTTTACAAAATTTCGCCTCAATTGTTTGGACGATATTACAATCAACGATTGTCCAAAAATAATTCTGGGCCCACAGACATATTGGTAGGGGCTTTTATGTTTATGGAAGCAGCACATTACAGAGATTTAGAAGGCTTTGACGAAGATTGTTTTATGTATTCTGATGATATTGATTTAAGTTACCGTTCGCTTCAGATTGGCAAACAAAATTTTTATAACCCAGCCATCAAAGTTGTCCATTTTAAAGGGGAAAGTACTCCTAAAGATTTTGCCTTTCAAATGATGTTTCGTGAGGCCATGAATTATTTCTATTCCAAACATTTTCATGTATCGAATTTTGTAAAGATTTGGATTAAACTAGCTACTTATATCTTTAGTTTATTAAAGCGCATACGTGGTTCTAAAAAGCTTGCTAAAAGGTTTGTGCCAAAACGATATTGGTTAATCTCCAAAGAACTTGATCTTGAAATTGGGGTAAATAAAAACATACCCTTCACACATACCAGAAGTTTATACGGAGTTTTCAAGCATAGAAGCTCTCGTACAGAATTAATTTTTGATTCCGATACCCTTTCATTTGCCGAAATGATTGACTTTATGGACGCCAACGGCAACTCTTTTTCGTACAAATTTTTAAGCTCTGACAAGAAACATGCAGTAGGAAGCAATTCGAGTGTAGCCAAGGGCGAAGTACTGGTTATGTACTAGTGCAAGAAATGATTAATTCGTACTTTTGAAAAAAAATTAGCATGCCCATCTACAAGCTTGTTTTACCCGCTATGGGAGAAAGTGTTTCCGAAGCGACCATTACGCAATGGTTAAAGAAAGTAGGAGATACTGTTCATGCCGACGAGGCTGTGGTTGAAGTGGCTACAGATAAGGTTGATTCAGAAGTTGCTAGCGAATACGATGGGGTGATCAAAGAGATTTTGCATCCCGTTAATGCAGTGGTTGCTGTTGAGGCTCCCCTCGTGCTTATCGAAACCGACGTAGAGGTTGCTCAAGACGAAAGTCCAGAGCCTGTTGCTGATGTACCAGAAGAAGTCGTTGAGGCTGAACCAACTCCAGAAGCTGTTGAAGAACAGCTTACAGCTACGGCAGAAACCTATATGCAACAGGGACAACAAGCACTGGTTACACCTTCTCCACAAGTTACCGATGAAGAATCCCGATTTTACTCACCACTTGTAAGAAGCATTGCCCAAAAAGAACGAATTTCTGATGATGAATTGGAAACGGTCGTAGGATCAGGAAAAGATGGACGCGTAACCAAGAGCGATATGCTAACGTACATCAAACAGCGCAAAGCAAAACCATTGAAGGTTTTAAAAGCTACTCCAACAGCGCCAAAACCAACGCCTGTGCCATCTTCCACCGAAGATCGTATTGTGCCCATGACTCGTATGGAACAAATGATTTCGGAGCACATGACAAAAAGTTTACAAACTTCTGCACATGTGCAATCGTTTATTGAAATTGATGTCACCAAACTTTGGCGATGGCGCGAAAAAGTAAAAACTGAATTTTTACAACAGCACGGCGCAAAACTTACGTTTACACCTATTTTCTTGCAGTTGGTCGCACAACTATTAGCTGAGTTTCCGTTGCTTAATAGTTCTATTGAGGGAACAAATATTATCAAGAAAAAAGACATTAATTTGGGTATGGCCACGGCTTTGGCCGACGGAAATCTAATTGTTCCTGTAATCAAGCAGGCCAATACATTAAACCTTGTAGGTCTGGCGAAAAAGGTGAATGATTTGGCATCCAATGCCAGAAATAATTCACTAAAGCCCGATGATGTTCAAGGTGGTACTTACACGGTTACCAATGTAGGCATGTTTGGAAGCCTGACGGGAACACCTATTATTAACCAGCCACAAGTGGCCATTTTGGCGTTTGGAGCCATTCGAAAAGTGCCCGCAGTATTGGAAACCGAACACGGAGATGTGATTGCTGTGCGGCATCAAATGGTGGTCTCCCATAGCTACGACCACCGAATTGTCAACGGAGCCATGGGCGGTATGTTTTTATTACGACTTAAAGAGGCTATCGAGCAATGGGACGAATCCACAAACACTTAACCATGGAACTGATTCTAAAACGTCCGATTTGCTTTTTTGATTTAGAAACTACTGGTGTCAATGTAGCTAAAGATAAAATTGTTGAAATCTCCATTTTAAAGGTCTTTCCCAACGGCAATAAAGAATCCAAAACATGGTTGGTTAATCCAGGTATTCCCATACCACCACAAACCACAGCAGTACATGGTATAACCGACGAAAAGGTGGCTAATGAACCTAGTTTTAAGGAATTGAGCAAACCTATTCACAATATGATTAAAGGGGCAGATTTAGCTGGCTTTAACTCGGATAGATTTGATATTCCTTTACTGGCAGAAGAATTGTTGCGCGCAGGAATTGATGTAGATTTTAAAAAGCAACTTACCGTTGATGTACAAACTATTTTTCATAAAATGGAGCAACGAAACTTGAGTGCTGCATACAAGTTTTATTGTGGTAAAAATCTCGAGAATGCGCATAGTGCTGAGGCTGATACTACGGCTACATACGAAGTGCTAAAAGTCCAAATAGAAAAATACGATGCGTTGGAAAACGACATTGCCAAATTAAGTGCCTTTTCCACCCGACGAAAAAGCGTTGATTTTGCAGGTTTTGTCTTGTTGGACGCAGATGACGACCCCTGCTTTAGTTTTGGAAAGCACAAAGGAAAAAAAGTAGTTGAGGTCTTGCAAAAGGAACCCGGTTATTTTGGTTGGCTATTGGAAGCAGACTTCCCTCTGTATACCAAAAAAGTGCTGACCGCCATTCGCTTGGAAACACTCAATACGAATCCATGAAAATCATCTGTGTTGGACGGAATTATGCCGCGCATATAGACGAACTGAACAACAGCCGGCCTGATGCACCTGTCATTTTCCTTAAACCTGATACAGCTATCGCCCAATATAATTTGCCTTTTTTTATTCCTGAGTTTTCCAAGGAGGTTCATTACGAAGTGGAGGTGTTGGTTAAGATTAACAGAATAGGCAAACACCTGCAACACAAGTTTGCCCATAAGTATTACGATGAAATCGGTTTAGGTATTGATTTTACTGCTCGTGACTTACAAAATAAACTTAAATCCAAAGGCTTGCCATGGGAAAAGGCCAAGGGATTTGACGGATCCGCTTATGTAGGAAAATGGATTAAAAAAGCATCGCTAACAAATATTGATAAGCTGCCGTTTTCTTTGTATAAAAACGGGGATCTTGTACAACAAGCCGATACGTCCTTAATGCTCTGGGGAATAGATGAACTCATTGCACATATTTCACAGTATTTTACCTTAAAAATTGGTGATATTATATTCACGGGAACGCCAGCTGGTGTTGGTCCAGTAGCCAAAAATGATCTTTTGGAAGGGTACTTAGATGGGCAAAAATCATTTTCATTAAATATTAAGTAATGCAAGCGGACATTATTACTATAGGAGATGAAATTCTCATCGGTCAAATTGTTGATACCAATGCCACTTTTTTAGGAAAAGCTCTTACAGAAATCGGTTTTGAGGTGCGTCAGATTCGTACAATCTCAGATACCCAAGAAGCTATTTTAGATGCACTTTCATCCGCTCAAAATCAAGTCAAATTGGTCATTATGACGGGTGGACTTGGACCAACAAAAGATGACATTACAAAGCATACGTTGTGTACCTATTTTGAGGATACGCTCAAATTTGAACCCAAAGTAATGGCGCATATCGAAGAGCTTTTTAGTAAATACGTAAAAGCAACTGTGAACGAATTAAATAGAAGCCAAGCGATGCTTCCATCTCGTTGCACTCAGCTGTTTAATCCAAATGGTACAGCTATGGGAATGTGGATGAAAAAAGAAGACACCGTTTTTGTTTCGTTGCCTGGTGTTCCGTTCGAAATGAAGTATTTAGTCGAGGAACAACTTACTCCCATGCTCAAAAAAGCGTTCTCTCCGCCAGCCTTTGTCCACAAAACCATGATGACCTTTGGTCTGGGCGAAAGTATCATTGCCAAAAAAATTGAACTTTGGGAGCAAAATTTACCCAGACATATAAAACTCGCTTATCTCCCAAATCTAGGGCGTGTACGTTTGCGCTTGTCTGCAAAAGGAACCAATGCCGCTGCTCTTTCGCAAGAAATCGATTGCCTATTCGAGGCTCTTTATCCCATTTTGGGCGACCATATTACTGGATTTGAGTCTGAAGCGCCTATTGAAAAAAAGATTGGGCAACTACTGCAGCGCAAAGGATGGAAACTGGCAACGGCAGAGAGTTGTACTGGTGGTAGTTTAGCAGCTTTGTTTGCTCAGCACGCGGGTGCATCTGCTTATTTCAATGGGGCAGTTGTGAGTTATGCTACGGATGTCAAAAAGGGTTTGTTAGAAATCCCCACTAAATTAATTGATCAACATTCTGTGGTAAGTAGAGCGGTAGCCTTGGCTATGGCAAATAGTGTGTTAAAAAACACACAATCGGATGTCGCCATAGCTACTACAGGAAATATGGGCCCTTCTAAAGGCGATGCTGATGCAGAAATCGGTACTGTTTTTATTGCGATTATTACGCCAAAAGGGGAATTTGTGGAGCGGTTTCTGTTTGGAAAACACCGTGTTCGTAACCTTCAAAAGACACGAAACAAAGCCCTTGAGTTACTTTATAATGAATTACTGAGTCAAGTTTAATTAAAAATTTTTTTTACCAATCATATTTTCCTAGATTTGCACCTCTTTAAAAAGAAGTCATGTCGAAAGTATGTGAATTAACGGGCAAAAAAGCGATGGTTGGCAACAACGTATCAAAAGCCATGAACAAAACCAAGCGTAAGTTTGGTGCAAACCTTATCAAGAAACGTTTTTATCTTGTAGAGGAAGACAAATGGGTTACGCTCAGGTTATCAACTTCGGCGCTCAAAACAATCAATAAAAAAGGTCTTGTCGCGGTGATGAAAGAAGCACGTGCACAAGGACTTGTTAAATAAGGTACGCCATGGCTAAGAAAGGAAATCGCGTTCAAGTTATTTTAGAATGTACCGAGCATAAAGATTCTGGACTTCCAGGAACTTCCCGATACATCACTACCAAAAACAAAAAGAATACGCCTGATCGAATCGAAATGAAAAAATTCAATCCGATCCTAAAGCGTATGACCGTACACAAAGAAATTAAGTAATTATGGCAAAGAAAACGGTTGCAACCCTACAAACAAAATCAAAACGTCTTACGAAAGCCATCAAAATGGTCCGTAGTGACAAATCAGGTGCTTACACCTTTGTTGAAACTATTCTGGCACCAGAACTAGTCAATGACTGGTTAAATAAAAAATAAGTAAGCTGCAAAAAAAAAGATCAAAGCCACTTTATGTGGCTTTTTTTGTTGGCTTACCTTACCTTTAACACATGGGCTTTTTTACTAAATCATCCGATCATCTTTTGTCAGGAATTGCCAAAACTAAATTGGCGTGGACCCAACGATTGAAGAAAACCTTACTTGGACGTAGTTCCATAGATGCTGATTTGCTTGAAGAGCTCGAAGAAGTATTGCTAACATCTGACGTTGGTGCAGCAACTACCGAAAAAATCATGGATCGACTAACCAAGCGCGTTTCCAAAGAAAAATACATGAAGGTAGATGAGCTCGATCGGCTCTTGTACGAAGAAATGTCCGCACTGCTTACGGCAAATGAATCTTCACAAACAACTACCGCTGACGGTCTTCATGTTGTTCTGGTGGTTGGCGTCAATGGAGCTGGCAAAACTACTTCCATCGGGAAGCTAGCCAAACATTATACCAAGCAAGGCAAACGTGTGATGCTTGCCGCCGCTGATACCTTTCGCGCTGGCGCTGTGGAACAACTACGCTTGTGGTCCGAACGTGTTTCGGTCCCTCTGGTCGCTTTAAATGAAGGGAGCGACCCAGCTTCTGTAGCCTATACAGCTGTAACTCGTGCCCAAAATGAACAAATAGATGTTTTGCTTGTTGATACCGCAGGGCGTTTGCACAACAACATCAACTTGATGCAAGAGTTAGCCAAAATTAAACGCGTTGTTCAAAAAGTAATACCTGATGCACCACATGAAGTACTGCTTGTGTTGGATGGTGGAACGGGGCAAAATGCTTTTGCTCAGGCGAAGGAATTTTCGCAAGCAACCAGCGTAACAGGACTGGTACTTACCAAACTAGATGGCACTGCCAAAGGCGGAGTTGTTATTGGCATTTCAGACGAATTAGAAGTGGCTATTAATTATATTGGAATCGGTGAAGGCGTTGATGACCTGATTCCTTTTGATGTAAAGGAGTTTTTGGATTCACTCTTTAAAAATGATTGATGATGCGTTTTACTATCTATTTTATTTTTTTTCTACTTATTATTTCTTGTTCGCAAACTCCGACAAAGTATTGGGAGCCTTACGATGAACAAGCCGAATTAACTGAAAATCAAGCCCACGAAAACCCTCGTATGCGTTATAAACTTATCCAATCTAAATTTTTGGATAAAGATGCGCTTTGGGCACCCTTTGAAAAGGAGTTAAACAAATTTGGTCTAGAAAAATACGAGACCCTAAAACCCCTAATACTGGAGCAGGATATTCCAACCATACAAGCCCATATCGCTGCTGCTAAGCTTAGTTATGAAGAACTCACTACCTTTTATTTGTACCGTATACGAACCTTAGAGTCTGATCGGTCGACTACCCTAAATGCTGTCCTGGCATTAAACCCTGACGTCATTGAGCAGGCACGCCAAAAAGACAAAGCCAAAAAGACGGATACGCACCCTATTTATGGGATGCCCATTTTGCTAAAAGACAACATCAATACAGCAGACATGCCGACCACGGCTGGAGCGGCTATTTTGGAAAGTCACCAGCCAGATGAAGATGCCTTTATCGTTTCTAGGCTAAAAGCAAAGGGTGCACTCATTTTGGGAAAAGTTAACCTCAGTGAATGGGCCTACTTCTTTTGTGGAGGTTGTCCTGTTGGGTACAGTGCCATAGGTGGACAAACGCTCAACCCATACGGTAGGAGAATATTTGAGACTGGCGGTTCAAGTTCAGGGAGTGGGGTAGCGGTTGCTGCAAATTACGCCGTGGCAGCCATAGGTTCGGAAACATCTGGATCAATTCTTTCTCCATCGAGTAAAAACTCTGTAGTAGGATTTAAACCTACCATCGGCCTGGTGAGTAGAACAGGTATTGTACCCATATCAAGTACGCTAGATACGGCAGGTCCCATGACAAAAAATGTTGCAGATAACGCAATTGTCTTAGATGCCATAGCGACCACAGATCCTAAAGATAACATCACCACAAAAGCCCCAAGAATGATGGTTTTTTTAGATAAGCAGCTTACTCCATCACTAAAGGGTGTACGCTTGGGTGCTATGTCCAACCTTATGGAGGCAGATTCTTTGTACCGCAATGCTGTTCAAGACCTTAAAGAAGCAGGTGCAGAGGTGATTTCTTATACGCCAGAACGTGTTCCATTAGATGGTTTTGTTTCCATTTTAAATGGAGATATGAAAAACGACTTGCCAGCCTATTTCCAGCAAACATCAACAGCAGGTTTTAAGGACATGGACGTGCAAGCAGTTATCGATTTTAACACACAAGACAGTACGTTGTATATGCCATACGAACAAGCACGTCTAGATGGAGTTATGTCAGATACCATTAGTTCATCTGGATTAGCGCAAACCATTGATAAGTTAACTAATACAGCCTCTTCGTTTTTTTCAAAACCGATGAACACACACAATTTGGATGCAATTTTGTCCATTAATAATTACTATGCAGGTCACGCTGCTATTTCTTTTTATCCGTGCCTTACTGTTCCTATGGGTTATTCAACAGAAGGAGAGCCGGGAAGCTTAACGTTTATTTCACCAAGTTTTAGCGAGGAAAAATTACTGGCTTTGGGTGCTGCTTACGAATCGGTTACAAAACACAGAAAACCTCCAACGGGATATCAATAAATATGCGAACAAAATCAACAAACAAGAATAAAATTAATGTAGTTACGCTTGGTTGCTCGAAAAACATCTACGATTCAGAGGTGCTTATGGGTCAACTTAGGGCGAGCAACAAAGAAGTTGTTCATGAGCAACAAGGAAATATAGTTGTGGTGAACACCTGTGGTTTTATTGACAATGCAAAAGAAGAGTCGATTAACACCATTTTGTCTTTTGCAGAACAAAAAGAGCAAGGCTTGATTGATAAGCTTTTTGTTACGGGTTGTCTGAGTGAGCGCTATAAGCCAGACTTAGAAGCCGAAATTCCAAATGTGGACAATTATTTTGGCACTACTGATTTGCCTTTATTGCTTAAAGCACTTGGAGCAGATTATCAGCACGAGCTCTTGGGGGAACGGCTCACGACAACACCAAAAAATTACGCCTACCTCAAAATCTCTGAGGGATGCGATCGCCCGTGCTCGTTTTGTGCTATACCACTTATGCGCGGTGGTCATCGCTCCAAACCCATTGAAGATTTGGTTGTTGAGGCTGCTGGCTTGGCAAAAAACGGGGTAAAGGAGCTTATTCTTATTGCACAAGATTCCACCTATTACGGACTCGATTTGTACAAAGAACGTCGCCTCGCAGATTTGCTTCGTGCGTTAGCCAAAGTAGATGGAATTGAATGGATACGACTTCATTACGCCTTCCCCTCTGGATTCCCAGAAGATGTTCTAGATGTAATTGCCAAGGAGCCTAAAGTTTGTTCCTATATTGATATTCCCTTGCAGCATATTTCAGACCCTATTTTAAAATCCATGCGTCGCGGGACAACTCAGAAAAAGACAACAGCACTGCTCCAACGCTTTCGGGCTGCTGTTCCAGAAATGGCGATTCGCACTTCGTTGATTTTAGGTTATCCTGGCGAAACAGAAGAAGACTTTGAGCTTCTTAAGAATTGGGTACAAGAAATGCGTTTTGAGCGTTTGGGCTGCTTTCAATACAGCCATGAAGAGAATACTCACGCACACAGTTTAGTTGACGATGTTCCAGCCGAAGTAAAACAAGCGAGGGTAAATGAATTAATGACTATTCAAGCGCAAATTTCTTGGGAAAAGAATCAAACTTTGATTGGAAAAACATTAAGCTGCGTAATCGATAGAAAAGAAGGAAAATACTTTGTAGGTCGCACTGAGTACGACTCTCCAGATGTGGATAATGAGGTATGGGTAGATGCTGCCAAACATTACCTTAAAGTCGGTGATTTTACCCAGCTAACCATTGTTTCGGCACAAGACTTTGATTTGCATGCTGTACCTGCAAATTAATCCTTTTGCTACATTGCGTACTTTTGCCCTATGAAGCTAATCGAGTCGTTGGGATATCACAATGCGGTATGCACCCCGCTGATGCAGCGTTTTTTATCTAACGATAAAAAGCTCGCTTCTTTTCACAGTGGTTTTTTTACCAATCAAGCGGCAAAAAAAGTAGCAAGATATCGTGCCGAGGGATTTCCAAAAGAAGCACGTGAGACGCTTGTACAAGCACTGGAAAAGCAGTACGCGCAGCATCCGTCCAATCCAATGAGAACGGCTCAGCTGAGGCGCTTGACAAAGCCCAACTCGCTTACAGTGACCACAGGTCATCAACTGAATTTATTTACAGGACCTTTATTTTTTTGGTACAAAATAATCGAGGTCATTTGTATGGCCGAACAGCTTAATAAAGAAGATAAAACACACGATTACATCCCTGTTTTTTGGATGGCTTCAGAAGATCACGATATCGAAGAAATCAATCATTTCTTCTTGGGCGAACAAAAGCTTCGCTGGGACTCGCCCCCTTCTGGTCCAGTGGGTAGAATGAGCACTCAAAAACTGAAAGATGTGTACCATCATCTTAGTCATGTTTGGAGAAATAATCCTACTGCAAAAGAACTACTTCAGCTTTTTAAAACAGCTTATCTAAATAAAAATAATTTAGCTCATGCCACTCGTATTTTGGTTGATCGTCTTTTTGGGCATCATGGGTTACTTATTGTAGATGGAGATGATCCAATACTAAAAGCGCAATTTGCTCCACATATAAAAGAAGAGTTGACCAAGCAGCTAATACATAAAAACGTTACAAACACAGACAAGCAGTTGTCAACAGCAATCCCCAACTACAAGCCTCAAGTCACCGCCCGTGTGATAAACTTATTTTATATGCAAAATGACGTTCGAACCCGTATTGTCAAAAACGGAAGTGACTACGCTACTACCGATAATGCATTTTCTTGGACTGAGGCGCAGTTATTAAAGGAAGTAGAGCAGTACCCCAACCATTTCTCCCCCAATGCACTGATGCGTCCGCTTTATCAAGAAACAGTACTGCCCAATGTCGCCTATGTGGGCGGTGGAGGTGAGCTCGCTTATTGGGTGCAGCTAAAATCTACTTTTGACGCGTATGCCGTGCCATTTCCTTTGTTGCAGTTGCGCAAAAACATTTTGTTGCTCAGCGAAAAGCAGGTAAATAAATGCGCAAAGTTATCCTTGCCACTAGCAGATTTATTTTTACCTACTGCCTCTTTTATTAACAAGCGCGTTCGTCAAATAAGTGATATTGACATCGATTTCAGCCCACAACGTGAGCTACTGCGCAAGCAGTTTGCTGCATTGGAAGACCTTGCAAAGCAAACGGATGAATCATTTTTAGGGGCCGTTTTGGCACAAGAAAAAAAGCAACTAAAAGGCCTAGATAAGCTCGAGAAACGTTTGCTAAAAGCACAACGACTCAAGTTAAAAGACCAGGTGGTTCGTATGACAGATATGCAGCACGCGCTTTTTCCCAACGGAATTCTTCAAGAACGCGTGGCGCATTTTTCTGCTTTCGTGTCCGATGAAGGTATTTCTGCATTTGGAGAAAATCTTAAGTCGTGTATGGCTTCATTGCCAAACGGACTCAGCGTGGTACAACTGTAAATGAGTGGTTCCGTACTGTTAAAAACTAATAATCGCATTTAAATCATCAATTAACTTTAGTTGTATTTTTGCATATGCAAAACAAAGTACTCATCCTCGATTTTGGCTCGCAATACACCCAGTTGATTGCTCGCCGTGTTCGAGAGCTCTCCATTTTTTGTGAAATCCATCCTTTTCATAAAATCCCCTCAGATATAGATACCTTTAAAGCGGTCATACTTTCGGGTTCCCCCTTTTCTGTTCGCGCTGATGACGCACCACATCCGGATTTAAGTGCTATTCGCAAAAAAATTCCTTTACTTGGTGTGTGTTATGGCGCACAGTATCTCGCACATTTTAATGGGGGCGAAGTAGCTGCATCCAATACACGGGAGTATGGACGGGCACGTCTGCAGACAGCTCAAGCGCATAGCTTTACCCATAAAATCCCCGCACAATCTCAGGTTTGGATGAGTCATGGCGATACCATTAAACAATTACCCGAAGGTGCAAGCTGTTTGGCATCTACTGAAGATGTAATCAACGCTGCATACGTGATGGACGACGACATGACTTTTGGTATACAATTTCACCCAGAGGTATATCATTCAACAGACGGATTACAGCTATTGCAAAACTTTTTGATTGATATAGCAGGCATCACACCCGACTGGACTTCAGAGGCTTTTGTAGAAACTACCGTAAGCCGTTTACAAAAAGAATTGGGCGAGGACAAGGTGATTTTGGGATTAAGCGGAGGTGTTGATTCTTCTGTTGCTGCCATATTGTTACACAAAGCTATTGGTACTAATTTGCATTGCATTTTTGTCAACAACGGACTGTTGCGCAAAAATGAATATCACGATGTATTGGAGCAGTATAAAGGAATGGGACTCAATGTAAAGGGTGTAGATGCGTCTAAACGATTTTTGGATGCCCTTGCAGGAGAAGAGGATCCTGAGACCAAGCGCAAAATTATTGGTAAAGTATTTATTGATGTGTTTGATGACGAAGCACACCAAGTTGCGGGCGCTTCTTGGCTTGCTCAAGGAACAATCTATCCCGATGTCATCGAGTCTATTTCGGTAAATGGACCTTCAGCAACGATTAAGTCACACCACAACGTAGGCGGATTACCTGATTTTATGAAACTTAAAGTTGTTGAACCGCTTAATATGCTTTTTAAAGACGAAGTTCGTCGTGTAGGAGCCAGCTTATCTATGCCACAAGAAATTTTGGGCCGTCATCCCTTCCCAGGCCCTGGCTTAGCCATCCGTATTTTGGGCGATATAACACCCGAAAAAGTTCGTATGTTGCAAGAAGCCGATGCGTTATTTATCCAAGGGCTAAGAGATCGTGGTTTGTATGATGATGTGTGGCAAGCGGGTGTAATGTTACTCCCTGTAAATTCTGTCGGTGTTATGGGCGATGAACGTACCTATGAAAAATGTGTCGCCTTACGTGCTGTTACATCCACGGACGGAATGACGGCAGATTGGGTACATTTGCCTTATGACTTTTTACAAGAAATTTCAAACCAAATCATTAATCGTGTTCCCGGAATTAACCGCGTCGTTTATGACATCAGCTCAAAACCTCCTGCGACCATTGAGTGGGAGTAGGTTTTTTATTGTTATTGCTTTTGCCTTTGTGGGCCTATGGGTAAACGCCCAGGAACCCGAAGTATCGCATTTTGTGATACACAAAGTAAAAAAGAAGGAAACTTTAGGAAAAATTGCGAAGCGCTATGATATTCCTGTTGATTTTATCTTCAAATACAACCCTAAGGCAAAGGATGGAATTAAAAAGCGTGACAAACTGCGTATTCCTCGGTACAAACAAAAAATAGTAATTACTCCCCCAAAGCCTACCTCAAGCACACATATTGTAAAGTCAAAGGAAACCCTATGGCGCATTGCCTACACCTATGGAATTAGTATCGATTCTTTACGCAAATTGAACCCTAAATTGGGAGATACGCTTTCCATTGGGACTCAGTTACAGGTACCCTTACGTACAGCTGCTGAACGCGCTGCGCTATTCGATTACTACACAGTACTTCCAAAAGAAGGATTTTATCGATTAACCCAAAAGCTTGGATTGTCGAGGATGGAATTGGAGGCGCTCAATCCAATGCTGGACAGTATAGGATTACAAGCAGGGATGCAGTTGCGAATTCCCAAGGCCAAAATTGACAGCTTGACTGCGGCAGGGATTATAGAGCTGCCAAAGCCAAGCCTTTGGGACAGCACCTTTGTTACACCTGTGGTTCGTTTGGCACTTATGGCTCCCTTTAGATTGTCCAAAATTGAGCTTGATTCGTTAAAGCAAACGGAAAAAACACTGAGTGAACGTAACTTGACAACAGTTGCTCTGGACTTTTATGCGGGTATGCTTCATGCTATTGATAGTTTAAACAAGGTTGGTTTGAGTATTGAACTCACTGTAATGGATACAGAAAATCAACTATTTGTTATTGAGAATTTACTTAACAAGTATGACTTCTCGCAGTTCGATGCCGTAATTGGACCGTTTACACCAACAAGTGTCGAACGTGTGGCACGTGGTATGTCTATTTTTAATATTCCGGTCATTTCTCCTTTAACAACAAGAGAAATTCAAACCCAGAAAACACTTTTTAATACGATTCCGAGCAAGAAAACACTTCGTGAACGCATACAGGTTTATATCGATTCACTTGATGCCGTTACCGAAAATCCATGTGTATTAATTGTTGCAGATGCCAAGAACCAACAGGCAGAAATAGCCCTCCAAAAGCAGTTTCCACTAGCCGAAGTCGTGCGTCCTGATGAACGTTTTGGTTATGTGAAGCCAGATGATGTAGATTCTTTACTTACGGCAACTCGCTCCAATTTTGTCTTCTTGGAGACAGAGAATTTAAACTTAATCACCAGCATGACCTCGATGCTTAATGCACAGCAATCAACAGATCGTCCAGTACAGTTGCTTACCTATTATCGTTCGGCAACTTACGACGATCCCAACGTGTCTCAAGTTCATCTTGGAAACCTGCACTTCACTTATGCAAGTCATTCTTTGGAGAAGCGCGATACGACTCGAATAATATTTGATGCTAATTACCAAAAGCGTTTTGGAATGATTCCAAGCAGAACTTCGATCAAAGGCTTTGACGTAACTATCGATGTGGCATTGAGGATTGCCACTAAACGAACGCTTTTTTCTGGTGTGTCTCAAGGTTTGGGGGAGCAGTTACAACACCGATTTGAGTATGTTAAACTACCCAAAGGTGGATACCAAAATACCGCTACCTACACAATTCAGCATAAAGGCTTTGAAACCATTGAAGTTGACCCTCCACAGAAACAACTGGATACACTCGATGTCAGGTAGTTTATTCTTTGTATTTTTGCCACTTAAATTAGAAGTCATTCATGCCTAATACCAAATATGTTTTTGTTACAGGAGGGGTAACCTCCTCACTTGGTAAAGGCATCGTATCCGCTTCTTTAGCCAATTTACTTCAGGCACGAGGGCTAAAAGCAACCATCCAAAAGTTTGACCCCTACATCAATGTAGATCCTGGCACCCTTAATCCTTACGAACACGGCGAATGTTTTGTCACCGACGATGGCGCCGAAACCGATCTAGATCTGGGACATTACGAGCGTTTTTTAAATGTATGTACTTCCCAAGCAAACAATGTTACTACCGGCCGAATCTATCAAAGTGTTATTGAAAAAGAACGCCGAGGTGAGTTTCTAGGTAAAACCGTTCAGGTTATTCCACATATTACCAACGAAATTAAAGAGCGTATGCAATTGCTGGGCAATTCTGGAGCATACGACCTAGTCATTACTGAAATTGGCGGTACCGTAGGGGATATCGAATCACTACCCTACATAGAAGCAGTACGTCAGTTACGCTGGGAACTTGGTAACGAAAACTGTGTCGTTATTCATCTAACCCTTGTTCCTTATTTGTCCGCTGCTGCAGAACTTAAAACCAAGCCTACTCAGCATTCGGTAAAGACGTTGATGGAAAGCGGAATTAATGCAGATGTGCTGGTTTGTCGAACGGAACACGAACTTTCTGAGAGTATTCGTACAAAACTCGCTTTGTTTTGTAATGTAAAGCGCGAAGCAGTTATCCAATCTATAGATGCGAGTACCATTTATGACGTTCCTTTACTGATGCATAAAGAGGGTCTGGATAGAGTGGTGCTGGAAAAGCTAGGCTTACCTGACATCCTTGAGCCAGACTTAACCAATTGGAAGGCTTTTTTAAAGCGTCACAAAAATCCAAAACAGCATATTCGTATTGGTTTGGTTGGGAAATACGTTGAACTGCAAGATTCGTACAAATCCATTTTAGAGGCATTTATTCATGCCGGTGCAGCCAACGAGGTAGCAGTTGATGTGATTTCCATTCACTCTGAGGATTTAACCCCAGAAAATTGTACGGGGCATTTAAAAGATCTCCACGGATTGCTCGTAGCACCTGGTTTTGGGTCTAGGGGAATTGAAGGAAAAATCAGTGCTATTCAATATGTTCGTGAACAGAAGATTCCATTTTTTGGAATTTGTTTGGGGATGCAAATGGCCGTCATTGAGTACGCACGGAATGTATTGGGGTTATCTTCTGCCAATTCTACCGAAATGGATGGCGATACACCTCATCCAGTAATTAGCTTAATGGATGAGCAAAAAGATATTGAAAACAAAGGTGGAACCATGCGTCTTGGTGCTTGGGACTGTACGCTAACCAAAGGAAGTCGCGCACATGGGATTTATAAACAAGAGAACATCAGTGAACGCCATCGTCACAGGTATGAAGTAAACAATGCATATCTAGCTAATTTATCCAAAAATGGCCTAAAGGCTACAGGAATTAACCCCAAGACAGCATTGGCAGAAATTGTTGAAATTGATGCTCACCCATGGTTTGTGGGTGTCCAATATCACCCTGAATACAAGAGTACCGTACTGACGCCACACCCGCTGTTTACTGATTTTGTAAAAGCGTGTAGTGAGTACGCAAATCAATAAAACGCATATGGAAGAAAAGCGCATAGACCCATTACAGATAATAGGAATGATTCTCATCTTTGGAATTTTTACGTTGATGATGTATAATCAATCTGCAGAAGAACTAGCGCAAGCCGATACGAAAGCAGCCCAGGAGTCAGTACAGCAGCCCGAAACAGCAACACCCGCCGTGTCACCAATTCCAGAAGTAAGTGAAGTCATCGACCTTTCCGATGAGGCTATTGTTGAAACCATGGTGTTAAGAAATAATGTTCTTGAACTGGGTGTTTCTACCAAAGGCGGTATACTTGAGCAAGTATTACTCCAAGATATGGTCAATTATCTAGATGAAGACCTTTACCTAATCAACAAAGAAAACAACGCTTTAAATATTGCGTTTACGACCAGTACAGGACAATTGCTACAAACTAAGTTTTTGGTTTTTACACCAACGCTTTCTAAAGTTCCTAACGGACAGGAACTTCGCCTTCGTGCTCCCCTAAATACGGAAGGTTTTATAGAATTAATTTACACCTTACCCAATGAAGGATATCGTTTTGGTTTTGAGGTTATCGCTGAAGGTATTTCCAGCTATTTAGACACTTCAATTCCAGCAGCCTTTTCATGGCAGATGGACGGATTTCGTCATGCCAAAAGCGCTCAATATGAAAACAGATACACCCAGTTAGCCTATCGCCACCAAACTGATAAATACAGCACGCTGTCGGCTTCTGGCGAGGACGATGAAACTGAACAAGATGTTGCATGGGTATCCTACCGACAGCACTTCTTCAGTAGTATATTGATCCCAGAAACTCCTTTTAAAGAAGCAGCCCTAGCATCTACGTCCAGTACAGATGAGGAGGTCGAAGCCTCACTTTATTTAAAATCTTTTGCTGCAGAAACAAACCTGCCCTACAACCGAAACGGGTTTGCCGCCAGTTTCGATTGGTATATGGGCCCTACGGACTATGAAATACTCAGAAAATACGATGAAAATCTCTTCGAAAGTATTTCGTTTGGTTGGGGGCTTATTGGTTGGATAAATAAATCTGTTTTTTATCCCTTATTTGGCTTCCTAACTTCTTTAGTTCCCCACGGTATCGCCATTATACTGCTGACCATTATTGTTCGTTTGGTTTTGTCACCTGTGCTGTACAAATCCTATGTATCTCAAGCCAAAATGCGCGTGCTTCGTCCTGAAATTACAGCTTTGAGTGAAAAGTATAAAAACGAGCCTACCAAAAGACAGCAAGAAACCATGAAGCTATACGGCAAAGCCGGGGTTAGCCCTGTTGCAGGATGTATCCCTGCCTTATTGCAAATGCCCGTTTTCTTTGCGCTGTTTTATTTTTTCCCAATTGCGTATGAGTTGCGCGGGCAGTCCTTTTTGTGGGCAGGAGATTTGTCCTCTTATGACGTAATTGCCGAGCTTCCATTTAGTATCCCATTTTACGGGGACCATATTTCTCTTTTTCCCCTACTTGCCTCTGTCGCTATATTTTTCTATACGCAACAAACAACTGGACAACAGATGCAGCCTGCTCAACCCGGTATGCCCAATATGAAAATTATCATGTATTTGATGCCTGTGATGATGTTGTTTTTCTTTAACAATTACGCGAGTGGCTTTAGTTTGTATTACTTTGTTTCCAATGTCTTGATGATTGGTATTATGCTGGTGATCAAAAATGCCATCATTGATCAGGATAAAATTCATGCGCAAATAGAGGAAAACAAAAAGAAGCCTAAAAAGCAAAATCGCTTTCAGCGTAAAATGACTGAAATGATGGAAGAGGCGGAACGTCAAAAAAAGCTTAAGTAAGTCAACAGTTTAAGCCCCGTCTAGCTAACTCACATATCCTGCGTACCTTTGCGTTATGTCCAAAAAACGTGTCATTGTCGGCCTTTCTGGTGGTGTAGACTCCAGTGTTGCAGCTTATTTACTGCAGCAGCAAGGCTATGAGGTCATTGGTTTGTTTATGAAAAACTGGCACGATGACTCCGTCACTATTTCGGATGATTGCCCCTGGCTTGAGGATAGTAACGACGCAGTTTTAGTTGCTGAAAAGCTCGGTATTCCCTTTCAGACCGTTGACTTAAGCGAACAGTATAAGGAACGTATTGTGGATTATATGTTTGCGGAGTACCAACGAGGTCGAACGCCTAACCCGGATGTGCTCTGTAATCGGGAAATTAAATTTGATGTATTCCTTGAAATAGCCCTTTCTCTAGGTGCAGATTATGTCGCTACAGGACATTATTGCCAAAAAGAAACCACTCAGCTAAATAAAAAAACAGTTTATCGGCTTCTTGCCGGCGCAGATGCCAATAAAGACCAATCGTATTTTTTATGTCAATTAAATCAAGCGCAACTTGCTAGAACTTTGTTTCCCATTGGTGGGCTACAAAAAAGCGAAGTACGCAAAATAGCGGCTGCGCAAGGATTGGTCACGGCCGAAAAACGCGATTCACAAGGCTTGTGCTTTATAGGTAAGGTAAGTCTTCCGGATTTTTTGCAGCAAAAGCTAGCAACAAAAAAAGGGGATATTGTTCAAGTAGCCAATAGCCATCCAATGTATGCTGCAAAAGCAGAAAACACACCAACAGACTTGGCAAAAGAATTCACCTATATCCCTGAAGATGGGACTGTAGTGGGTACCCACAATGGTGCACATTTTTTTACCATTGGGCAACGCAAAGGCCTTGCTGTGGGCGGCACTAAAGAACCTTTATTTGTGTTAGCCACAGATGTTGAGAAAAATATTATTTATGTTGGCGAAGGCAAAGACCACCCTGGTTTGTATCGCCGTGCTTTGTGGATAGAACAAGCAGATGTACACTGGATTCGCCCCGATTTGGCTTTAGACCTTCCTATGGATGTGATGGCGCGCATACGCTATCGACAGCCCTTGGCAAAGGCTCGCTTACACCAAGAAGAAAACGGAATGTATTTGGTTTTCGAGGAAGCACAATCTGCTATTGCTTCCGGTCAATTTGCCGCTTGGTATATAGCTAATGAATGTATCGGTTCTGGGGTGATTGGGTAAGCCTACACCTCCACAGCATCAAAGGACATAACCACTTGGTTTTTGACCAAGTCATCAAAGCTTTCCGCTTGGCGTATTAGATGTGCTTCGCCATTGTGCCACAGTACTTCTGCTGGACGGTAGCGCGAATTGTAGTTGCTCGCCATGGTAAAACAGTAAGCTCCTGCATTGTGAAAACACAATAGGTCACCTTCACTTATTTCGGCAATTTTGCGGTTGTTGGCAAAGGTATCTGTTTCACAAATATAACCCACAACAGAGTAAAAGCGCTCACGTCCATCTGGATTTGAAATATTTTCAATTCGGTGCTGTGCCCCGTAAAGCATAGGACGAATGAGGTGGTTGAACCCACTATTTACCTGTGCAAAGACCGTTGAGGTAGTTTGTTTTACTGAGTTGACAGTTGTAAGGAAATGCCCTGCTTGGGAAACCAAAAACTTGCCCGGCTCAAATGCCAATACAAGTTCTTTGCCGTAGTCTGCACAGAAATCATTAAAACGGGCACTTAACTTTTCACCAAGCTCTTCAATGTTGGTTTCATTGTCTCCCGGCTTGTAGGGAACCTTAAACCCACTACCAAAATCCAAGAATTCTAAATCGGTAAAATTGCGCGCAGTGTCAAACAAGATCTCAGCGGCGTGCAGGAATACATCAATGTCCAAGATATCACTTCCTGTGTGCATGTGCACCCCATTGATGTTCATGCCCGTGTTTTTAACGATGCGCAGTACATGCGGCATCTGATGAATGCTGATGCCAAACTTAGAGTCAATGTGACCTACCGAAATATTGGCATTGCCACCCGCCATAATATGTGGGTTGATGCGGATACAGACGGGAACGGAAGGATGTGCGGTACCAAATTGCTCCAAGACAGAAAGATTGTCGATGTTGATTTGCACACCAAGCGCAGCTACCTCCTCAATTTCTGAAAGCGAAACTCCGTTGGGTGTAAAAATGATGTCGTGTGGAGCTACTCCAGCTTTAAGACCGAGTTGTACCTCTTGAATAGAAACTGTATCTAGACCCGCACCCAAATGATGCATCCATTTTAAGACACTCAGGTTAGATAAGGCTTTTACGGCATAGTTAATCCTAAGCTTGGAAACTGCGCCAAAGGCATTGGTTAGTCGTGTGTATTGCGCTTCCATAGCATGGGCGTCGTAAACATATATTGGACTTCCAAATGATTCACTTATCTGAACTAAATATCTGTACTGCATCGTATAAGTTTTGCGCAAATGTACACTATTGCCCCATGTTTGAATATGAAAAAAACAATTTATATTAAAAATAAAACAAGATGTTATAAATATAACAAACAAGTTTTAGTGCATGAGTCGTTCAAGCCCAATTGATTGCCTATTTTTGTGACGTATAATTTTTACCCATGAACGTACACGAATATCAAGGAAAAGAGATTTTAGCTAAGTTTGGCGTTGGTATCCAACGTGGAATGGTGGCAACCACAGCTGCCGAAGCGGTTACGGCTGCGAAACAACTTACAGAAGAAACAGGAACCGGCTGTCATGTGATTAAAGCGCAAGTGCATGCTGGTGGCCGTGGAAAAGGCGGGGGTGTAAAGCTTGCCAAATCTTTAGATGAAGTCCGTCAAATAGCGGATGATATTATTGGGATGCAGCTCATTACACCACAAACCACAGCCGAAGGGAAAAAAGTGCATCAGGTGCTCGTCGCTGAAGATGTGTATTATCCTGGTGATTCGGAGCCCGAAGAAATTTATATCTCGGTATTACTCAACCGAACTACAGGTCAGAACATGATTATGTATTCCACAGAGGGCGGTATGGATATAGAAACAGTGGCCGAAGAAACCCCCGAGCTTATTTTTACCGAGCAAATTGACCCAACGGTTGGCTTGTTGCCATTTCAGGCACGTAAAGTAGCTTTTAATCTGGGTCTTTCAGGACAAGCCTTCAAGGGTATGGTCAAATTTGTATCAGCTTTATACAAAGCATATGTGGGTGCGGATGCCGCTTTGTTTGAAATCAATCCAGTATTAAAAACTTCGGATGATAAGATTATTGCTGTTGACGCTAAGGTTACTTTAGACGACAATGCCTTGTTCCGTCATCCTGACTTTGCTGCTATGCGCGATATACGCGAGGAAAACCCAACCGATGTTGCTGCTCGTGAAGTTGGCTTAAACTATGTTGCTTTGGATGGTAATGTAGGCTGTATGGTAAATGGCGCAGGTCTAGCCATGGCAACTATGGATTTAATTAAGCAAGCAGGCGGCGATCCAGCCAACTTCCTAGATGTTGGTGGAACAGCTGATGCTGCTCGTGTTGAAGCTGCCTTTCGCATCATTTTACAAGATCCAAAAGTGAAAGCTATTTTAGTCAATATATTTGGTGGAATTGTTCGTTGTGATCGTGTCGCTCAGGGAATTGTAGACGCGTATAAAAATATGGGCGACGCCATTCAGGTGCCTATTATTGTTCGCTTACAAGGCACCAATGCCGACATCGCAAAACAACTCATTGACGACTCAGGTTTGGAAGTGCAAAGTGCCATTTTATTCCAAGAGGCTGCAGATAAAGTGCAAGCCGTACTCTGATAATTGTCATTATGACAGTTTTTATTGCCTAATAAGAGACATATTGACATGAAAAGGGAAATGGCATGTAAATTGCCATTTGTTGGGTGTATAACTTTTAAAACCTAACATCATGAATTTAATACGACGAACATCAAACCCTTTATTTCCATCTTTATTAGATGAATTTTTTGGTAGCGACACACCCTTTTCAGCTTTGTCAAACCGTTCCCATGTTCCTTCTGTGAACATTTCCGAGACAGACACAGCTTTTGAATTGGCGTTAGCTGCTCCAGGAAAAACTCGAAAGGATTTTAACGTGGAGTTAGACGATCACGTACTAACAGTTTCTAGCGAGTCTAAGCACGAAGATGAATCTAAAACGGAGCAATACACTAGACGTGAGTTTCGTTACGATAACTTCCAACGAAGCTTTAGACTTCCAGAAACCATCGATACTGCTGGGATTAAAGCAAAGTACGACAACGGTATTTTGACGATTAATTTGCCCAAGCATGAGGAGGCCATTCCAGAGCCCAAAAAGCAAATTGAAATAAAATAAGTTGGCCTACAGCTACGCCAATGTTTTAAGCTGGTTTTGGATGCGTTCTATCTCATCCCTAAAATGAGCCGCCTGGATAAAGTCCATTTCCATGGCGGCTTTTTCCATATTTTTTCTCGTTTGTCGGACCCGTGCTTGGAGTTGCTCTTTTGTTAAATATTCAATGGGTTCAGCAGCTTCTTTTTTAACATACGCATCGGCTACAGAGTTTCGATCAAATGTTTCATCAATGGCTTTGTTAAGTGCTTGTGGTGTAATATTGTTTCGGTCGTTATAGGCCATCTGCTTTTCTCGTCTGTATTGGGTTTCATCAATAGTTTTTTTCATGCTTTTGGTTACATTGTCTGCATACATAATGGCCATCCCATTAATATTTCTTGCAGCTCTTCCTACCGTTTGGGTTAGTGAGCGCGCCGAACGCAAAAAGCCTTCTTTATCTGCGTCCAAAATGGCGACGAGTGAAACTTCAGGTAAGTCTAAGCCCTCACGCAATAGGTTAACCCCAATCAACACATCGAAAAGACCTTTTCGTAAATCTTGCATGATTTCAACGCGCTCTAAAGTGTCAATATCGCTGTGAATGTAGCGACAGCGAATCGAAATACGTGATAGATATTTCGTCAATTCCTCTGCCATGCGTTTGGTCAAAGTTGTCACCAACACCCGTTCGTTTTTTTCGGCTCGTACTTGAATCTCCTCTACCAAATCATCTATTTGATTTAGGCTAGGTCGCACCTCAATAATAGGGTCTAAAACGCCTGTCGGACGAATGATTTGTTCTACAAATACACCCTCCGTTTGTTCTAATTCATAATCGGAAGGTGTTGCACTTACATAAATGACTTGTTGTTGCAGCTGTTCAAATTCTTCATATTTGAGCGGTCTATTGTCCATCGCAGCTGGAAGTCTAAACCCGTATTCTACTAGATTTTCCTTACGACTTCGGTCCCCACCGTACATCGCATGCACTTGCGAAAGCGTCACGTGACTCTCATCAACAACCATTAAAAAATCTTCGGGAAAATAATCCAATAAGCAAAATGGACGTGTTCCGGGTGCTCTTCCATCTATATAGCGCGAATAATTTTCAATTCCAGAACAATAACCCAGTTCGCGAATCATTTCTAAATCAAAATTGGTGCGCTCCTCCAGTCGTTTTGCTTCTAAGTGCTTACCTATTTCTTTAAAATAATCTAGCTGAGCAGTTAAATCATCTTGAATTTGATGAATGGCGTTTTGTAGCACCTCAGGAGATGTGGCAAACATATTGGCCGGATAAATTGTCAACTGCTCAAAGTTTTCTTTGATGGTCCCTGTTAACGGATCAAACACTTCGATGGCCTCGATTTCATCCCCAAAAAAATGAATCTTAAACGCATGATCAGCATAACTTGGAAAGACATCCACCACATCGCCGTTGACACGAAAGTTTCCATGTAAGAAATCAGCTGTTGTACGAGCGTATAAACTTTGAACCAACTTATGCAAAAATTTGGTTCGCGGAATGATTTGATCAACAGCAATGTTGATGACATTTTTTTTGAATTCAACGGGATTGCCAATACCGTACAAACAAGAAACAGACGCTACTACAATAACGTCTCTACGTCCGGAAAGCAGCGCCGAGGTTGTGCTTAATCTAAGTTTTTCAATTTCGTCATTAATCGATAAGTCTTTTTCGATATAAGTTCCTGTCGTGGGAATATATGCTTCGGGCTGATAATAATCGTAATAAGAGACAAAATACTCTACAGCGTTATTGGGAAAAAACTGCTTAAACTCAGCGTAGAGTTGCGCTGCAAGAGTTTTGTTGTGTGCCAAAACTAAGGTGGGACGTCTGCTCTGTGCGATAACATTGGCTACGGTAAAGGTTTTACCCGAGCCCGTCACTCCCTGAAGCGTTTGAAACTTATCCTGCTCTGCCAGTCCAGCGGTTAATTCACGTATGGCTTGTGGCTGATCACCAGTTGGTTTAAAATCCGATATAAGTTGAAACTCCATAGCATGCCAAAAATAGCAAAAACTTAGAGGTCACGGCGTTTTAAGAGGCGGTATGTTAGCAAGTAAAAAATTGAACACCAAACGAGTACAATAAGGATATCCAAAAACTGAACTTGGGTATTGTTGTTCATTTGCTCTCCGACTTGTTCCGCCAAATTACGTACCGCAGACAAACGAGAAAAGGGTTCTGCCAGTAGATTGCTCATCGCATTGAGGGGAAACAAACGATAAATAGCCTCGGCTTCAAGCCACTGAGGAGATTTCCAACTGAGTAGACCATAGCAAATACCTTCAAACATTTGCCAAATACCTAAGAAGCCAAGGGCAAAAGCAGAGCGTTTAATTGCCGTGCCTAAGAATAGACAAAAGGCAAAGAACGCAACTAGTTTAATGAAGTATGCCAGAAGATACTCCAAGTCTTGTACAATAATCGAGATTTCGTTGTAGTTCGAGTAAATAAGTCCCAAAATCAAGGAAACAACAAAAATAAAGAGGGTCGAAATACCAGCGAAGAAGATGACCATTATCCATTTGGAATGAAGAAACTCTCGTTTACTTAGTCCATCTATTAGGTTTTGCTTGATTGTTTTGTTGCTGTATTCATTTGCGGTCATGGAAACGATGACAACGGCTAAAAATATCTTAAAGAATGCCCCGATAAAAGCATTAAAATGCCAGATATATGGAAAATTAAAAATTCCTTGCTCTGCTAGGTGAAATTTAATAGGACCAATATCAAATTTTATCGCAGCAATTAACGCTATAGAGGTAAGCAATAAAAAGTAAGCACCAATCAATATTCGGCTGGAGCGATTGGCGCGTAGTTTTTCGTATTCGATTAAAAACAGTCGCTTCATGCCTTATTTTTTTTGGTTAAGGTTAAAAACTGCTCTTCTAGGCTTTTGTGTTTTTTTGCCAAGTGGGTCAATACAATCCCTTTGCTTGTTAGCGCTTTACTGATTTCCGCTACACTAATGGCCACTTTAGGATAGGCGATTACTAAGGCACCACGCTGTTCGATTTCTTTTATCTCTTTGTTACCTTTAAGCTCATCCATCAAAGCAGTTTGATCGGTTGCATTTAATTCAAAATATCCATGGTCTGTTGTCAGAGCGGTCACGGGCCCAAAGTAAATTTGAGTTCCTTTTTGCAATACCAACACATGGGAGCAGACTTTTTCTACTTCATCTAATAGATGAGATGCCAACAATATGGTAGTTCCTTGAGCAGCAATTTTAAAAATGATTTTCCTCACTTGTGCTATTCCTTGCGGATCTAACCCATTGGTTGGTTCATCTAGAATTAATATTTCTGGATCATTCAGCAAAGCTGAGGCAATAGCCAAGCGTTGCTTCATGCCTAGTGAGTAGGTTTTGAATTTATCGTACTTGCGATCAGCTAAATCAACCAGTACGAGCTTTTCTTCAATTTTTTCGCGTGGAACTTCTTTAATTCTACAGACCAATCGCAAGTTTTGCTCCGCTGTCATATACGGATAAAAGTTAGGTCGCTCAATGATGGCGCCAACGCGTTTGAGTGCTTGATGGGTGTTGTGTTCCCCGCCAAACCAAGAAAAGCTTCCAGTGCTAGGGTTTACTACATTGAGAATCATCCCCAGTGTGGTAGATTTTCCACTTCCATTGGGCCCTAGAATTCCGTATACATTCCCTTTTTCAATGGAAAAACTAAGTTTATTTACGGCAGTTAGGGAGCCAAATTTTTTTGTTAGATCGGTAACGGTAAGTATGGTGCTCATTGTTCTATTAACGTCTATGGATGGCTTTTGTTACACAAAGCACTAACTTTGACCCATGAACGATAAGCTAATTTCGAAAAAAAAACCTAGCTACCCAATTAGTCCATTCCTTTCGGATTATTTGGAAGAGTATTCTCGTTCGATT
Source organism: Flavobacteriaceae bacterium (assembly GCA_024638225.1). Lineage (GTDB taxonomy): Bacteria > Bacteroidota > Bacteroidia > Flavobacteriales > Flavobacteriaceae > UBA7446. The sequence continues at coordinate 50,146 of JAHEKR010000008.1, forward strand.
AAGATTCCCATATTTTACGATGATTTGCTTCGGTTTTCTGGCTCTGTAGCTGTAATGGATAAACACGACAAGTACAGTCTTTGGGTACGTGTGTATTATTCTGACAGTGATCGTTTGGAAATTGACGAACAATTAAAGCAAGTTTATGCTTCCTTACATTCAGATGGAAGCTCCATGACTGTACCTTTTTTAAATGTTGATGCAATAGATTATTGTACTTTTGGAAATTCGAAGCCTTTTCGCGTTAAAATTCGGAATATCCTCAACGATAATTTTACCCATTTCTACGTGAAGAAAGCCGATGCCTCCCGAGTCTATGGTCTAGAGTTGGAGCATATGCTCTCTCTCAATAATCTAAATTTTTTGGTGCACGAAAACACCTTAATCGAGGAGCATATCGCAGGCATACCTGGCGATGAGTTTATTCGTGACTTCTTACCCAAATGCACGGCATCAGAACGCAGCCAGATTGCCAAATCATTTGTTAAGTTTAACGAACGTTGCATGATTCGTTTGTTGGGCGATATGCGTGCCTACAACTACGTTATTGTACCCATTCATGATTTTGATAAGGTCATTTATAAAATTCGTGCTATTGATTTTGATCAGCAGTGTTACGAGGGTCGCCTAAAAGTCTACCGTCCTCAGTTTTTTAAAGAAAACTTTCCCATGGTTCTTTTGGTCAAAGATCATCTAACTAAGGCTTCTATTGACCAATACAAAATCGAAGAGCGAGCGACAATTGCACGTCGAATTTTGGGTAATGAAACCCGTTTAACACAGCTGTTAAAGTGCATGCTTAATGATCATATTTCTACTCCTGAAAAAACAAAACAGTTGGGCAAAGAGGTTTATGCCTTAACCAAACAATCTTCATTTAAGAAAAGCCGTTCTATGGGTGAGTTGATGCGCGCTTCTTTTCACTTTGTAAAGCGTAACTACGAGCATCACGAAATGCTTCGTGTCAATCGTTAAACATAGTCGCTGTAGGGATCATCCATGAGGTCGTCTCCCAAATCATCAAGCCCATTCTCCGAAAACTCATCTTGTTCTTTGTCCGAACTAAAGGTCTTTTCTGGAGCTTCTTCAGGAACTTCGCCGTGCGAAAAAATGAGCATCGGGTAGGTATTTCCAGCCTTTGGTTCGTCTGTTTCGATAAGCTCGATAAAAAAGGTCCATAGATTTAAAAAATCATAGACATAAAGCATCTTTGTTACAGTTGGAAAGACGGTACTTAATGAGGTATCACTCATGCGACGTACATCCTCTTCACCCATATCAAATAAAGATATAGAATCTCCCTGTTGCCATTCGTCATCACTTTCATAAAAAACAGCCATTTCCGAACCACCAAAGCCAAATGCTTGCGTGATGGAATTGTGAAAATCTTCAAAGCTCGCATCTTCCTCTAGGGCAATGTCCCGAAAAACGTCCTCTTTGGTATCTAAAATAATTCTAAAGTGATAAATCATAACGGTGCAAATTTATGCGTAAAATCCAATATAACTGCACACCGAAAAGCATTGTTGCTAACAATAAATGCAAAGGTTGTGTAGCAAATGGAAATGCAAAATAATACATAGCAATTCCAAGCAAAATTTCCCCTCCAATAAGCAATAAAGAGCGATGGATAAAGATTCGCTCTAAAGTATGGCGTACTACTTGTGTATACAGCCAAATATTAATTCCTACAACGAGTATCGATAAACTTCTGTGGATGTAAAAACTAATTTCAGGTGCTGCCAACCAAAATTGCGGCAGTTGGTACCCCCAGCGGTCTACTTGACTATCGACAAATTGACGCACTTGAATTCCCAGAATAATTTGTACTAAAGTAAGTCCAAAAGCGATGTACAATAATAGCCGCACTTTTTTTGAGGGTAACTTGGTTAGCCCAAATGATTTGGTGGCCACTCGGACTACAAGTAAAAACCCAACCAGTAATAACGCCATGAGCATATGTAAGGATAATTTGAGCGGCAGTAGATTTGAATCGACAACTGTTTTCCCTAACCATGCTTGAAAGAGAATTCCCAAAAGGGATAGTAGTGAAAAAATAAAAACAATTGGCTTTTTGCGTATCCATTTTAGACTGAATATAAACATGATAAGTACTGCCAACCCTGACAAAGCACCGAGAAGTCTATTGATAAACTCAATCCATGTATGTGTAGCGTTAAAGACAGCATAATCGTGTTTGGTGTAAGGCTCCCAATGGTTGCTGTTCAAGTATCTATCCGATCTAAAGTCTTTTGTCGCCACTAGTAATTGGTCATTATCGATAATGACATTTCCTTTGTTGTAGTCTGTTTCTGGCTTCCAGTTTAGTTGTTCGGCTTGTGTAGGAGGCATGTAATAGCCAAAACACTTTGGCCAGTCCGGGCATCCCATTCCACTTCCAGTCATGCGCACCGTAGCCCCAGCAGCGATAACAAGATAGATTAGAAAAAGGGAGATGCGTGTCCAACGCTGTAACTGCTTGTTCATACTTAGACTGGCTTTAAACCCAATGATTCTGCTTTGGTTAACATAAATGTATAGGCTGCATCGTACTCATTGGGTATTTTTCCTTCCAAAATAGCTTCTTTAATGGCTTCTTTTATTTGGCCAACCTCACGACAAGGCTTGAGCGCAAAAATACGCATGATTTCTTCACCTGAAACGGGTGGTTGAAAGTTTCGAATATGATCTCGCTCCTCTACCTCTTCGACTTTTTGTTTTACAATTTCGAAGTTTTTGTGGTAGCGTTTGTAGCGCTTTGGGTTTTTGGTGGTGATATCGGCCTTGCACAGGGTAAGCAGGTCATCAATTAGGTCGGCTGCATCAAAAATAAGCCGGCGGACCGCTGCATCGGTGACGTTGTCTTCAGCAATAACAATTGGTCTTGAGCTCATATACACAAGTTTTTGCACATACTTCATCTTGTCATTCAAAGGCATGCGCATGCGCTTAAAAAGTTTATAGACCATTTTCGCACCCACAAACTCATGCGCATGAAACGTCCATCCAATTTTTTTATCAAATTTTTTGGTAGGTGCTTTTCCTATATCGTGGAGTAATGCTGCCCAACGAAGCCACAGATTTTTTGAATATGTACAGATGTTGTCCACCACTTCAAACGTATGATAAAAGTTGTCTTTATGACTTTGCCCTTCCACTTCTTCTATACCCTTAAGTGCTGTGATCTCGGGCAAAATACGTTCAAGTAGTCCCATTTCGTCCAACATAACAAAGCCTATTGATGGCTTGGTACAATTCAAGATTTTGTGCAGTTCATCAACAATTCGTTCTTTGGATAAAATGTCAATGCGTGCAGCATTTTTTTTGATGGATTTGATAGACTTTTCTTCAATAGAAAAATGGAGTTGCGCAGCAAAACGAATCGCGCGTAACATGCGCAGTGGATCATCACTATACGTGATGTCTGGATCTAATGGAGTTCTTAATATTTTTTCGTTTAAATCTTGAATACCATTAAATGGGTCAAGCAGGGTACCAAATTTATCTTCGTTAAGCTGTAATGCAAGTGCGTTTATGGTAAAGTCTCTTCTGTTTTGATCGTCTTGTAGTGTTCCTACTTCAACTTTTGGATTTCTACTCTGTGTGGCATAGCTTTCTTTTCTAGCTCCGACAAATTCAAGTTGTATCCCATCCCACTTAATCATCGCTGTCCCATAGGTTTTAAATACTTGTACTTGGTTTTTTCCTGGTAGTAGTTCAGCTACTTTCTTTGCCAGTTGAATACCACTTCCTACAGTTACAATGTCAATATCAGTTCCTCGTGGACGACCCAAGAACACATCGCGCACATAGCCACCAATGACAAAAGTATCCAGCGAAAGTGTATCCGCTGCCTTTTGGATATAACCAAAAACAGCTAAATCAAGTGCGGAATGGATATGATTACTTGCCGTTTTCATCTCAAGGTTATAAATGTACCATCAGGCAATAGTTGTAAGATCCTTGACGGTAACTGTGCTACTTTTTCTTTACCCAAAGGTACTACTTCATCTACTTGCTCCAAAATAGACGGATGAATATCGGAATAGCTTTTGGGTATGGGCCAATCGCTGATATTTGCTGAGGTACTGACAATAGGTTTACCAAAAGCTTTTATGAGTTCTAAAGCAAAACAAGCCCTAGGAATGCGCAAGGCCACACTTCCGTTGGTACTTATTACTCCTTTAGCCAGCCCTTTTCCTTTGGGATAAATGATGGTTGTTGCTAAATCGCTTTTAAGGATTTCATCTATATGAGCAGGTAACTTGTCCACATACTTAGCAAGCATAGCTGTATCGGCTACCAAAGCAATCAAGGGTTTTGTGTATGCCCTTTGCTTGATTGAATAAATTTTCTCAACGGCTTGATCGTTAGTCGCATCGCAGCCCAAACCCCAAATGGTATCGGTGGGGTAGAGCAGTGTTTTGCCACTCTTGAGCAAACCACAATATGACTCAATGTTGATGCTACCATGCATAGAATATGACATTAAAATATATTTTTTTGCCCTTTATAAATTTAGCTAGTACATAGGACAAAAACAGAATAAAGTTACCCTTTATATGGAATAATTATACCGCAACATTATGTTCTCTAAGGGCGTCGTTAAGCGATGTTTTTTTATTGGTACTTTCTTTCCTTTTACCAATAATTAATGCGCAGGGTACTTGAAAATCTCCTGCGGTAAATGTTTTGGTGTAACTTCCAGGAATAACAACCGAACGAGCAGGAACAGTCCCTTTGCGTTCCACAGGAGTGTCTCCAGTCACGTCGATTATTTTTGTAGAACCAGTAAGCACTACATTAGCTCCCAATACAGCTTCTTCTTCCACACGGACTCCTTCTACGACTATACATCTCGAACCAATAAAGGCGTTATCTTCGATAATCACTGGTGCGGCTTGCAAAGGCTCTAAAACACCTCCAATACCAACCCCACCACTGAGGTGTACATTTTTCCCTATTTGCGCACAACTACCTACAGTGGCCCAAGTATCAACCATAGTGCCTTTGTCGACATACGCGCCTATGTTAACATAAGATGGCATGAGGATGGTCCCCGCAGATATGTAGGCGCCTTTGCGTGCCACTGCGTGAGGGACCACACGAATTCCCTTTTCTTTATAACCTGTCTTGAGGGGAATTTTGTCGTGAAACTCTAGTGGTCCTACTTCAATGGTTTCCATTTTTTGAATGGGAAAATAAAGCACAACGGCCTTTTTTATCCACTCATTTACTTTCCAACCAGATTCGGAAGGGGTGGCAACGCGTAGTTCCCCTTTGTCCAATTGGTCAATAATGGAGCGGATTGCATCTTGGGTTTTTTCTTCTTGGAGTAAAGCTCGGTCTTCCCAAGCTGCTTCGATAATTTCTCTACTCATGTTTATTTTTTTTCAAAGATACAGCCTTGAGACCAAAACCATTTAAGGAATTCCAAAAATTCATGCCTACATTTGCCTAATGGGACAAATTATGGCCATTGATTACGGAACAAAGCGTTGTGGTGTAGCGGTAACAGACCCCTTACAAACATGTGCCTTTGGCTTGGACACTGTTTCACCTAATACCTTGCTTTCTTTTTTGCTTGACTATATGAGTAGGGAAGAGGTTACAACCTTAGTTGTAGGTGAGCCCAAACAACGCGATAACACTGTCTCAAGTATTGAAGCAGAAATTGCGGCTTTCCTTCTTGAAGTAGCTGCGCAGTTCCCATCCTTAACTTTGGTTCGCCAAGATGAACGCTTTACATCCAAAATGGCTCAACGATCACTTATCGAAGGTGGAGCACCAAAAAAGATTCGTCAAAAGAAAGAAGTTATTGACAAAATAAGCGCAACGCTTATCTTGCAAGGATATTTAGAACAACACAAAAGCATATGATTCTACCAATAGTAGCTTACGGAGATCCTGTATTGAAACAAAAAGCAGCGCCTATTGATAAGGCATACAAAAATCTTGACAAGTTAATCGAAGATATGTGGGAGACGATGTATGCGGCACATGGCGTAGGCTTGGCGGCTCCTCAAATTGGTGAATCTATTCGTCTTTTTATTGTTGACGGTAGTCCTTTTGCCAATGAAGATAGCCTAGATTTTATCGAAAGAAGAGAGCTAAAATCCTTTAAAAAAGTATTCATAAACCCCGAAATTCACTCGTATTCAGGGTCAAATGAAACATTTAACGAAGGTTGCCTTAGTATTCCGGATATTCGTGAAGATGTTAGCCGATTATCGACTATTGAGCTATCGTATTTCAATGAAAAGTTTGAGTATATTGAAGAAGAAATTACAGGATTAGCAGCACGAATTGTACAACATGAGTTCGATCATATTGAAGGAATTTTATTTACAGATAAGCTAGGTCCTTTAAAGAAAAAACTACTTAAACCCCGACTAGCTAAAATTTCGCGTGGGAATATTCAAGCAGACTACCCCATGCGTTTTCCAGGCAAACCAACTGCACGCTAATGAATCAAGAGCGCGTCAAACAGTTAAAAGCCTTAGATCGTTTACTTACCATCATGGACGAGTTGCGCGCAGGATGCCCTTGGGACAAAAAACAAACTTTCCAGTCACTACGCCATCTTACTATTGAGGAAACTTATGAGTTGAGCGAGGCACTTTTAGAGGAAGATACAGATGAAATAAAAAATGAATTAGGCGATATTTTGCTTCATATTCTCTTTTATGCCAAAATAGGAAGTGAGCAAAACAACTTTGATATAGGAGATGTGGCATCAGCTATTTCTGATAAGCTTATCCAACGCCACCCACATATTTATGGAGATTTGACTGTAGCTAATGAGGAAGAGGTTAAAAAAAACTGGGAACAGCTCAAACTTAAAGAAGGTACTAAAGGCGTATTGGCGGGAGTGCCTAAGGGACTTCCGAGTATGATCATGGCCAGTAGAATGCAAGATAAGGCTGCTGGAATAGGCTTTGACTGGGATTCAATAAGCGGAGTTCGAGACAAGATAAACGAAGAGTTGACAGAGCTAGAACAAGAGATTGAAAATGGAAATAAGCAGCGAATTACCTCTGAGTTGGGCGATGTATTTTTTTCGCTTGTCAATTATGCCCGTTTTTTAGGTGTTAACCCCGACGATGCTCTTGCCTCTACAAATATCCGTTTTCGAAAACGTTTCGAGCAAATGGAAGTGCTGGCAAAAGAACAGAATATGACGCTAAGTGAGCTAAGCAACGATGCTTGGGAAGACTTATGGGCGGCAGCCAAAAAATCTGTCGGTTAGTCTGTTTTAATGGATTTTACCAATCGCTTTTTCTCTTTTAACCGATCCAATCGATCTTGAATTTTCGCAATATCTTCTAAAACTTTTATCACAATTGGATTTTTATCTTGATTGGTTCCGAAGAATTGTAGATTGGTTTCCAGCTGAATAATCTCTTGTTTTAATTCATCCATTTGTCTGTTAATGGACCAAATTTCCTTCTTTATCCCTTCTTGGTTACCCTGCATAGTAGCTAACTTGTTTTGATAGCTCTTTTGAACGATTTCGTTCTTAGACATTCCAGAGGCTTTGTAAGCTTTTTCTACTATACGATTGCGTTCGTGTTCAATCTTAGCTTCTCGTCGTGGAACTGCACCAATGCTATTCCAACTGTTTATAAAGCCGTCGACATCGAGCGGAGCATCTTTTGTTTCTGCAGCTTCAATACTTTTCTTAAAGGTAGTCAACAAAGATTTCTTCCTTGATAGGTTTTCTTTTTCCTCTTCAAAGTTTTTGTTTTTTTGATTGTGCATCCCGTTGAAGTACTCGTCGCAGATAGCTCTAAATTCTTGCCAGACCTTATTGGTGTCTTTTCTGTGTGTTGGACCAATTTCTTTCCATTGCTTTTGTAGGGCAATTATTTTGGGCGTTGTTTCCGAAAAATTTTCACTGTCTTTTAATTTTTCAGCAGTTTCAATTAAGGCTCTTTTCTTGGCTAGATTTTGCGCAAAAGTCTTTTTAAGTGCTTTGTAATAGTGTGCGCGTTTTTTGTTGTAGGCACGCGAACATTTTTTAAACTCAGCCCATAAATCATCCCTTTTTTTGGACGGGACACGGCCAATTTCAAAGAAGGATTCCTTTAAACTTTCAAAGGTTTTGCTGAAGTTATGGATGTTTGTTTTTTCAGTAAACTCCTGAGTTAACAATTCATGCATTTGCGCAATCAGCGATTGTTTTTTAATCAAGTTTACCTCAAAAACTTCATCTTGATTTTTAAGAAAATATCTGCGCTTATCGTGAATGATTTTTGTTGCATTACTAAATCGTTCCCAGACCTCTTCGCTGTGTTCTTTATCAACGGGGCCCAACTCATCTTTCCATTTTTTGTGAAGTGTTTGCAGCTGTCGAAATGCCTTAGAAATATCTTCCATACTCGCAAGCGCCTCGGCATGCTCGCATATTTTTAGTTTTTGCTCAAGATTAAATTTAAAATCCAGTTCGCGTAAATCTCTGTTAAGATGTAAGAAATCATAAAATATTCCTACATGATGGTGATAAGTTTTCCATACATTATTGGCTTGCATGCGTGGTACTTGTCCCGTTTCTTTCCACCTTTTTTGTAAGTCTTTAAACTGTTTGTAGGTTTCTTTAATCTCTTGCTCAACATTAATCAGTCCTTTTAACTCTTCTATTAATTCGAGGCGTTGTGCTAGATTTTTTCTCTGTTGTTCTTCTTTGCTTTTGTAGTAGGTGCTTCGATCTGATTTATAACGGCGCACCAACTCTTGATAAGTTTTTTTAATGGGTGGATTAAAATAGAATGCATCAGGATTTTCTCCACTGGCAACAAAAGCTTCTTTTTTTTCTTGCGCCAACGCACTCATTTTTTTATCAAAAACTTTCATGATCGATTCCACGACAGGCTTTGCGCTATGTATGGATTCTTTTTTTAATGTAGTACTGAAGTGTTCCACAAGCTCCTCTGGCTCCATGGCTTCCAGGTCTTCTGTTTTGAACGCTTCACTTTTTTCGCCCTTAAGTTTTATTTCAGTGGGTTTAGATTCCTCAACTTTCGTTTCTTCTTCGGGTTTTTTAGGCTCTTCTTCTTTTTTCTTTTCCTCAGCAATACTTGTTTGCTCGTCAGTAGCAGTAGCTACTTTTTCTACTTCCTTTTCTTTTGTCTTTTTTTTAGGGGATTTGACTGTTTTTTCCTCCGTAGGATTTAAGGCGTCATCAGCTGTTGTGTCTTCGCTTGTGGGCTTTTTATCAAGGTTAGAAGCATTTTCGCTTGCGTTTTCTTCGTTTGCTTGTGGCAAATCGTTGTCGGTAATTTCCAACATAGTAAATGATTTAAATATCAGTTCGAATATACAATTTCTCGGAATGGCTCCAAAAAATATTAGCTATTCCATAATTTCCAAGATGCTTCTGCCTGGCCCACAAGCATGGAAGCACCATTGGCCACTACAGCAGCGTGCTCTTTGCCTGCCCTCATAAAGGCTGTCATTTCAGGATTATAGATCAAATCAAATAAAATATGCTTTTTCCCAATTTTAGTGTAATCAATTGGCGGTTTTTTGTTCACGTCAGGAAAGGTCCCTAAAGGAGTGCAATTCACAATCAATGTATATTCCGTATAGTGTTGTGGGCCAAGCATCTCGTATGAAATGGCACTTTCAGATGGCTGCCGTGATACATACTGTACCTGTATGCCCATTTTTTCCAGACAGTAAACGACAGCTTTTGAAGCGCCTCCCGTTCCTAAAACTAACGCTTTTTTAACTGATTCTCCGCACAAGGGTTCTATGCTCTCTTTAAATCCGATGTAGTCGGTATTATACCCTGTAGTACTTCCATCATCATCAAAAACAATAGTGTTCACAGCGCCAATTTCTTTGGCAACAGGGTCAAGATGATCTAAATAGGGTATTACTTCTTGTTTGTATGGGATGGTCACGTTCATCCCTTTGATGCTTTCTTGTTTCAACAGTTTTGCAAAATCATTTAGATGCGGCAAATCAAAGTTTTCATAGGAACAATAATCTAGATTCTCTCTTTTGAACTTTTCTTTAAAATAAGTTCTAGAAAAGGAGTAATCAATGGCTTTACCCAAAAGACCAAAACGCTGTTTATTTTTTTCGCTCATAATAATCTAAAAGTAAAACTACGACCAATCCCACAACACCCCAAAAAATCATCCAACCATACTGCTGCTGAGTGTATAGGATGGACTTGTCTTCAATTCTGTTTGTTGGCCAGAGAATAAATAGTGAGCCTACGACAAAACCGAGAAGCACGGCTTGAAGTATGTCGTTTGCTCGTTCCTGAATTTTATGAATTATCGCAGATAAGCTGCTGATGCCCACCAAAGAGCCTGCGAGGAACACACCAAACAACAACGCATATTGACGATCACTAGCACTAATGGACATTTCATAAAAGGGACTTACCAGAAAACGGCCAAAAGCATTGACAGCATCAACAAGCAACAGTGAATAATTGCCCATTAGTATGAGAAGAAATGATCCAGAAAGCCCAGGCAGAGTCATCCCAATAATACTAACAACTCCACACAAAAAAACATAACCAATTTTTGTATTTTCTTCCGATGGAGACAAAATGCTAAGTCCAACGCCAACAGCAAGCCCAATTAGGGCAAAGGCGATGGTTTTGGGATTCCAAGTCTTGTAATTTCGAAAAAGCAATAGGGCAGATGCCAGAACTAGTCCAAAAAACAGCGCCCATACATAGGCTGGATATGTAGTCAAAGCAACATCTAAAATAAGTGAAAGTGTAAAATAACTTACAATAACTCCTAGGAATAGGGTTAGCAAAAAACGTCCGTTGATGTATTGCCAAAATGTGCGTAGTCTTCCGCGGAAAAGAAGTGAAATAGCTTTAAAGTTTAAGCGTTGAAATGAAAAAATAAGTTCTTTGTAAAATCCAGTTACTACAGCTACAATACCGCCAGAAACACCAGGAATTTTGTTGGCAATACCCATCGCCACTCCTTTGAGAAGTAATAATCCGTAATCTGAAAGCGAACGATTATGCATTAGCGTTTCTTTTGCTCATTTTTTCTAAACTAAACAATATGAGTAACGCAAGTCCAAAACAGATGAGCGCTACTTCAAGCAATTGGCTTGGATTTCCAAATTGGGGCAGTATGGCTTTTGTAGTAAGCGGTTCCAAGACACCATCGCTGTTTTCGAAATAAGCTGTGACTAATTTCCATGGCCAAACTTTATACAACGATCCGATCAAAAAGCCGGTCATAGCTGCCAGTACAGTGTTTTTGTGGTAAGAAAACAGCCAATTCAATCCCCGAGAAAATAATTTTAACCCGATAAGTCCACCATTGGCCATTACCGCAAAAATGAGCAGTCCATCGGGATCTAAATGTTTAAGCTTTGATACGGTTTCTAAAGCGGTCTCATACGCTCCGAGAAGCACAAGAATAAAAGCGCCTGAAATTCCAGGAAGTATCATCGCTATCACAATCAGCATTCCACAAAAAAAGAGATAAAGTAGGCTTTCAGATCCGCTACTTGGTGCCAGTAACCCAACACCAAACGCTACAATTATACCTACCACAAAGGCAGCATAAGTACCGATGTTCCAGTGCGTAATGGACCTTTTAAGTATAAAAGAACTACCGAGAATTAGCCCAAAAAAGAACGCCCAAAGGGGGATTGGGTAGGACTGGAGCAGCCATTCAATGATTCCACTAAGAAGTAAAATGCTTGTGCCAATTCCCAATGCAAGCGGAAGTAAAAAGCTTCCGTCTAAGGCCTTCCATGCTGCGCGCCTGTCCGGACCAAATAATTGTTTTATGTGTGAAAATGAAACATTGTCTATAGCTCGAATAAGTCGTTCATATATATGGGTAATTAAGGCAATTGTACCCCCAGAAACTCCAGGGATGATGTCAGCAGCACCCATGGTCAAGCCTTTAAGGTAAATGACAAAAATGTTTAGGTATGATTTTCCCATAGGACAAAACTACAATATACCGCTAAATCTGTTAGGAAAGCGAGAGCGTATTTTTCACTAATGGAGCAGTCCTAGAGGTTGGAAATGATTCATAAAACACCTCTAAGTCATTTGGGTTGATGGCATATGCATTTTTGAGAAAAAATGATGCTTCATTTCCTTTAGCTTGCATCATGTAAAAGCCTGCCAACATATAATGAAGTCGGCTGTTGTCAGGGTGGAACTCTAGTCCTTGTAGTAGGGCTTGGATGCCTTTGTCGTATTCTTGCATTTCCAACAATACACTAGACCAGTCTAGCCAAGTTTGCACTTCGTAATTCCCAAGATTAACAAGCGATTCATAGCCACTATTTGCTTCTTCTAGTAACCCTAAAGCCTTATTTGCTTGCGCATAAAATCGCCAATAGCGAACATGTGTGTTATCTATCTTAACCGCTTTGCGAACATAGTGTAGTACCTTGGCGTAGGCATTTTTTTCCATGAAATACGTACACAAAGCTATCCAGCTCTTGTCAAGCAAAGGATCCTCGTGTATGACTTTCTTTAGAAACTTCAGGCCGAGGGTTTCGTTCCCTAACTTTAAGTGACATTCTCCAATTCGTAACAAAGCAAAAGCCGTTGGGTCATCTATTCCCAAGGTTATTTCGTAATGATTTATAGCTTCGTTGTAACGACCTAAGTGCTCGAGTGCCTTTCCTAGCTCAAGATAGGCACCAATAAACGCCTCATCACAAATAATGGCAAAGTCAAAAGCTGTAATGGCTTGATCATACATTTTTTTGGCTATGTATTGTCTGCCCAACTGATGCCATGCAACTTCGTTATAGGGATCTTTGTTTAAAAACTCATTCATGTAGGCGATAGCGCCATCAATATCTTTTAATGACTCAAAACAATATATGATGTTGTACAACGCATGATTATCGCGAATATCCTCCTCAAGACACTTAATGAAGTACTCTTTGGCCATAAAATAGTGGTCTAGGTACAAGTATTCCATGGCCAAAAGAGAATAAAACTCATATTTGTCTGTAGCATAAGACAATCCTTTTTTGAGCGATTCAATTGCCTCCTCGTGAAGGTTTCTTTTTGACAAAATAACCGCCATATGTTGGTGCGCAAATTCATTAAATGGCTCCAACGAAAGTAAGTTTTCTAACAGCACAGCTGCTTCGTCGTAGATGTTTGTTAAAATATAGTATTCAACCAACAGCAATGTAAGCTCAGCGGATTCGGGATGTTGGCTTAGCCCTAACTCAATTGCTTTTTTGGCCATGCTTAAATTAGCTATTTCAATGTAGTACTGCCCAATTTCCTCAAACTCAGTCGCGTCGAAGAATTGAATCTCATTCGTTTTTAGCATGGACTCAAAACGAGAGACCGGTAAATCGGAGTAATCACCAAATGAAAAATCCATATACTGGTTTATAATATAAAGCTAATCAAGAGTTGTTTGCTTTTTGGATAAAGTTGATGCACTTGTCAACAAAATAATTAACAGCTAGCTTCATCCAATATATTGCGAATAATCTTACAGGCCTTTTTGAGCTGTTTTTCACTAATAGTTAAGGCAGGTGTTATGCGTACAGCTTTTGGTTCAAAAAGTAAAAAAAACAGAAGTAAACCTTTTTTAAGTGCCTCTTTAACAAGGTTTTGTGCAGTGTTTGCATCCTCCATTATAAGCGCTATCATCAAACCTTTTCCTCTGATTTCCTTAATTTTTGGATGGACCAATAATGTGCGAATAAGTGCCTCTTTTTTGGTAGTTTGCTCGATTAATTTACTAGATAAAATAGTGTTTAATGTAGCTCTGCATGCCGCAGCAATCACTGGATGTCCGCCAAAAGTAGTGATGTGCCCAAGCGCTGGAGCTTCTTTGAGCGTAGCCATATGGTGCTGTGCAGCTACAAATGCACCTACAGGCATTCCTCCTCCAAGTCCTTTTCCAATGACCAATACGTCCGGTACTATGTTGTGGTCCATAAAGGCAAATAGCTTGCCAGTGCGTCCAATTCCAGGTTGGATTTCATCCAAAATCAGCAAAGCACCTACCTCTTCACAGCGTTTTTTTACTTGTTTTAAGTAGTTGTTTTCTGGTTGTAAAAACCCAGCTCCTCCTTGAATGGTTTCCAATATTACACCCGCTGTTTGTTGGGTTATGTGTTCTAAAGCCTTAGGCTCATTAAAAGGGATAAAGCGTGTTCCTGGAATTAGAGGACGGTATGCGCTTTTTCTTGGCTCATAGCCCATAACACTCATGGCCCCCATGGTATTGCCGTGATAGGCATCTTTGGCAGCGATAATTTCGGCACGTCCTGTTACTCTTTTGGCTAATTTGATAGCCCCTTCTATAGCTTCGGTTCCCGAATTAGTCAGGTAGGTGGTGTCGAGTGGGTCGGGTAAATGGTCAGCCAACAGGGCGCTGAGTAAGACGGGTTCCTTTTGAACAAACTCTCCGTATACCATTACATGCAGATATTTACCTAACTGCTTTCGTATGGCGCGTACAACCTTGGGGTGTCTGTGCCCTAGGCTGCAAGCCGATACGCCAGCAACCAAATCCAAGTATCTTTTATTGTTTTGATCATAGAGGTAGCACCCTTTTGCACGCTTTATTGTCAGCCCCATTGGATAGGGTGTCGTCTGCGCTTGATGAAGCTTAAAAAACTGATTTAACTGATTCATAGCGCTATTGAACAAATCGTTCTAATTGTGGCAAAAGGGATGGAGGCTTTAGTTTAATAAAGGGGTCTAGATCTACAGCATCAAACAAATCTTCTTTGCTGTACAAACGCTCGTCTTCTCGCCAATTAAAGCCAAGCAATTGCCGTGCATTGGGTGGTAAATCGTCTTCTGGGTATACTACTACATCTGGATTTGTAAAGAAGGTTACTTTATCGATTGCGCTAGCTTCAAAGTCAATACGTATAGCACTGCAGATGGCTTTATCAATGCCAATAAGATCTAGTGTTTCATCATCATATAGATAATAAAGCATCTCCGTATTTTGCCTTATATGTACTGTCTTCAGCGTTCGCCCGTCAAACTTTCCCCTAAGTTGCAAGCCTTTTACTTGATTAAAGTTTACCTCGTTCAGTGTATCTTTTTCAATGATAAAGGCATTGTTGTAAATCATCAACGAATCCAAAACTTCTTTTTCAGTGTCGATTGTAAGGTGGATTTCGTCTCCTGTCATCTGACTTTTGCTCGACCAAAGAATTGGATTCTTGGCCGCAATTTCTTGTGGAGTTAGAAATTGAATTTCTCGTTCACTAATGGGCCGACGAATCAGTTTGGCGCGACCTGTTTTTTGATTAAAATGAATGGAGTCTGTTTTTCCACTAAGATCTCGTTTAAAGATCCGGGCATCGTAAAAACCTCTTATGATTCGGGCTTCGGGAGGTCCCGTAGCAATTAGTGTATCCGCATGGATATACAAAGAATCCTTTTCAACAAGATTGATGGCAACCGCACGATGGGTTACCATAGCAGAGTCTTTAGCTTTAAATACCTCGCCGTAATTTCCTTCAATAAATGAGTTGTTAATGGTGTCGGTAATGCGAATATTTTGCGTTGCTGCAGCGTATTGTTTGGCATCGTTAAAGTAAATGCTGTCCCCAATGATATTCCGGTTGTTGTAATCAATGGACGCCTTTTTTTTAAAATACCCCACTTTTTCGTTTGTGTTGTAAAATCCTTGACGGCAATTCACTAAATAATCTTCTCCAACAATAGTGGTTGGACCATAAAAAAAAGCATGTTTTGAATCCGTGTAAAAATCCATTCTTGCGGAAGTCAGTGTAAAGTCAGGGTGAGTAATGACTACTTCTTGTTCAAATACATATTTTTTATTATCTGAAAGATAGGTTCCGCGTTTGCTTTCAATGGTGGTAAGGCTGTCATAAACGATTCCTTTAGCTGGATAGAAACCTTTGTTATTGGTTCGGTCAAAATAGAGCGTATCCGTTTCCAGTATCATATCTTTATTATCAAGATACACCTTCTCTTTTGCCACTGCCACTTTAGTCTTTCCGTCGTAGCTTACTTTTTTTCCAGTTAATAATAAGCTATCGCCCTGCTGTATGTGAACGTTACCCAAGGCATCAAAACGATTTTCTTTTTTATAGAAAAAAGCCTTGTCTGCCCAGACATCCATTCCTTCATGCACAAGATATACTTGCTCAGTAGCGCTACGCGTTAAGATATTGGCTCCGGGAAAGTTTTCTTGGTCTAACTGGAAAGAGCCTGCTCGCCGAATCTCAATTTCTTTTTCTTGCGCCCAAGCAGTACAAGTAATCAGTAAAAGAACCCAAGAATACCAAGCAGTCTTCATGGCTTTTTATTCAGTGGTACGAAAAATGGTTTGGCTTCGATCGGGCCCGACGGATACTATTTTGATAGGCACTTGTACAAAGTCTTCAATAAATGCTATGTATTTTTGCAAGGAATCAGGCAATTCACCAGCATCACGCATGATGGTTAGGTCTTCTTCCCAACCAGAAAATGAGTTATAAATTGGCTTTAGCTCATCAGCATTTAGCGAATAGGGGAGATGCTCGATTGTTTTTCCTCTGTAGTTGTAAGCTGTACATACCTTGAGTTCATCAAATCCAGAAAGCACATCTCCTTTCATCATCATGAGTTGGGTTACCCCATTTATTTCTACGGCATAGCGCAAGGCGACTAGATCCAACCAGCCACATCTACGGGCTCTACCTGTAGTGGCGCCAAATTCATGCCCTACACGCCCCATGGTTTCGCCTATTTCGTCGAAAAGCTCAGTAGGAAATGGTCCGCTGCCCACGCGTGTGGTGTAAGCCTTAAAAATCCCGTATACTTCCCCAATTTTATTTGGCGCTACTCCTAAACCTGTACATGCACCAGCAGCAGTAGTGTTAGATGAGGTCACAAAGGGATAAGTGCCAAAATCGATATCCAACAATGAACCCTGTGCTCCTTCAGCCAAGATTCGCTCTTCGCTTTTTTGGGCTTGGCTAAGGAATTCTTCACTGTCGATAAAGGCTATGGTTTGTTTCATGTGCGCTACTGCTGCAAAAAAATTCTCCTCTAGCTGATCGATATCAAAATCTAAATCGACTTTCATATTTCCAATCATAGCTAGGTGTTTGTTTCGAAGTGCACTGTATGTTTTTTTCCATTTTGGCAATTCAATGTCCCCAACGCGTATCCCGTTTCGACCAGTCTTGTCCATATAAGTTGGTCCAATTCCCTTTAAGGTCGAACCAATTTTTGCTTTTCCTTTTGCCAGTTCAGAAGCTGCATCCAGCAAGCGGTGTGTGGGCAAAATGAGGTGTGCTTTGCGCGAGATGAGCAACGAACGTTTTATGTCAATGTTAAATGGAGCTAAATTATCCAGCTCTTGTTTAAAAATCACGGGGTCGATGACCACGCCATTACCAATAAGGTTAGTGGCCTGTGGATGAAAAATTCCTGAGGGAATGGTGTGTAAAACGTGTTTAATCCCTTCAAATTCGAGGGTGTGTCCTGCATTGGGTCCGCCTTGGAATCGCGCAATAATGTCGTACTTTTTGGTCAGTACATCTACAATTTTGCCTTTTCCTTCGTCGCCCCATTGTAAGCCTAGGAGTAAGTCAATGGCCATGAATATTTAGTTAGCGTTTTTTTTGGTCCCGTAAAAATAAAGTGAATGTGCGTGTATGTCAATTTCAAAAACTTCTTCGATTGTTTTTTTGATTGCTTGAATACGCGGATCGCAAAATTCTTTGACGTCACCAGAATCGGTTAGTATTACGTGATCGTGTTGCTTGTCGAAATACGATTTCTCGTATTGGGCATGCTGTAACCCAAATTGGTGTTTGCGCACTAGGCCACAAGCCAAAAGCAATTCTATGGTATTGTACAGAGTAGCACGGCTCACACGATAGTTTTTGTTTTTCATTTTTATATACAACGATTCGATATCAAAGTGCTCATCGCTTAAGTATATTTCTTCCAAAATGGCAAAGCGTTCGGGTGTCTTTCGATGCCCGTTGCTATCCAAAAATTGGACAAATACATTTTTAACTATTTCGAATTCGTTTTTCATATTGATGAAGCCCAAAAAACAAAGATAGGGAACAGAGTTTAATCTCGTACTACTTTATCGATGCCTGTTATTTTTTCAAGCTTGTTGATTAACATATGTAGGGTTGAAGCATGGCGCACATGAAGTTTAATTTGCCCCGTAAAGGTCCCATTTTCGGTATCAAATTGTATTTGCAGTATATCTACATTGTGTGCATTTGAAATAAGGTGGGTTACTTCGTTGACCAAACCAAGTCTGTCAATACCTGAAAGCCGAATAATTCCCGTAAAAAATCCTTTTGATGAATCTATCCACTTTGCATTGATGATGCGGTAGCCGTAGTTTGAATGCAGGCTAATAGCATTCGGGCATTCATTTTTATGCACTTTAATTCCATCATTAATCGAAACAAACCCAAAAACCCCGTCACCAGGGATAGGCGAACAACAGGGGCTTAGTGTATAATCCAAGGTTTCTTGGTTCTTGCCAAACACCAACATATCATAAAACGAAGATACTTGGTTCGCATCTGTACTTTTTGGCTTAGCCTTATCTGTAGGTCTTCTTCGAAATAATTGCCAGAAACGGTTGTTTTCTTCAGCAGCAAATTTTTTCAGCATTTTGTTGTCAATGGTACCAATTCCAATGCGGTAATAGAGATCGAGACTCGTTTTAAGCTTAAAATAAGTAATCATGGCATTGATGATGCGGTCACCAAACTTAAATTTCATTTGACGGAGCTTGCGACGCAGCAACTCTTTTCCTTCATCTGCGATTAATCGCTCTTCAGTCCTAAGTGAGGTACGGATGGCCGAACGGGCTTTTGCCGTGATGACAAAGTCAAGCCAACTTGTACTTGGTTTTGCCGCTTCAGAGGTGATAATCTCTACCTGATCACCACTGTTTAGGGGGTGGTTTAAGGGAACGATTTTCCCATTTACACGTGCACCTCTCGTTTTTTCGCCAACCTCGCTATGTATGGCAAAGGCAAAGTCTACAGGCGTAGCTCCTTTTGGCAGGGATTTTAAATCTCCCATGGGCGTAAACACAAATATTTCACTTGCGTATAGATTCAGTTTAAATTCTTTTACAAAATCTACGGCATCGGCCTCTTGTGATTCTAGCACCTCTCTAAGCCTGTTTAGCCAGAGCTCCATTCCACCTTCATCTTTACTTCCGTGCTTGTACTTAAAGTGTGCTGCGTATCCTTTTTCAGCAATTTCGTGCATTCGCTTTGACCGAATTTGCACCTCAACCCATTTGCTTCCCGGGCCAACTACCGTAATGTGTAAGGCCTCATAGCCTGTAGATTTTGGCGAAGATATCCAGTCGCGTAATCGCGTTGGGTTGGGTTGAAAATGATCGGTAACAATGGAATAAATTTTCCACGCCAAAAACTTTTCGTTTTTTGGTGTAGACTTGTAGATGATGCGTACTGCAAAACGATCAAAAACTTCATTAAAACGTTTGTTTTTCAGTTGCATCTTTTTTCGAATAGAGTAGATGCTTTTAAATCTTCCCTCAATTTCAAATTGAATGCGTTCTTTTCCCAAGTGATTTTGCAATTCTTCCTTGAAATGTTTGATGTATTCAAGGCGCTCTTCTTCACTGTCTTTAATTTTACGCTCTATATCTGCAAACACCTCGGGCTCGGTAAATTTCAACCCCAAATCCTCTAATTGTGATTTTATGTTGTACATGCCAACGCGGTGGGCTAGAGGCGCATAGATATAGAGTGTCTCAGAGGCTATTCTTACTTGCTTTTCCTCAGGCATAAATTCGAGCGTCATCATATTGTGCAATCGATCTGCTATTTTGATAAGAATAACCCGAACATCGTCGTTCATGGTCAACAGCATTTTTTTAAAGTTTTCTGCTTGAACGGAAACTCGCTTGTCTTTACTTAGTTTGGAGATTTTTGTCAAGCCATCCACAATTTTCGCCACTTCTTTACCAAACATTAATTCAATGTCGTCGAGTGTAAGCGATGTGTCTTCTGCCACATCATGGAGTAGAGCAGCAGCTATGGAAGTGGCTCCAAGTCCAATCTCATCCGCAACAATTTGCGCTACAGCAATTGGGTGTAAAATATAAGGCTCGCCACTTTTTCTACGCTGATCTTTGTGGGCATCTACAGCTGTCTCAAAAGCCAGTCGGATGAGTTTTTTGTCTTTTTCAGATAACGAAAGATAGGTGTTACGCAGTAAGTTTTTGTATTCCTGCGCAATCAGCGTGTTTTCGCTAACCTCTTTCGTTGCCATCTGTTAAAGATACAAAAATTACACATTACGCTGACGTTGAATTTCGTAGAGTAAAACGGCTGCGGCCACGGACACATTAAGCGAGTCTACTTGCCCCAGCATGGGTATCTTTATGGGTGTAATATGATTTTGCAACCAATAGTCGCTTAGTCCCTTTGCTTCACTACCCAGAACAATTGCTGTTGACAGGCTGAATTCTGCTGCTGTGTAGGAAATGCTTTTTTGCAATACAGCAGCATAGGTCGGGATGTTGTTTTTTAACAAAAAGGCATTTGCCTGTTCATTGCTGCAAACAAAAATAGGTGTAGCAAAAAATCCGCCAACGCTAGAACGAATTACATTGGGATTGTGAATATCGGTATGTTGTTCGGTAACCAGTACAGCATCTACGGCTGTAGCTTCAGCTGTACGTAATACTGCACCTAGATTCCCAGGCTTTTCAATAGATTCCAACACAACAATCAAGGCGTTTTTTGCGGGCCGATAGTGTTCGAGCGTATCATCGTTTTGACGCAAAACAGCTATGACCCCTTCCGTACTTTCGCGAAAAGCTATTTTTTGATATACTTCTTGGGTTAAAGTAGTGGGCTCTAGATTGGGTGTTAGCTGTTGCTTCCAAAGGGCAAACTCTTCTGCTGAAAACAGTTCAGGACACCAATACATATTTAAAACTTCATATCCAGCCAATTGCGCAAGCTGTAATTCTCGCCTTCCTTCTACAATAAATTGTTTTTCAGCACGTCGAACTTTTGATTTGGACTGCAACAACATTAGTCTTTTTATTTCTTTATTCTGTGTGCTGGTAATGTGTTTCATGATGGAGAAATCATTTATTTAAATAATAACATTTAAACAATTGTTTAAATTTTTTTTAAAAAAGTTTTATTATTGAATTCCAAATTTTCTTACTTGTCTACACAGCCGTAGTTGTTGATGATGAAGCCCGCAATATCGCACTTTTCTCTTATTATTTAGAAAAGTACTGTCCTGATATTAAACTAGTAGCTGCACATACCAAAAAAAATAAAGCTATCGCTTACTTAAAAAAGAACAAGCCAGATATCCTGTTTTTAGATATTGTATTGGATGTAGGTAGTGGATTTGACGTGTTGGACGCTGTTGGTCATGAGGGTCTGGAGGTTGTTTTGTGTACAGCTCATGACGAGTTCGCGCTTCATGCAATCCGATATCAAGTGGTTGACTATTTGCTCAAGCCCTTAGAAATTCAAAACTTAATTAATACAGTTGATAAAATCAAACACAGATTAAATGGAAAAGAGGATCAACATGTTTTCGATGCTTCTTTATTTTCCGAAATGAAGCACAATACAGAAACGTCTAAACAGCGACTGCCGTTGATCAATAAAGGGGCTATTGATTTTGTTGATACAGCAGATATTTTATCGGTAGAAAGCATCAAGTCGAGTTCTAGATGTAAGGTGGTCATGCGCCATCACAATAAAGGAGCGCATATACTTGTTAGCCAAACCTTAATGCAGATGGAAGAAAATTACCAAAAAGCATATTTTTTTCGCGCTGGAAAAACCTGTATTATCAATGTCTCTGCCATCAAAACGATCCACCGCAATGTGCAATACATCTGCACGCTACTCAATGACCATAGGCTAATTTTATCTCGAAAAGGGTATAGGGAACTTATTCAGTTTATTGAAAAAGTTTACCAAACCAAGATTTAGCTTTTTTATTGACATGGGCTTTGCTACTTTTGTGCATCATGAAAGCAAAAGTACTTGATACCAACCATTTTATAGCCCTGGAGAACGAATACGGGGCACACAACTACCATCCATTGCCTGTAGTCCTATCCAAGGGGGAAGGGGTTTTTGTTTGGGATGTTGAAGGAAAAAAGTATTACGATTTTTTATCTGCCTATTCAGCTGTTAATCAGGGTCATTGTCATCCAAAAATAATCGCTGCACTAAACGATCAGGCTGCCCGATTAACGCTTACCTCTAGAGCTTTTCACAACGATGTTTTGGGTACTTACGAACAGTACATTACCCAACTTTTTGGATACGATAAGGTACTACCGATGAATACAGGGGTTGAAGGGGGTGAAACAGCTAATAAATTAGCACGAAAGTGGGGGTATTTAAAAAAGCAAATTCCAGAAAATAAGGCGCGGATTATTTTTGCAAATGGAAACTTTTGGGGGCGTACACTTGCTGCTATTTCTAGCTCAGACGACCCAAGTTCTTACAAGGATTTTGGTCCATATATGCCCGGCTATGATTTAATTCCGTACAACGATTTAGCTGCATTAGAAAATGAATGCAAAGACCCTAATGTTTGCGCATTTATGGTAGAGCCGATACAAGGTGAGGCGGGTGTTGTTGTCCCTGATGAAGGTTATTTAGCTGGTGTACGTAGCCTTTGCGACAAATACAACGTACTTTTTATTGCAGATGAGGTACAGACGGGAATAGCACGAACAGGAAAAATGCTTGCAACAGATTATGAAGAAGCACGTCCTGATGTTTTGATTTTGGGGAAAGCACTTTCTGGTGGGGTTTTTCCCGTTTCAGCTGTATTGGCAGACGATGAGGTGATGATGTGTATCAAGCCTGGAGAGCACGGTTCTACATTTGGTGGCAATCCGCTCGCCTGTAAAATTGCTCAGGCTGCTTTGGAAATTGTGGTTGAAGAAGATTTAGCATCCAAATCGTATGATTTAGGAATGCTTTTTAGAGAAAAACTTGAACGTTATGCAGCAACTAGTTCTGTAGTGCGTTTAGTCCGTGGAAAAGGGTTGCTGAATGCTTTGGTGATTAACGATACTCCAGAAAGTGATACTGCTTGGAATATTTGTCTAGCCCTTCGCGATAACGGTTTGTTGGCAAAACCAACCCATGGGAACATAATCCGATTTGCCCCGCCTCTGGTTATCACAGAAGATGAACTTTTAGAGGCTGTTCAGCTTATTATCAATACCCTAATGTTATTTGAAAAAAATTAATTCTATGGAATTAATTTATGTCGATAATGCAGCTACTACAGCTATTTCCCCGGAAGTGGCAACGGTCATGCATCAGACACTTAACTCCTGTTACGGCAATCCATCTTCAGTGCATGCCATTGGTCGTACAGCAAGGGCAAAGGTAGAATCTGCTCGTAAATTCATTGCGCATAAGTTGGGCGTTTTGCCCAAAGAAATTATTTTTACTTCAGGTGGAACAGAGGCTGATAATACAGTGCTTCAAGGAGTTGTACACCATTTAGGGATCAAACACATCATTACCTCGCCAATTGAGCACCATGCCGTTCTTCATCCATTAGAACACCTTGCCCAGCAAGGACTTATCCAACTGGACTATGTTAGCATTGATTCTGATGGGACACCAGATCTAGAAGATCTAGTTCGTCTATTAACCCGTACTTCTGCGCCCAAGTTGGTTAGTTTGATGTATGTCAATAATGAAGTGGGAACCATACTTGATATTCAATCTATAGGAAGGCTGTGTCACAAGCACAACGCTTTATTTCACTCCGATACGGTTCAAGTAGTGGGCCACTTTCCGCTAAATTTGGGTGATCTTCCAATAGATTTTGCTGCTGCTGCTGCACATAAATTTCACGGACCTAAGGGAGTAGGTTTTATGTATGCACGTAGCAAAACTGGATTGGGATCATTACTTATGGGCGGTGCACAAGAAAGAGGAATGCGCGCAGGAACAGAAGCGGTACACGATATTGTGGGCATGGAAATGGCACTTAAACTTGCCTATGAAAGCCTATCCAATGATACTACTTATCTAAAAGAACTAAAAACCTATTGTCTTGGATTGCTTAAGGAAAAAATTCCGGGTATATCTTTTAACGGAGCTAGTGACAACTTGGAGAAAAGCACGCATACGATTGTGAGTTTACGTTTGCCTATAGACAAGAAAAAAGCGCAATTATTGGCTTTTCATATGGATTTAAAAGGGATTTGCTGTTCTAAGGGAAGTGCTTGTCAGTCGGGGAGTGAGACAGGATCTCACGTATTACAACACTTGCTTTCAGAAAGGGAAAATGAATCGCCTTCCATCCGCTTGTCGTTTTCAACGCACAATACCAAAGATGAAATAGACACCATTGTCGCCACTTTGGTTGAGTACATAAATAGCTAGAATCGGGCAGTTAACTTTAGGTTAAAGACTCTTGGGGTCATGTAATTTGGAATGGCAAATTGTCGCTGTGTATACACATCCCGTACCCATGTATTGGTGATCGCATTTTGAACATCAAATAGATTAAATATCTCTACACCAATTTGAAGTTCTTCAAAAGCTTTAAATCTATTTTTAAATCGAGTATCGTCTTTTAGTATGTACAAGAACCCAATGTCTGCACGTTTGTAATCGCGTAGTCTATTTTGATAGATATAGGGATCGGCATAGCTAGGCGAACCCCCTGGAAGACCAGTGTTGTACACCAGGTTTAGATTCATTTTTAAAAACGGCAGTCTGGGAACATAGTCCTGAAACAACATGGCGAATTTTATACGCTGATCGGTTGGTCTAGGAATATTTCCTCTACCGTCTTGGTTTTCTTGAGCATTCAAAAAGCCTAGACTAATCCATGATTCTGTACCTGGCACAAACTCCCCATTCAACCTTAAATCTAGTCCATAAACATTCGCAGTGGTGTTGTTGTTTGCTGCATAACGAATGCGTACATTTTCTAATGTGTATGGATTTACATCCCAAAGTTTTTTCAAGTAGGCAGCAGATTGAAGGACAAAGGGCCTGTCCCATAAGTCAAATGTACGCTCATGGCTGAGTACTGCATGAATGGATTTTTGTGGTTTTACATCAGGATTAATCAGCCCAGAACGGTTACGCAACTCCCTGTAAAAAGGCGCTTGCGTGTACATGCCTAAAGACATGCGCGTAACTACGTTTGGGTTCTTGATCGGTTGTAAACTCAGTTGTGCTCTAGGACTGACAAACGTACTCCCCGCATTATTAAAATTACTCAATGTCCAGTGGTGTACCCGGACTCCAGCCGATAACCAAGCAACTTTTTTGCCCATCAAAAAGCGGTTATTCCACTGTAAGTACCCCGAGATTCTATTCAATGTGGTTTGCTGCGTGGCCCTAATGTTGTTGAACAATTCTAGTGGTCCTTCAAATGGGCTGTATGGCTGATTATTTTTTGGAAGTAGGGCAGGAGGTCGGATTGAAAAACCTGCAGAATCTACTTTTTCCCACTCAACAACCCGATCACGAATATTTTCAGATTTCAATTTAACTCCCCATCGAAACTGGTGCTTTTCTTTTTGGTGCTGACCGGAAAATGAGACCGAAGTAATCAATGCGTCATAATCATTTCTGCCGTGTGTGTGTTGACTACCGACGCCTTCTGCATAAAGGATATCTCCAAGATTTTCAGAGCCAATTTCTGTACTAGGCGTCCCAAGTAAATATTGAGCTAGTATGTCAAAATACTCTTGTTCAGCTGTGTGATATAGCGAAGTTGTCAGCGTATATTTTGTTTGTTCATTTGGCTGATAAGTACTTTTAAGTGCACCTAAATAGGTTTGATACACATCTTTTTCTTGCCCCTGGTAATAAACCAAAAGTGCTCTAGGTTCTGCTATGCTACCAAAGTTAGTTTGCCTTGTTTGGGGCGCATAATGATAATCATTTCTAGATATAGAACCTAAAAACTGAACATTCCAACGCTTGTTATTTTGGTAATTGACAAGGGTTTGAATATCCATAAAAGAGGGTTGATACTGAGCAGCGGTTTCCTTTTGGTTTACAAGAAGTTGATTGTCGCGGTAGCGCACTCCTGCAATAGCGGACCAATTTCCTCTTTTGGTGCCGTAGCTAATACTGCCTCCCATAAGACTTGCTTCAATGCTGGCTTCCGACTTCTTTGGTGTTTTGTACGTGATATCAAGCACTGATGATAGTTTATCTCCGTAGGTGGCGTCAAATCCACCTGACTTAAACGATACTTCTTGTATTAAATCAGTATTCAAAAAGCTTAAACCCTCTTGTTGACCTGCGCGAATAAGCGTGGGTCGATACACTTCTATACCATTGACATAAACTAGATTTTCGTCATAATTGCCGCCCCTTACGGCGTATTGTGTGCTGAGTTCATTGTTTGAGTTAACACCAGGAAGACTTAGCAATAAGTTTTCGACTCCAGCATTAGCACCAGTAATGTTGCGAATAGTTTTTGGCGATAGGATGGTTACTCCCCGAACCCTTGTGTCGTTATTGGCGCGTACAATTACTTCGCCAATTTGCGCTGTATTGGTACTTAAAACCAAATTAAATTCTGTAGTAGTATTCGGTTTAAGATTGAAGGACACCACTGCATTTTTGTGTGCTATATGCGAAAAGCTTAGAGAAATTTGTTCACCAGCAGCAACATTGAGCTTGTAAAAACCATTTTCGTTTGTCGTTGTTCCTTTACCGGATTGCGTAGAAATACTAACTAAGGCTATTGGGTTTTGATCTTCTCCAGTAATGATCCCTTGCACCGTTGCCGTTTGCGCGATCATCCAAACCGAGCTCGACAGTATAACAATTAAAGTAGCAATTCCATTTTTCATTCCTTACGGTAAAAGATTGTCTCAAATGTAGTGTTGTTCCCAGCTTTATCCCAAACAATCAGCTTTAATTTATGTTTGACTTTTCTTAATTTTATTGGATCTCTAAACCTAAATGTTAGTTGGTTTTTTTTCTGTTCGTATTCGAAAAGAATCCACTTTCCGTTGAGATATCCTTCATAGCGATCTATTCCTGTTTGCTTGTCTTCGATTGTAAACCGTATGTCTTTTTCTAAAGAGATCCATCTGTCTCCTATATTTTTTTGGTCCATAATGGTGGGCGGAATGGTGTCTTGGCAAATGGCAAATACACCGCCATAACTAAGACGCGCAATAAAGTTTCCTTTTGGATTTCTTTTTGTAACAAAGGACCATCCATTGTTTCCTTTTCTTCCCAAGTACTCACCTTTTATTTTATTTTTTTTGGAAAACTTTAGTGTATATGGTTTTTTGAAATACGCATGCGGATTATATACAGAAATGGAATCCTGATAGGAGTCTATTTTCAGGGCAGTGGGCAAACTAAAGGTCTTTGCGTCAAAATAAAGTTGCGCATTATTAAATTCAAATAAATAGTCTCGATCTGGATATATTATTTTTCCAGCGATTTCGTTATTTTTTGCAATCCATACGTCTTCTTTTTTGCCCACAATGGGTATGATTACAGTGCTGCTGTTTCCAGCCACATCACGTATATTGATTTTTAATGTATACCGCTTTCCTTCAGCCACATCAACAAAACCTTTATTGGAGTACTCAACAAAAGAGATGGGATCGTCAAAGGGGTCAAACAAGCGCATGATTTTCTTTTTATTGTCCACGTAATAAGGATAGTCCACAAGCTTGTGCATCTGTGCAGTGTCATCAAACAAGAGTGTATCAAAAGTAATGTGAAACAAAGGCATCCCGTCTAGCTTACTGCTAATTTCATAAGCTCCATTTTTGTTGTAGGCGCCATCTTGACGATCAAAATGTTCAATTCCAAACCCAATTTTTCCAAATGCATAAACCGTGTCTGCTATCCATAGGCTGTCGTTTTTCGGCGCAATTGGCAGTTGAATTTTATCTTCAGACCGATTAATAACGCCATCGATAGCATAACCCATGAGTTGTTGAATTATTGGACTTTGGGTGTCTGCTACAGCAATACCATTGCCTAATGGATTGATGGGGATTTGATTTGCGCTATCGCGTAGTTCAAAATGTAAATGAGGACCAAAAGAAGACCCCGTGTTTCCAGAATACCCGATGATTTCCCCTTTTTTGACTTGTATTTGGTCAGGTTCAAGATAAAACGAGACGGTGTATTTTTTTTGTTCGTATTGTTTCTTTCGAACCAATGGAATGATTTGATCTCCGTAACGTTGAAGATGAGCATAAACGCTGGTTGTTCCATTTGGGTGATTGATGTAAACGGCTTTTCCATAACCACCCTGTTGAATTTTTATTCGCGATACATACCCATCGGCTACAGCTCGCAGTATCAAACCTTCTTTTTGTTGGGTTTTAATGTCTATTCCAGCGTGGAAATGTGTTCCGCGTAATTCAGCAAATGTTCCGGAAAGCTGAATAGGTATGTCTACAGGGGATTGATAGTTTTGCCCTTTTGCGTGCAGACTTACAAAAAGAATGAAAATCGTGGTTAAGCGGTTCATTACTTCAAAGGTACAGCAATCTTCGCTAAACCTAAGCCCCAAATACTTGTAAGTTCTGACAAGCTTAGGTACATTTGAAGGGAATATCGTATTGATGGAATCGCCAACAGTTCAGCTTTTAACAAAATTAGAACAGCAGCTTCATGCGCTGGTAGACCGCGTAAATCAGCTCAGTGTAGCCAATCAATCGCTGCAAAAATCCTTGACAGAAGCCAATGAAAAGCTGGAAAAGAAGCATCAGTCTATGCGAAACTGGCAAGAAAAATACGATGCACTAAAGGCAGCTCAAGGAATAAATACAGCCGACACAACGGCTCGAAAAAAGGCACTTCATCACATTGATGTACTTATTCGTGAGGTAGATGCTTGTATTACGCAACTCGAAATTAAAGAATAATGCAAAAAATTAAGCTTACCATAGCCGACAGAGTGTACCCGCTCAACGTTCCAGAAGGAGAAGAAGCTATTTTACGAGAAGCTGCAAAAAGTATTAATGCTATGGTCGAGCATTTCGAAAAAAACTACGCAGTAAAAGACAAACAAGATGTTTTGGCTATGTGTGCTTTGCAAGTTGCTGTTCAAGCCTCTAAAGAAAGTAGTGGAACCGCAAAAGACAGTGCTGAGATTCAGAAAAAAGTATTACTTTTATCTAAGTATTTGGCAGAGCAATTGGCTCGCTAAATCATAAAAACCTACCTGCACAGGTACATTTTTTGATAAACTCAACGCTAATTTAATTCGAAGAGGTGAGTTTTGGATGCAAAAGCAAGCCGCTAACCAGGATCCTTGAACATTCAGTTAGCCTCAAACCTGTTTTTTTTCGAGTTTATGCAAAACTTACCTAGGTAGGTTTTTTTATGCCTAGTAATTAGTCGGGAGTTTGTTTTGTTCAAATAACTTGTGAATCCATAGAATAACCACACCAAAGCCAACAGCTGCTATAATCAACAGTACATTTTGTAGTCCGGTAACACTGAAAGAAAGTTTTACCAATATAGTTGATATTACAAATCCAGAGTTGCGTATCACTTTGTTGAATTTATCTGTATGCGCAAAGGAGAAAAGCACCAGTAGCACATCAACTAAGATAAGTACGGTGAAAAAGTCGTCGAAAAAGACAGAGTTTACATCCAGACCACTAACCAAGCCTTGACTAAACTCCGACACCTGAACACCCCATTTGTACACATTAAAAAAAGCAATAATCAAAAAGGTAGGAACCAAGAGTACTGCAATAGCTTTTTTGAGTTTTATAAAGCGAATGAGCTCAGGTTTCGTTTCGGTCAGCTTTAATAGTTTTCGGACACGAAATTTATTCATACGATAGAAAAAGTGAATGAGTAAAAAGAGAATGACTGTAGCGCCTATATCGTACACAAACTGAAGATTCTCTGAGCTTTCAAACCAATTCCCATCTAAAGAAATGTTTGACAGGTCTTTGTAGAGGCGGCGAATCACAATTAACATGATAATTTCATATTGTTTGCCAATATAAATAGTCATGGATTTCGGTAGGTAGTAAATTAAAAGATATACCTCGTAAACAAGGATAAATGAGAAGGGCGTATAAATGGCTGAAATGGGATTGGTAAACATATCCCCAGAAATCCCATTTCCTAAAAGATTTAAATCGTTAAGGGCAATGACTGCTAGGTGTAGAATAAAGCTTATAATAGCAATATTAATGATGATTTTTTCACTTAACTTTTTGGTTTTTTCATCCAATAGTTTAGCATATAGAAGCTCGAACATTTAGTTAAATTTTTTAGTAATATAAATAAATTCTACGGAATCTCATTTTTCTTGTTGTTTTAGAACAAGAGATTATATCTTTGACACAATACTTTTTTTTATGAGCCAATTCAACGAAATTAAATTACATATTGAATCGAAAGGTTTTACTGTTGTCACTTATGATTTTGATCGACCATGGGGAGGATTTTTAGTTATTGACGAAGCTCAAGCTCAAGAATTTGCAAACTATTTTTTTTCGGGCCTAGACGTAGATTCCCTTCGCATTGGTGGAAAACTAAGCCCTAAGATTTTGATTGTTTCACCTCATGTTCGCCTGTCTTGGCAATACCACCACCGTCGTGCAGAAATTTGGCGTGTTTACAAAGGTACTGCTGGAATTATCCGATCAGAAACAGATGCTCAGCAGGAGGTTGAGGTATTGCAAACGGGAGATCAAGTTCGGCTTAAGCAAGGTGAACGCCACCGTTTGGTAGGTTTGGTAGATCAGGCCTTTGTTGCTGAGATATGGCAGCATACAGACCCTGAACATCCATCTGATGAGGATGATATTGTTCGTGTTTCTGACGATTTTGGACGATAATTATGTGTGGTAAAGAGCAGCTAAGCCCAAGTCTTGATCAATTGCAAAAGTGTATTGCGCAACTTTCTGACGCTACACTTTCAGCCCCAATTAACCAGAAATGGACAACATTACAACACCTGTACCACTGTTGGATGGTCGAACGAGGTGTCTTGGCCTATATCAAGCTCAAAACTCAGGACCCCAGTGCTTTGGTTCCTGTTCAGTTCAAGACCCGATTTAAGTTTTATTTGTTTTTTGTGCTGTTGCGATTGGGTTGGCTTCGTGTACAGGCTCCTCAAGTTGTTCAGGAATTTCCTGAGGAAATGAATCGCAATGATTTATTTGAACGTTGGAAAAACACACGCGAAGAATGGCAGTTGCTTTTGACAAACTTGCCCGATGAAATAGCAAGTAAAGGCATATTTAAGCACGTGTATATTGGTCGTCTGAACAAAGGTCTTGCACTTTCCTTTTTAACCCAGCATTTGGCATATCACTTACGCTTGTGCGCGTTAAAGACCAATTAAATACCCCACTGAAAAGGATAAAAAACCGCTGTGCTCAAGGTCCGTCTCGCCCGGCAATGGATTTGGCATCGAAAGGGTGTAATCGAGTTCAAAATCCCAATCACCAAAATCAAACTCTATAGGGATACTGAGCTCAGTATTGAGCCGTTGAAAGACGTCTGTTTCGACAATTGAAAAATTAAATCCTGTGCGGACAAGTTCCGAGGTGGTCTGACTACCCCAAAAGAGTCCCAATCTCGGTTGTATTGAAATATCCAGCCTTTTGCTGTTTAGTAGTTCAATTGAATAATAGGTATTGTTTGAGATAAAAAAAGAAGACTCGCCCCCAAACAGATAACCAACAGTAGCGGAGTTCCTTAGTGCTTTATGGCGTAGGCTAAGCCCAGCAGATAGCCGTTGGTTGTTTAGGTTGGCTATATCTTCGGTATAAGAGGAATAAGAATAAACCAAAGTACCCATCAGGGTTTTCTTTTTATTGATAAAATTTGAATATCCCCCGCTTAAAGTGATAAAGTCCCAATTTGGTTCTATACCGCTATAATAACCTGATCCAAGATTGAGAAAAAAATTATTTGCATCGATATAACTAATACTTGGAAAAATACTGTATTGTTCTACCCCAAAATCGCGACCTGAAAACAAAACCTTATCGTTGTATAAGACCGTTGCATATAGGTAATCTTGCTTTTTTAAGTCGTTGATGAGGTTCAGCACTTCTAAGCTGTCAACGGCAAATAAATCGTCCAAAATAGCGTCCATCTCGGAAGACTCAATTTCTTGAGCCGTGACCGAGACGGTTAGCATAACAATAAATAATAGCCGCATTATATTAAATTAGCAAAACTTAGATTAGCCTCTCTTTTTTTTGCGCTCTTGCCAATTTTTCTTTTTCTCTTTCAATTGTTCGCGTTTCTCTTTCATGTTACGCACTCTGTTTTTCATGCGCTTACGACGTTCTCTAAGCGCTTGCTTTTGTTCGTCTGTAATTGTTGCGCGAAATTCATCTTTGAGGGCTTTTATTTCCTCACGATTTGTTGCAAGTAACTCTTTCTGAACATCTGTAAATGTAGCTCTCAGGGCCTCCCTGCGCTCGCGCATAGTCATTTCTTTATTTTCTAAAATGGCAAGCTGCTCTTCTGTGAGGCTGTTTTTAAATGCCTCACGATTTGCCTTTACAGCTTCTTTTTGTGCTTTAAGCATTTCAAGCTGCTCTGGTGTATAGATTTTGTTTTTCCCTTTTTGCTCGTCTTGAGCAAAAGCTAACTGTCCTACTAAAAGTATGGTGAGTGCAAAAGTTGTGATCATCGATTTCATATACATTTAATTTTATGTGTTTCTTAATAGACCTAGGCTGTGGTAAAAAGTTTTTTAGACATCGCTTAAAATAAAATTTTCATCAAACCAATCGTCGAAAGCATCATCGCTTATTTCTAAAGATTCAATGGTGAGTTGCTCAAAAACTTTACTGTCATCAAGTGCGTTAGGCTGGCTAAAGAACCAAGTAGCGAATAATAAGCCACCTATACAGCCCATAAATATCAGTGCTTGTTGATATATTTTTTTGGGCGATTTTGTTGTGTTTTTTCTTTTCAAAAACGCTAGATGTTCAGCTTTTGAACGTTCAAAATAATTTTCAGGTACGTTGTACCCCAGCTGCGTTTTATGTTCGTTGTTCTTTTTCATACTATTGCAGTCAATTTGTGTTTTATTTTTTCTTTTGCGGCATAAAATCCGGTCTTAATTGAATTGATGTTCCAAGAAGTGATACGTGCGATTTCTTCAAACGTTAACTCATCAAAATACTTCATCTGAAATATTTGCTGTTGCTTTTCTGGCAGACCAAGTAAGGATTCATGAAATGCATGACTTACGGAATCTAAATCAAAATACTGATCTGCAGTAAGCGTCGCAAAATAGTCCTTAGACTCGGTATGCGTTGCTGCTTTCTTTAAGGCTTGATTCTTTTTTAATTCCCGCATCGATTCGTTGTAGGCAATTCGGTAGCACCATGTTTTTATACTGCTTTTAAACCCAAATCCCTTTAGTCCCTTAAATATACGTAAATAGGTGTTTTGAAGCACATCGTCAGCAAGGTCATGTCGCTTTACGAGTTTTCGTATATGCCAATACAAAACCTCGTGATACTGCTCCGAAATGGCGGTTACCGCTAAAGCTATTTGGTTGCTTTCCAGCAAGCGTACGATATGAGCCTCGTCCTTCAAATTATTCTATTTAGTTCTTAGACATGTATTTTTATGAATAGTTTGTTTTTTCTTTTCAATATACCCATAAAAGTTTTCCAAGCATAAACGCATCCCTTGGTTTTTATGACGATTTTTCAAATTTTCTTTCATTCTTTTCCAGCCTTAAACATTTGTAAATCTTCATTTTAAATAATTTATTTAAATTTAAATATTATTTTAAATAAAACTTTAATTAATCTTAAGGGTCTAATTATAAATTTAAGCGTTTGGCGCAATTGACAGAACATACCGATGTATTGGACAAAAGGCTAACAAAACATTTATTACGAAGAGCCTGCTTCCACTACTCAAAGCAGCAATTAGAGGCAAATGTTGGCAAGACAGCGAGTGAAATTTTACAGTCCTTAGCAACACCAAAGTCATTTACTTGGCCTTGGCCTTACGATGTTATTAAAAATGGACCAAACTCTCAATGCCCAGACACTACTGATGGTTCATGGTTGGAGAATCCTAACTGGACTTCTTCCTTGTACTCATGCGGACAGAGCAGAAAAAGGGGTCTTGTAGCGGGTTGGTGGTGGTTTAATGCCCTAAAGCAAAATACATTAATCGATAAACTCACTTGGTTTTTGTTTACCACCTTTACTCTTTCAAAAGACGACGGTTCGGGAAAATCAGCTCATTTTTTTGACTACCTAAATCTATTACAGTTTTATGCGGACAAAAGTGTTAAAGACTTGGCTAAAAAAATCACTTTCGACAACTCAATGTTGTACTACCTAGATAATAAGGACAACAACAAAAATAGCCCAAACGAAAACTATGCTCGTGAGTTCTTGGAACTCTTTACTATCGGAAAAGGAGAGCAAATAGCCGATGGGGATTACACAAATTATACTGAACACGACGTTGTCCAAGCTGCACGTGTGTTTTCAGGTGTCAAGCTGAAGCCTAATCGCGACCATTTCGATACTGATACGGTAAAGTTACCCCATTATCCCAATGGCTTACCTACAGGCTATATTAATGTAGGTAAACACGATACTGGTGCCAAAACTTTTAGCCATGCCTTTGCTGCCCATACAATCTTGGGTGGTAACGACACAAATTCTATAGAGGCTGAACTAGATAATTTTGTTGAAATGGTTTTCAGCCAGTCCGCCACTGCAGTAAATTATGTACGTAAGCTTTACCGCATGTATGTGCGTAGTGAATGGGGACAAGATGTTGAAGAAGGTATCATCACGCCATTAGCTGAGCAACTTATGAGCAATGGATATAACGTTCAGGAGGTCTTGCTTACATTGCTCAAATCAAAGCACTTTTTTGATTTAGATGATAGTGACAGTTCCAACGAAAATATTGGTGGAATCATTAAAAATCCGCTCCAATATCTTACCGAAATGACGCAGCTCTTGGGTGTAGAAGTGCCCGATGCCACAGTTGCACCTCCGCCACCGGGCGATCCATATAATCAATCGACATACTATTATTTTCATCAATTCTGGATGTTTTTTGCACACAACTCTTTTTTTCCTGCTACAGGAATGGAATTGTTTGCTCCAAGTACGGTTGCAGGTTATGCAGGAGACTATCAAGCACCCTCCTACGACCGATCTTGGTTTAATTCCAATACCATTATCGCCCGTTACAATACGATCATGTCGTTTATAGGCGGCGAATACAGCGATGGTAATGGAAACGGGAATAACCAAATTGTCGGGATACAAACCACAGCTAATGGAGGGAAATACTACCAAAGAATTAGAACGAACTTTAGCAGTGTTGATTTTGTAGCGAATTCTATTTCAGATCCCTTTGATCCGAACAAAGTGGTGAACGAAATAGCTGAATTGCTTTATTGCGAATCCATAGACACCAGTAGATTAGCGTATTTTAAATTGTTTTTGGTACCTCAAGGGCAGCCAGATTATTATTGGTACGAAGCCTGGAGTAACTATGTTGATCATGGAGACATGACGCAAGTAAAATTAAGATTGGATCAGCTTGTAGCCAAAATGGTTAATGCTGCAGAATTTCAACTTATGTAATCTGTCGTATGAAAAGAAGAGAATTTATAAAATTATCGGCATCCGCATCTGCGCTTGGACTATTTCCGTCCGAAGTTGGCGCTGCTCTTAAACTGGCAAATACTTCCTTTGACTGTGATGTTTCCAACCGAAAACTTGTTCTGATTGAGCTTAAAGGGGGCAATGATGGATTGAATACCTTGATACCTTACGACAATTATGGTTATTACAGAGATGCACTTCGTCCAGATATTCATATACCCATAACCAATTATAGCGATTTAGCAGTGGACATTTCCAAACAGGGCACCAATCAAGATTTAGTCTTTAATCCAGCGCTATTGAACGGGAACAATGCTGGCTTTAAAGGGCTTTATCAAGAGGGAATGCTTCGTATGTTACAATCTGTAGGCTACCCCTCTCAAAATAAAAGTCACTTTGCATCCATTGATTTATGGGCTACAGGTAACGATGGTAATGGTTGGCAAAACGGCAAAACAAGTGGATGGATGGGCCGATTTATGGAGGAGGCTTATGATAGCTTATTACCTTCCAATTATCCTGTTGCCATTCAACTTGGCTCGAGCAATACATGGTTGGGCTTTCATGCAGAACACGAACATGGACTTGCATTAAATATTGAGGGGCAAAACTCTGAGAATTTTTATACAGTGCTGAGTGGGTTGGCTGGCCAGCCCCCAGCTAATATCCCGCAAAACACACACTACGGTGAGGAACTCCAACACATCATTCAGACTGATGCATTTGCCAACATCTATGCCAGCTCTATTGAATCTTCCTACAATGCGGGTACTAACTTAAATAATGCAACAGATTATCCGGACTCGGATTTAGCCAATCAGTTAAAAACAGTAGCTCGTTTGATGCGTGGAGGGATAGAAACGAAAATATATATGGTAACCATAGGCGGTTTTGATACACATAATATTCAGAATCAAGCCGCTGGAGACATCGATGGTAGGCATACCTCCTTACTCAATGAGTTGTCCGCCGCAGTGGACGCTTTTGTCGCTGATATTAACTCCGATTCACTAGGTGATGATGTTGTTGGACTTACGTTTTCTGAGTTTGGCAGAAAGGCAAAACAAAACGGAAATTTGGGTACCGATCACGGAGAAATTGCCCCTATGTTTGTTTTCGGTAAGGCAGTTCAGGGAGGAATTTCAGGTCAAAACGTTGACTTGTCAGAAGCAACTTCTGCGAATAATTGGCAATTAAAAACAGTGCAACACGATTACAGACAGGTTTTTGCCACATTGATGCAAGACTTTTTGGGTGCAGCGAATTCTGTTGTAGACAACGCCTTCTTTGATCACAGCAAACAAGTTAGTTTTGCTGAGAACAAAGTTGCTGATTTGATTAAGTCTTCTCATTATGTTGAGCCAGGATGTTATGCGTTAAATTTACCAAATATCGAAAGCAAGTCTCTTTTTTTAGCTTATCCAAACCCTGTTCCTGACCAGCTCTTCGTCACTTCTGATTTTTTCGATGGAATTGTTGATTATCAATTATTTCTACTGAATGGACAGCTACTTAGGAGGGGAACACTAGATATGGATAAGTCATTTGACTCAATTGAGCTGTCTTCTTTACCCAAAGGTATATTCGTTATCCATGTAACAAATGGCGTTCGCACTGAAAGCAGAAAGCTTATTAAGGCCTAATTTTTTGTTAAAGAAGTAATCGCTTTTTGTAAGTCGTCTACTTTTTCGTGAAGCTCATTTAGTTTTTCAAGTTGTGTAAAAATCCCTTTCAGTTGCTGGCCAATTGCTTCATTGTCAACAGTACTATGTTTTGGATATAACATGTCTCCATTTCCAGAAAGCAACCAAATTTCGCTTATTTCGGGATACACACCACAAATCTTTCGAGCAAGGTTTGGAGAAATTCCATTTCTCCCTGATAGAATGTGATTGAAAATTCCACTATTTACAAATCCTAATTTTGTTGCTAAGGAGTTTTTGCGTAAGCCAGTGTGTTTAAGCAACTCATCTATGCGTTTTGCGGGTAACATTTTTATTGATTTTGACAAATATATTTAATTTATTGCTAACATATGTTTTAAAAAGTATTATATTTGTATATGTTTATTTTGAATTTCCAAGTCTAAGAAAAAAAAACTGCAATATCTACCATTGAAAACCTACCTTAACCTACTTAATTGGCTATATTAACTAACAATTGCTTGCATTATATCTAAATTATAGTTTGTTTTTGCTTAAAAATTAAATATTTTTTGTAAATCTATGCATTCTCCTTGTTATACCTTACAGCAGACTTCCAAAGATTTTGAGCGTAAATTTGACATAACTATGTCTGTAATGTTAACTTTTGTTCAGACCTTTGATGCTTTTTACCATATGAATTTATTATTAAATGTATCAAATAGGGACAAATCTGCTTTTTGGTCATTGGAAAAAAAACTTTAATCCAATAAAAACACTTTTTTTGCTTTGTCAAATTCATGATGATGTCCATCAAGAAATCTTATTGGATTTGGTTTACTCCATAGCTGCTAAACGAATAGGTGATAAAGATTTTTACGATAAAGCTACAGAAATTATTCATGCATTTCATGAAAAATTAGTTTCGTTCAATTAAACTTAAGCTTTATTACTTACTTCACTTGTTGTGCGCATTAAATCGCTGTATGAGATTGGATGTAAATCCCACATATGTTTTTTGATACCGAACACTTTTTAGGATGTAGACAACATATTCACGCATAGGACAAAAAGCGCTTCATGCGAATACAAAGGATTACTTGAAGCGCCTTAGTAGCGAGAGGTAGACTTGAACTCCCGACCTCCGGGTTATGAATCCGACGCTCTAACCGGCTGAGCTACCTGTTATTCAGTAAGTTAAACACACTTATTGTTTTACTGCCAGTAATAACTGCCAGTATGAGCAACATTAAAGTATCTATCGGAACATCAAAATCTAAACCTATTATTGTCATTTATTATAATGAAATACGCCACCGATATTGGAATGGTAAAGCAATCAATGTAAATATATCTTCTGAAGAAAATCCTAATCTACTCAAAGCTGCGTTTGAACTAAAGATAAGAGAAGGGTGGAGGCCTCAATCAAAGAAAAGGGAAGTCAAAGAACTACCTATCACAGTTATTGAAACTCTTGAAAGAGGAGTTGAAACTAAAATAAATCAAGGTTGCTCTGAACGATACATTAAAGATATTAAACGTATTGTAACACTTTGGAAGCGATATGAGATAGAACAGCATTTAAGGAATCTTACTCTTGATAAATTGCAAGCATCACACATTAGAAACTTCCTTGTAAGGCCTAATTGGAGTGCAAAAACACAACGAACAGTTAAGTCTACTCTAAGTCCATTACTTTCTGAATTTACACCTAATTTAGTTCAAAGCGTAAGACTAAAGAAACCCACCTCAACTCTTCATAAACCATTTGATAATGTTAATGAAGTACTTGATGCTGTCAGAGATTATAATCAACAGCTATACCTATGCTGCTTAATGACCTATGGTTGCCTTT
Organism: Flavobacteriaceae bacterium; assembly: GCA_024638225.1. GTDB lineage: Bacteria > Bacteroidota > Bacteroidia > Flavobacteriales > Flavobacteriaceae > UBA7446. The sequence continues at coordinate 89,235 of JAHEKR010000008.1, forward strand.
TAAGGCCTCACAGAGAGATTAGAGAGCTTACTTGGGCAGACTTTTCAGAAGACCTTAGATACATTCATTTATCAGGAAATAGAAACAAATCAGGTAGAAATAGGATAGTGCCTGTTCCATCTTATGTTAGAGAAATACTTGCAAAAGGAGAGTCTAATCATAATATATTCTCAGGAAGCAATAAACCACTAAACCAGGACTATTTTAAGACCCTTTGGAGCCGTTTTAAGAAACAATCAGATATACTTGAACAAGGACAAACACTTTACTCTTTTAGGCACTCTGGCGCTATTGAAATCTTCAAAAGAACAGGGTCATTACACAAGCTACAAAGAGCTATGGGACATTCAAGTTTAAACGTTTCACTAACCTATTTAAGGGGTTTAGAAGTAGCAGAACTAAAAGAAGAAGATATGCCTATGGTTTGATAAAAAAGCCCCCATAAAGGAGGCTTATTAATTGAATTGTTGAATAGGGATTAGTTAAAGCTTCCGTAAGTTCTTAAAATATTTAAATCAAAGTTGCCTTTGCTCAAAACTTCCCCCCTGTTTTTGTAATACTCTTTCCATTCTTTTGCAAGTTCTTGCTCCATTTTGGATTTGATAACAATATTATCACCAATATCTTTATACCCAACTGCAACCCAATGAGTTGCTCCATTTGGACTTCCAACATCATATGTGCCAAATGCGACAGGTCTGTCTTCCATTAAACCTCTTGCTTGAGATACAATTTTTTTGTGAGCAGCAAGAAATTTTTCTGGGTCACTAACTGCAATCTCATAAATCTGAATGTAACCATAGTGGTCAGGTGCAACATCACCGTTGTAGTCAAGTATTCTTCCGCTGAATCTATCTCCCCAAGATTCAACGTGGTCTGTCACATTACGCCAAAACAACCATCTCTGATTACTTTCTTTTTGACCTTCTTTCATTCCCCAATTGGTAGCATCTCCAAAAAACACAATTCTATGTGTCCCCATAGTGTTACCTCTATTTAATCTCTCTAAATAAACACCACCAGAGTTAAACTCAATGTCTTTATAAAAGTTGTCAAACTTTTCAGCAATCTCGTCTTGTTGATAAGGTTTTGCTTCAAAATAAGCTACCGTAAAAGATGGTACTTGTGAAAAACTGAATGCTCCAATTAAGCAAAATATTATTGTTTTTATATTTTTCATTATTTTCTGTTAAAAATTATACCTAAAAATATTTATAAAAAATCTTAAATACGTTAAATTAATAAGTAGAATTTATTTGGGAAGTAATTTTTATTAAATTCATAAAAACAACTATTTATTTTTAAAAAATCTAATATAAATGGTAGATACTTAGCACTAAAGTATAGCTAAACCTATTTAAGAGGCTTAGAAGTAGCAGAAATAAAAGAAGAAGATATGCCTATGGTTTAATAAAGCAAATATTTTTTAGACCTATTCTTCCAACCTGCTTGTGATTTATATTTAACAAAGTATATCTTT
>JAHEKR010000063.1 GCA_024638225.1 Flavobacteriaceae bacterium
CGGGCATAAAGAGCTCAAGATTTGCCGACAAGCGCAGCATATTTTTTTGAGGGTAATTAAGTGTTCAAAGCCAATTATGGAATTGCCGCTGTAGTTATTTTGCTTGGGCTGTATCCTGCTTTCCATTTACCTGTTTTGAAATTAATTTTGTTGGTCGTGGTGATTGGCGTGTTCGGCTACGCGAAGCATATTGATCGACAGGTTTTATGGAAATCACTGAACTGGCGTTACTTGGCTTTCGCACAGTTCTTCGTCTTCTTTTTCATCAATGCGTTAATTTATCCTGTCTGGGATACGTCCAAAGTGTATTACCGCGCCATCGCCCTGGAAAACTGGGGCATCAGCCTACTCTGCCTCATTGTGCTGGCCACTTGGCTGAGCATGTTAAAGGCGGAAGATATGAGGCGCGCTATTATCCAATGGCTACCCGTTGGGTTAACGATCTCGTTTTGTGTGGCGACCTGGATCTATTTTTCTGGAAGCCAAGGGGTACGAGTCAAGTTATTTACACCCAACCCACTCGGGCCGCCCTTCTGGTTTCTCATCTTGGCCATCGCAAGTTTTGGCTGGTTTTTTGAGATACGCCAACGCCACAGGGCTTGGCGCGTCGCTCTATTTTTAATGGCGGGGGTGATGGTTCTTTATGGTGGCGCGCGTTTGGTCATGATCGCCTGGGTTTTGAGCGGAATGGTTTTGGTGACTTGGGTTTGCGTGCAATCAGAGCGAAGGTATCGCCTGCGGATCCTTTTGGGCGCGGGCTTTATCGGCGCACTCGCGATAGGAGGTATCCTACTCTTAGATGTTGTATCTGGGGGAGGTTTTTTAGGCCGAATGGCTCGCTTCTCTCAGGTCGAGTTTTCTTATGGCAGCCTCAAGTCTCTGGATCCTCGAGCCATCCTTTGGGAGGGCGCATGGTCAGTCATTTCTGATAACGTGCTGCTTGGTATCGGGCAGGCCAACGAGCGTGCCGCGATTGAGCAAGAAATAGGCTGGGGAAAGTGGTATCGGGCGCATCAGGCCTATCTGTCATACCTTGTTGCTGGAGGTATTCCGGCGCTGGTCTCAGGACTTTTATTACAAACTCCGGCGTTGGTCTTTCTCGAGCGTCGAAACCGGGGCGCTCTGCTTCCAGCTTTCCTCGGTATTGGCGTTGTCGTCACCCTGAACTGTTTGACTGATTCAATCTTTCAATCTGCGGTCGCCGTCCAGGCCTTCATGGTGGTGGCGCTGCTCTTCGTGCGCGCCAGTGATGTGGATCTACCGACATTGGAGCACCAGAGACACGTCTCGTCCGCGTAGCTGTTCAGGGCGATGGAAGTCGCAACGGAGTTTGGCCGTGTCGCCTGCACGTGGTTACGGCCAAAGTCTGCGATTGCCGGGCTATTGTTTGTCGATGATATCTCGACTTCGAGGATTGGTGGCGGGCACTGCGCAAACGCTTTTTCTTTATGAAGGCTCTGTTCGACAGAAGTAATATCAAGTATCGTTTTCGTTAATTCGAACAGTTAAAGCGTCTCTTTGACTTTGATAGCAAAGGCAAAGGCATTCAAGCAGACTTAAATGGTATTCAGCCTAAGAGTAAGAAGTAGTGCTATGACATTGCAAAGTGGATGCAATGTTTGTATCCACTTGCTATGTTTCTATTGCAAATGAGTAGTGACGCATATGTATTGCTTGTATTACAGAGCATCATAATGACTTACAAAGTACCTACAAGGTACTCAGAAAAAAATTTAATAACAATGACTTACAATATTTTTATTATTCATTTAACAGTAAATATCGTAAAAAATTACAGGGTTATAAATTGAAATATCGTGCTGAAATCGACGGCTTGCGAGCACTTGCTGTTGTCCCTGTAATATTATTTCACGCTGGATTTGAATTATTTAGTGGCGGGTTTGTTGGTGTTGATGTGTTCTTCGTAATAAGTGGTTATTTAATTACAACCATCCTTATCGAAGACATAGAGAACAAGCGTTTCAGTATCATTAATTTCTATGAGAGACGTGCTAGACGAATACTTCCAGCATTATTTTTTGTGATGCTTGTGTGCATTCCGTTTGCTTGGATGTGGATGCTACCGAACCAGATGAAAGACTTTTCAGCTTCAATATTTTCAGTATCAGTTTTTCTTTCAAACCTTTATTTCATGTCCCAATTAGATTATTTTGCGGCATCGGCTGAACTTAGTCCTCTTTTACATACATGGAGTTTGTCTGTTGAAGAGCAATTTTACCTCTTTTTCCCTCCATTACTGCTTATCTTGTTTAAGAAAAGCCAGCGACTTGCTCTATTTGGCATAATTTTCATTTGTGTAGTTAGCTTTCTTTTTTCTGAATGGGCTTCGCGCGAAAATCCAGAAAGAAACTTCTTCTTTACCGCTAGTCGCATTTGGGAGCTACTCGCTGGCTCAATAACTGCGTTTGTTGTTCAAAAAAAAGGCGCTCAAAGAAATAATCTATTATCCAATATTGGTTTCGCAGCAATCATATTTTCAATCTTTTTCTACGATGAAACTACACCGTTTCCAAGCGTATACGCACTAGTACCAGTGCTAGGTGTTGTACTATTGCTGTTATATGCAGATAAAGAAACGCTTGCAGCAAAACTTCTCAGTACTAAAGCCTTTGTTGGAGTTGGGCTTATTAGCTACTCAGCATATTTATGGCATCAGCCTCTGTTTGCCTTTGCTAGAATTAGAGTATTTGAGCCATCAGATAAACTCTTCATTGCGCTGAGTGTGATTTCGTTTCTTCTGGCTTATCTGTCTTGGCATTATATAGAGGTTCCATTTAGGAGACGAAAGCTTATGAAAAAGAGCAAAATTATGTTGCTTTCCTTTTCAGTGGTTCTGCTTTCCTTATTTGGTGTCGCTGGTATTCTTGGGTACATCACAAATGGTTTCGAAGCATCAAGTAAATCTCGCTTGATACTTACTTCTCTTGCGGAGCGTACTGCTACAAATCATGGTATCAGCAGTACATGTGAAGGTGAATTTACGTTATCTGATGATTGCGCTACGAGTTCAATGCCAGCGGTTTTGCTTTGGGGTGACAGTTTCGCAATGCATTTGTACCAGGGACTGAACGCTAGTGCCGATACAATAAAATTGCGCCAAATCACGAAGAGTAGTTGTTCTCCAATTCTTGGAATATCGCATGCAAACGAAGGATTTGATCCTGCATATAAATGTATTGATTTCAACAATAGTGTTTATGAATGGTTAAAAAATAATAAGTCAGTTCAGTTTGTCGTACTTTCATCTCCGTTTGGTTGGGTTAATAACAAAATTGCCATTACTTCTGATGGGAAAATAATCAAATCAGATGTTGAATTTGTCTTAAGTATGTTCAAAAAAACAGTACAAAAAATAGAGAGTTTGGGAGTAGGTGTTATTGTGGTTTCGCCAACTCCTGTAAGTGGTAACGATATTGGGAGATGTCTTGCACATAAATATCGGTTTAACCCTCAGATAGATTGTGATTTTAAATATTCAAAATCAATCTATCTATCTGATTTTATGAAGAAAGTTTCAAATTTTTCTGGCGTCTACTGGCTTAATAACGACATTTGTAAGAAGGGTATTTGCTCTTCTGAGACACAAGGGGTGTATATATATAGAGATGCAGGGCATTTAAGTAAGGAGGGAAGTGCTTTTTTAGGCAAAAAAAATGATTGGTACGACGTCTTTAAGAAAACAGCACTGGGGGAATAAAATCAATTAAGTGAAAGGTGAAACAAGCATCGTAAGCCAAATATAAATATTATTAAGTTTCTAAAAAAACGAATTGATAAAGCTAGTTTTCGTCTTCAACTGTTTGTGGAAAAATCTGAACGTCCAAATAAATTAAAGGTAATTTTTGTCAAACTTTATTTTGGAGAAATCGTGCAAAACCGTTAGCTATAAACGTGGTTAAGTTATTAGGCACAACTTGATGCCGAAAGGTGAGGACAGATGGTGCCACGTTAAGAACTTAAATATAAACCTATTGATTTATAACACAGAGAATTATTAAGATACTGGATGCAAGGTTTGTATCTACTTGATATGTTTCTAGTGCAAATGAGTAGTGACACATAGAGATTGATTATATTGTAGGGCACCGCACTGACTTGCAAAGTACGTACAAGGTAATTATAAAGATATTTAATAACAATGACTTATATTTCTGGAATTACTGAATGGGAATGATCGGCCAAGTTGAGAGCGGCCCTTCGGGGAGAGTTTACTTAGAAAAATGAAGGACACTTTGGCCCCTGAGTTGCGCGCGGCGCTATGGATGATTGGCTCAATCGTGTCA
>JAHEKR010000064.1 GCA_024638225.1 Flavobacteriaceae bacterium
AGGTATTGGTTCGTGATGTTGTGCAGCTAGGGCCAAACCCTTTGCGTGAAACCCCAAAGGCAAGAGCGGCGCTGGGCATCCTAGAGAAGCATGGTTGGCTTGTTGGTCTTGAGGGGGGAGCAGTTGTGCGTGGAGCCGCTCGCAAAGAGGCGTGGCGGGTTTTGCGGGCAACATAATGGCCTTTTGTGATGTGCCTTAGGTTTTTTTGATGGTGCGTCACAACTCGATTTTGAATGCTTTGACTCTAAGTTTGCGATTACATTATGGTTATAGTGGGCTTTAAATTTTGAAGGTTGTTGGAATGAGTGGTGGATTGCACAAAAAATATACTACCCCATATTTAAGGCTAAGTTTGTTTGCGAGCGTACTCATAGCATTTTTTTGTTTTATCACGGAGGCTCACGCACAAACATCATCCAATAGAGTAAGTAAATTTAAAAATTGGTCTGTTTTTGCTGAGGAAAATCCAAAAGAATGCTGGACTGCTTCTGCGCCAACGATGACTCTTAACACTAGAAACGGTAAAATTGTGAGTGTTAGAAGGGACAGAATTTTATTGTTTACGTTTTTTCGTCCCGGGAAGGGTGTTGATGGGCAAGTCTCGTTTACCCCCGGATATCCAGCGGTTAAAGTATCTCTTCGGGTTGGTTCTCAAACCTTTGATCTAGCCATAAAAGGGGTTTGGGCATGGCCAAAAAACAAGGCTGATGATAAAAGAATCATAGCTGCTCTCAAAAGAGGAAGTACTGCCACCATATTAGCGTCATCTAAACGTGGCACTGATACAAAAGATACCTTCTCGTTAATGGGCTACACAGATGCCATCAATGACGCGGCGCGTCGTTGTGGAATGAAGGTACCAAAGCCAATGGTAGCGACACCTACGGTAAAAGCGCCACCTGTGAAAAAAAATGAATGTGTTAATGACGCCTCTAAGTGTTCGGTAACGGAGCTTTGCATCAGATCTTCCTACATTCGTTCTGGAAAAAAAATATGGCGGACAGAAAATACCGCTAAAAAATTTGTAGCTGCCGCTAAAAAGGCTGGTCTGTCATGCGGTGTGTCGCCGAACGTTGCAAAGTCAACTCCAATACCATCGAACGAGAAATTCAAAGTTGCTTCGGGAACAGGGTTTTTCGTATCGGATGAAGGGCATATCATAACTAACCACCATGTGATTGACGGCTGTGGTGACGTGAAAGTCCATATAAAAGGCCAAACTTTCGTAAGTACTAAAATTGCGGACGACATAAGAAATGATTTAGCAATATTAAAAATATCGCAAAAACCGGGTCATGTTTTTCCACTGTCAACTAATAGCCCATTCCCATTGCAAGACATTATTGTAGCTGGGTTTCCTTTTGGAGAACGTGTTAGCTCAAGTCTTAAATTCACTCAGGGTATCGTCAGCTCAGTGTCCGGCATAGGTAACGATTATTCTCAAATACAAATCGATGCAGCTTTGCAGCCCGGTAATTCTGGTGGGCCAATTCTTGATGAATTTGGTAATGTAGTTGCCGTGGCCGTTGCTAAATTGAGTTTGGAAAAAATACTCAAAGATTTTGGAGTTGTTCCTGAAAATACAAACTTCGGCGTTAAGGCTTCAGCTGTTAAAAACTTAATGGAGGGAAATCAGATTTCGTTCAAAAGTCCTAATGTTGAAGTTTTATCGAAACAAAATCTAAGCCAAGCAGCAACGGCTGGAACAGTATTTTTATCTTGCTGGATGACTACTGCGCAGCTCGAACAAATGCGAACTACTAAAGTCTTATTTAACGAACTGAATTAGCAAATGTAGCAACTGTAGCGGGGCTAGGCCGGTCAGCTCTAGTTTCTTCGACGGTTATATTTCATCGAATACGCTCCTATCTTGCCTCGCGCCCGCGCGCGCGTCGATGCCAACTACCTGTGATTTGGTGTTACGTAAAGTGCCAGCCATTATTATACACCAGCTGTGGACGTGCTGTACAATCTGAATGATCTGATTGAGATTTTGCTGAGGAGGTAGTCTTAATCTGATTTATTTGCACGCGCCTGCATAAGCTTTTCTACTGTGCCGTGCCGTTTCAACTCTCTTGCAAAACTAGTATTCGGAATTTCAAACTTTTTACAAAACGCAGATCTGCTTTTGTAAGTTTCGCCTTGGTATTTTATTGGTTTATTTCTGACGTGGCCGGACCTTGGACTCAAGGCGCCAGGATTTTCTTTTATAAAGTCTTCTAATTCTTCATCAGTCGCCATCCGAAGTGAGTGTCCATGGTAAGTATGGTGCTTATCGCTTGTTAAAGTCATCGTAAGATTACTATCAGATGCCCAACCTTTCTCGTTGGAAAAAGCAGCTAAATTTGGTGTCATCACCTCGGTTCCGTCGGGGCAGATTACTACATAAAGCTTTCGCCCACCGCCAATTATGTTTCTGGCTTGAATTCCAAGGGCCTCTTCAAGTGACCAACCTCGCTCAATCCGACTGTTAAACGTCATTAGATCAATTTGGTAATGCTGAGCAGCCGCTGTATGTGAATTAAATGTTTTTCCTGCCGCGATGACTTTGTTGCCAAGTGCTGCTCGCTGCTTTAATCCCACAGCTTCTTCAAGGCTCCAACCAGCTTTATTCAGTCGGTAGCCAAACGTCGAACGTTCAATTTTATAATGCTTTGCTATCTCTGCTTGAGAATTAAAAATTCGCCCTTTGAATTCAATTGGAAATTGGTTTTCACTTGTTAGACCGACTGCCTCTTCAATAGTTTTCCCTACATTCAACCTTTGTCGAATGGTATTCTGATTTACTCCGTAAGCTTTTTCGAGAGCTGCAAAAGAAGTATAAGTTTTTTCTTCAACCGTTAAATCTCGCTGCCTACGCAGATGCTTTTCTTTTTTTAGTTCTACAAAGTTTGCAATGGTTTTTTCTTCATTCAAATACTCTAGTCTCAGCTCTAGTTTACCCGTAGTCATTTTGTAAAATTTAGCTGCAGCTGTTTTACTTTCGAATTTTTTACCATCAATCGTTATGTTTATTTTGCCAAATCGCCCAGGGTTTTCGTTCGAATTGAGTGCTTGCTCTAAAGTTTGTCCCTTAGCTCTTCGTGATTTTACGCGACCGTAATTTTGATTATAGGCATCACAAATCTCCTGAATGCTTTTATATATTTTTCCCTTATATTCAATTTGATGAGGCGGATCATCTAAGCCAACTGCCTGCTCAAAGGTCCAATTTCGGTCAAGTCGGGCTGTAAAGGTCGCTGGTAATAACGCAAAGTGATCGCAAAGATCTTGAGTTGAAATAAAGACTTTTTCTCCCACGGACCATTCTTTTCCCACTGAAGCAACAATTGGTTTGGGATCAAGCTCAACACTTTGCCTCAGGGTCCAACCTGCTCCAATTCGTTTTCTTACGGTTTCTTCATAAATATCGTAATCATCAGCTAAATCTGCCAGACCCCAATATACTTGTCCTTCAAAGTTAAAAGCTTCGATGCCCCGTGCGACTGATCCACCCCGATTATCATTGTAACCGTTTGGCTTTATTGTGTCGTAATATTCAATGTAATGCTTCTCTTGTTTGGATAACTCACCGAGGGTGTCTGCCGTCTTGAGGATCTCAATCGTAAAGTCATCTATGCCAAATGCATTAATTGCTTCTTGCAGAGAGCCTTTCGTACCCGGTGTTTTTTCAGCGTGTTTTTTATGATTACGCATTCTTGTTTGAATAGGTCTTCTTGTCAGCCCAACATATTTCTTTTTCTCAGTTTTGCTGGACAAAAGATAAATAACACCGTTGCAGGGCTTGTCCTCCCAGTAAACATCATAACCTGTACCCTGAGCGAATACAGCATCACGTTCGCACTTCCCGCAACCTCCAAATTTCCTTCTCAGGTGATTTTTGGGTGATACTAGAAATTCAAAGTTATGTTTATCACATTTAATGTGAACCAAAGGCTTTGCTTCGGTTCTATATTCCTCTTTTGCCTTGGTATAATTGAAATTTTCACCAAAATATTGGATCGATTTTTCAATCCATTTATCGCAGCTGATTTTTCTCAGTTCGCGTTCTTTTTGATTTAAGTCTTTTACCATTGAAGCAATCCTTGATTTAAATATTGATACTAGCAATTCAAATATTTGATCAAATAAAAGGATAAATGTGTGATTTTCTAGTCAGTGAGTTGATGAGGGATGCTCGGATTTATCGTATACCTTAACAAATTCAAGTTATCAAAAGTAGCTTTGATCGCAATAAATAGAAGAGTAGCGATTGTTGCGGGGATAAGTCGAGGCAAACCTATTAAAATCATA
>JAHEKR010000018.1 GCA_024638225.1 Flavobacteriaceae bacterium
AACCCGTGTTTGAGCATCTCTGCATAACCACTTCGGTATTCCTCTTCTGGAAGTGTTTGAAGGAAATCGGTATCGACCAAGACCAGCTTTGGCTCTTCAATAATGCCCACCTGATTTTTGAGCGGCCCCAAGTCAATACCGGTTTTTCCACCAACGGAAGCGTCTACCATGGCTAATAAGGATGTAGGGATGTTTATGAAGTCTATTCCGCGTTTAAAAGTACAGGCTACAAAGCCCCCCAAATCGGTAACCACACCGCCACCGAGATTGATCAACACGCTTTTTCGATCAGCACCCAAGCTGGAAAGTTCCTCCCAAAGGGCCACACATGTTTCGATCTGTTTGTTTTCTTCTCCTGCCACCATTTGCAGCACAGTAAAATTAAAACTCGTGTGTGCGTTAAAGTGTGTCAAGCAGTGTACGTTTGTGTTGCTGTCTGTCAAAACAAAAACAGCGGAGAAGTTTTGCTGCGCAACAAGTTTGTTGAGCTTATCCCAACTTGAGCTGCCAAATAGTACTTCGCTATGCTTCGTTTCGATAATCATTCGCTTTTTGCTTGTTTTTTTCTGAATTGAAGCTGTTCCTGCACCAATACCGTTGGCAAAAATAACATTTTAGATGTTAGTGGGGCAATGGACAAGCAAAAGGGAATAGGCAGCTGTGAACAGTGTAAAAAAGTAAAAGTTAAGAAATGTCGGGTTTTTGGTTTTGATTAGCAACGTTGAATGTAATCTATTGTAGTTTAAATTTGTTTTACATTTGAGTGTCATGTTCCAAAGTAAATAGCTAACATTTTGAAACAAACCCAGTCACTATATCCACATAAGACCACCGCTGCATTGCGTTCCTCATTGGTATTGTTCTCTTTAATCTCGAATCCAATTATTGTTCGGTTGGCGTTGCTATTTTGGAAGTTTTTGCGCTTTTTCCGTATTCCTATACATCCGTTGGTAGGCTTTACGGGATACGATCAATTTTGTGCTGGTGAGAATGTCGCTAGTTGTGGCCCAACCCTAGACAGGATGCTGCTACATGGGGTATCGTCCGTATTGGACTACGCACACGAGCATGCCCAAACCGAAAAAGATTTTGCGCACAATACAGCGGTCATTTTAAAAACTATTTCTGCTGCTGAACCAGAAAAAAAGCAGCATTTTGCGGTGGTTAAGCCCAGTGCAATAGGGCTGTTTTCTTTGTTTGAAGACAAATCGGTAAATAAGCCACTAACGCTAGCACAACAGCGCGCATGGGAAAGTATCTCCGATCGGTTTCAAACGCTGACCCAAGCAGCACAAGCCAATGGCATAGTATTGATGGTAGATGCTGAAGAAAGCTGGATTCAACCCGCTGTAAACGAGTTGCTAATTCCATTGCTACGTAAATACAATAAAAAGCGTGTCGTTCTTGCCGTTACCATTCAACTTTACCTAAAAGACAACGATTTGCACTACAAAGAACTATTGGCTGACGCGGCAACGCATCAGTATCGGTTGGGTGTCAAGTTGGTTCGTGGTGCATATCTCGAAAAAGAACGCGAACGTGCCCATTCTTTAGCAATAGAAGCTCCCGTATGCGCGACCAAAGCACAAACGGACAGCCAATTTAGAAAGGCACTAGAAATGGGGTTAGAGGCATGCCACACACACCTATGCATTGTCGCCACGCACAATGAAGCTGATGTTGCATGCTGCCTTACGTACTGTCAAGAAAATCAAATTCCCTTAGCACAGACAAACCTTTGGTTTAGTCAATTATATGGCATGCGTGATTTTATCTCTTTTTCACTGGCAGCAAAAGGGGCAAATGTATTTAAGTATGTGCCTTTTGGTCCTGTAGCGCAGGCAGTTCCCTATTTGATTCGCAGAGCGCTTGAAAATAGCTCCATGAAAGCGCAAACAGCGCGTGAACGAAGCATGATTAAAGAGGAATTAATACGAAGACGGGCTAACGCCTAAAAAAGGCTTCCTCACTGCAATTTTCTACAGCAAAAGTACCCTTGTCAAACTCGAACTGGTAAACATTGCACGAGTCGACCCCAATAGAGCTTTCGCTAAAACGAATATTTGCATTTTTAAACCACAGTAGCGTATCCTGAATGGAGAAAAAGTCTTTCTCAAAGGTCCATTCTTTTTGTTGGATATTCTTTTTTACACGCGCATCTGGTGTGTAACTGCATTGCGTTCTTTTTCCGTTGAAGAAGAAAAACAAAAATACAAGACCAATGGAGAAGCCTCCCAGATAATAACCAAGTCTTTTTATAAAACTCATGTAAATGATATTTTTCTAGTGTGATCGTTTTGTGTTTCTAAGGATATGAGGTGATGATCTTCTGGAATGTAAGGCATCCCTATTTGAGGCCACTCAATAAAACAGTAACTACCAGAGTCAACGTACTCTTCAAACCCAAATTGGGCCAGGGCTGAAAAATGTTCAATTCGGTATAAATCAATATGAAAAACCACATCGTCAGTAAGATTGTATTCATGGACAATCCCAAAGGTAGGACTAGAAACGGAACTGTTGGAGCCAAGCGCTTTTACTAAAGAGCGTACCAATGTTGTCTTTCCAGCTCCTAAATCTCCTTGAAGCAATACAATTTTGGATGTAAAGCTTGAGACCAAATCCTTAGCTACGCGATTAATCTGGTTTAGGGAAAATTCCTGAATCATCAGGCAAAAATAGGCTACTTAGGCGAAAAGACCGCAAAAGGAATGCATATCTCTTCTAGCGAAATTCCACCGTGTTGGTAGGTGTTTCGGAAATAATTCACAAAATGATGGTAGCGCGAGGGATAAATCAGGTAATAATTGTTTTTTGCAAAGGCAAAAGAGCTGCTCATATTAATTGTGGGTAGCCCAATGCTTTTGGGGTTTTCAACCATAAAAACGTGTTTGTCTTCCGTTTTAAGTCTTCTGCCCGTTTTGTAGCGAATATTGGTACTGGTTTCTCTGTCGCCAATGATTTTTGCAGGTTGCTCCACGTTAATGGTGCCGTGATCAGTAGTCACTATTAATCGGTAACCCTTTTGCTGTGCCGTTTTGATGATGTCCAGCAGCATGGTATTTTCAAACCAACTTTTTGTTAACGAACGATATGCCTTGTCGGTACTGGCCAATTCTTTTATTACCTCCATTTCTGTTTTGGCATGTGATATCATATCGACAAAATTGTAAACAACTACACGCAGTCCTGAAGCAGCATCAGCTTTTAGCGCATCGAGGTATTTGGATGCTTCATTTGGACGGTTGATTTTGGTGTAATCGCAAGCTATGTCAAGACCTAAACGCTTTAATTGAGCCATTAAGAATTCATTCTCAAAAAGGTTTTTTCCTCCTTCATCCGTGTCATTTTTCCACCACTGTGGGTGTTGTTTTTCCATATCCACTGGGAGTAATCCAGAAAAAAAGGCATTGCGCGCATACTGCGTAGCTGTAGGCAAAATACTGTAATACGTCTGTTCATGCTCCAGGGAGTAGTGCGTCGATATCTTGGGCAAAATGCTTTTAAACTGATCGTAGCGTAAATTGTCAATCATCAGCAGTAGGGTAGGAGCACCTTGATTGATTTGTGGGATGACCAAGCGTTTGAACGCTTGATGGGAGAACACATCAGCTCCATCTTCGTGCAGTAGACTTGGGTAGTTTTTTTCGATAAAACGGGAGAAGCTTAAGTTGGCTTCCGTTTTTTGGTAGTGAAATATTTCTTGGAGTTCTTTGGAGTCTATATTGTCTAGCTCGAGTTCCCAGTAGATGATTTTTTGATACAATGCTGCCCAATCCTCTAGAGTTTGCGCTTGAGACAAAAGCCCATTAAGCTGCTGAAAGGATTGCTGATAACTGTTGATTGTTTTTTCGGTTACCAATTTGGAGGATTCTAAATTTTTCTTCAGTGCGAGTAGAATCTGATTCGGATTGACAGGTTTGATAAGGTAGTCAGCTATTTTGGCACCAATAGCTTCTTCCATAATGTTTTCTTCTTCGCTCTTTGTAATCATGATGACAGGGAGTGAGGGCGCTTGCTGTTTTATTGCGTCCAATACTTCTAGGCCAGTCATTCCAGGCATATTTTCATCAAGAAGAACTGCATCAAACGTATTTGTTTTCATCAATTCCAATGCGTCTTGACCACTGTGTGCTTCATGGACTACATAGCCTTTTTGGGAAAGGAAAAAAATATGAGGACGAAGTAAATCTACTTCATCATCGATCCACAGAAGTTCAATCGGCTGCATATGTGTATCTTTGGGATTTAATTTTGAATAAGTTGAAACTCACTCAATATAACGACCCAATTTACGGATTTATTACAATCCCAACCCCTTTTATTGAGCAACTTATCAACCACCCATACATGCAGCGCCTGAGAAGAATCAAACAAATGGGACTTTCTTTTTTGGTTTTTCCATCTACAGAGCATACGCGTTTTCAGCACGCATTAGGCGCTATGCACTTGGCGCGAAAGGCAGTTACGGTGCTGCGAAATCAATCGGTGCCCATAAGTGATGAAGAGGCAGAGGCGCTTTTTGCTTGTATGTTGTTACACGATGTAGGGCACGGCCCATTTTCACATGCCCTTGAGCCCGTGTTTTTCCCCAATCGAACCCATGAGGATATGTCTACAGCTATTCTTCATGAATTAAGCGAAGTGTTTCCTGGTAAATTAGCTCTAGCAATACAAATGTTTACCAATACGTACAAGCGACCGTTTTTTTATCAACTAATCGCCTCCCATATTGATTTAGATCGACTCGATTACCTGAAAAGAGATAGTTTCTATTCAGGAGTAACAGAAGGAAATATTAATTCTGAGCGGCTGATTTCCATGATGTTTGTTCGTGATGATCGTTTGGTTTTTCACAAAAAGGCAGTCTATTCCATCGAAAAATTTCTATTGGCACGGCGTATGATGTACTGGTCTTTGTATTTGCACAAAACGAGCTTTATTGCTGAAGAATTAATGATCCGTTTTTTTAAGCGAGCGGGAGAATTGATTCAAAAAGGAAAGGCGATTTCTTTGAGTAAAGCATTGCTTTATTTTATGTCAAATCCCGATGCCGCTATTGCAAAAAAGCTTCCTTATTTTGTCGCGCTTGATGATGTAGATGTTTGGACTAGTCTTAAGGAAGCAAAGCTGAACCCCGATCCCGTTTTATCTTTATTGGCAACCATGTTGCTGGACCGAAGACTTCCCAAAATTATTTTTTTGGACCAAGCTGTTGATGTCGCAAAGCTCAACGAAAAAAAGGCAGCTTTTATGCGCAAAACAAAAATGTCAGCAGAAGACGCATCTTATTTTGTTTTTACTGGTAGCCTTCATACACAGGGTTATAAACAAATGGAAAACCCCATTCAGTTGTGTGATGAGCAGGGCGATTGTTCACTTTTTGACAGTTCACCAGATGTGACCAATATCCCACAGCTCACAAAACGCGATATAAAGTTCTTCTTTGCTTATCCGAAAGAGGTTTGATTATTTTCCTTAATTTTGCGCCATGAAATTTACAGCCTCACAAATAGCTGATTTGGTTTCTGGGACAATTGAAGGTAATGCGAGTATCGAAGTGTACAAGCTATCTAAGATTGAGGAGGGTAGTAAGGGGAGTCTTTCTTTTCTTGCTAACCCTAAATACACCTCATTTTTATACGACACAGATGCCTCTATAACCTTAGTCCACAAAGATTTTGTTGCTGAAAAACCATTTAAAACAACGCTTATTCGCGTTTCTGACCCTTATGAGTCATTTTCAAAACTCTTGAGCCATTACGACGACATAAAAGCAATTCCAAAGGGAATCGCAGCAACTGCTGTTATTTCGGATCAAGCTAACGTACACAAAACAGCCAGCATTGGGAATTTTGTTGTCATAGAAGCTAATGCGCAAATTGCAGCTGGGGTGCATATTGATCACCAAGCTTATATTGGTGCTGACGTTGTGATTGGCAAAAATTCAATAATCCTTACAGGCGCACGTATATTGGATGCCTCTGTTATCGGAGAAAACTGCGTTGTAGCAAGCAACGCGGTCATCGGAGCAGATGGCTTTGGCTGGGCACCAAATTCCAAAGGGTCCTACGACAAAGTGCCTCAAACAGGGAATGTAGTCCTTGGGGACTATGTAGATGTGGGCGCCAATACTACTATTGATCGCGCTACACTTGGCTCTACCAAAGTTGGAAAAGGTGTGAAATTAGACAACCTTATTCAGATTGGACACAATGTCGAGATTGGCGAACACACCGTAATTGCTGCACAGACAGGAATAGCCGGTTCTACAAAAATTGGCAGTCATTGTCAGATTGGTGGTCAGGTAGGCATTAGTGGACACCTAACTATTGGCAACCGTGTTGGTATTCAAGCCAAATCTGGCATACTAAAAAATATTAAAGACGATGCAAAAATCATGGGGTACCCTGCCTTTGATTATACATCATTTAATAAATCCTATGTTCATTTTAGAAACTTGCACCAGCATATTTCGGATCTACAAGCCCTAAAAAAGAAACTTGACCATGAATAAACAAACAACTATTTCCAAGCCAATTTCACTAAGCGGAGTTGGTATTCATACAGGTAAAAAAGTTAACTTGACCTTTAAGCCTGCAGCCGCAAACCACGGTTATGCATTCTGTCGAATAGATTTAGAAGGAAAACCCATTATTGAAGCAGATGCCAATCTTGTTGTCAATACCCAAAGAGGAACTAATTTGCAAAAAAACGGGGTTGATATTCAAACTTCAGAACACGTTTTGGCAGCCCTAGTTGGTCTTCAAATTGACAATGTGTTGATTGAGCTCGATTCGCAAGAACCTCCTATTATGGATGGTTCTTCAAAGTTTTTTGTAGATGCGCTTCTAGAAGCTGGTATTGAAGAGCTGGACGCTGAACGTTATGAATACATAGTTAAAGAAAACATAACCTACAGCTGTGAGGAAACGGGAAGTGAAATAACGGTTATCCCCTCCGAAAAATACGAGGTGACGACAATGGTTGACTTTGGGACGAAGGTTTTGGGCACGCAGAATGCCACTTTAAAAGACATTGAGGAATTTAAAGACAACTTTGCTCATGCGCGAACGTTTAGCTTTCTTCATGAACTTGAGGCTATGCTCAATGAAGGACTTATTAAAGGCGGTGATTTAAACAATGCTATTGTTTACGTCGATAAGGAGCTTTCTGATGATACCATGAAGAAGCTTTGTGCTGCATTTAATCGAGATAAAATATCGGTTACCCCTAATGGAATTCTTGATAACTTGACCTTAAAATATCCAAATGAAGCTGCACGCCACAAACTACTCGATGTCATTGGTGATTTGGCTCTTGTTGGACACAGAATTAGAGGAAAAGTAATCGCAAATAAGCCTGGGCACAAAATCAATACTTTGTTTGCAAAAAAATTATCTAAAATCATCAAACAGGAAAAACGAAATAAAGTCCCCACTTTTGACATAAATGCTGAGCCCGTAATGGACGTCAATGATATTATGCAAGTATTGCCGCATAGACCTCCATTTTTATTGGTAGATAAAATTTTAGAGCTTAGTGATACACATATCGTTGGCATGAAGAGCATAACAATGAATGAGCCTTATTTTGCGGGGCATTTTCCTGGACAGCCAGTTATGCCCGGTGTGTTACAGATAGAGGCGATGGCACAAGCAGGAGGCGTTTTGGTTTTAAACACGGTACCAGATCCTGAAAACTACCTTACTTTTTTTATGAAAATCGATAACGCTAAGTTTAAAAATCCAGTTGTTCCCGGTGATACATTGGTGTTTAAAATGGAGCTATTGTCTCCGATAAGAAGAGGTATTTGCCATATGCATGCAGTGGCTTACTCTAGAGGAAGAATTACAACTGAAGCCGAAATGATGGCCCAGATTGTTCGAAAAGATCAAGTCAAAGTATGAATCAACCATTAGCGTATGTGCATGCAGATGCAAAAATCGCCAAAAACGTCGTCATTGAACCCTTTACTACAATAGACAAGAATGTGGTCATTGGTGAAGGAACATGGATCGGATCAAATGTCACCATCATGGAAGGTGCACGGATTGGCAAAAACTGTAACATATTTCCAGGAGCTGTTATAAGCGCAGTTCCACAAGACTTAAAATACAATGGCGAAAAAACCACCGCTGAAATCGGGGATAATACCACTATTAGAGAATGTGTTACCATCAATAGAGGTACGAGCTCGAGAAGAAAAACGTCAATTGGGGCCAATTGCCTTATTATGGCATACTCGCACATTGCCCACGACTGTATTGTTGGGGATTATTGTATTTTTTCAAATAACAGTACCCTTGCGGGACATATCAATGTAGGCTCACATGTCATTTTAGCAGGAATGACCGCTGTACACCAGTTTTGCTCCATAGGAGATCATGCTTTTGTCGCTGGAGGATCACTCGTTCGTAAGGACATCCCTCCATTTGTCAAGGCAGCAAGAGAACCGC
This sequence comes from Flavobacteriaceae bacterium, assembly GCA_024638225.1. GTDB lineage: Bacteria > Bacteroidota > Bacteroidia > Flavobacteriales > Flavobacteriaceae > UBA7446. The sequence goes on from JAHEKR010000018.1 coordinate 8,460, forward strand.
TTTCATACGCAGGAATCAATTCCGTTGGTCTTAGACGAAGAGGTTTTGGTACAGAGAAGATTAAGGAAATTCAGAGTATTTACCGAATTCTTTACCAAAAGAATTTTAACAACACCCAGGCTACACAAATTATTGAGGCCGAGATGGAAGCTTCAACCGAGCGAGATGAAATATTACTTTTCATTAGACAATCACAACGAGGTATTATGAAAGGATATATTCAAAACTAATATGGCATCAACATCAGATATTCGCAAAGGACTTTGCATACATTACAACAACGATATTTATAAAATCATTGAATTTTTACACGTAAAACCAGGAAAAGGACCTGCATTTGTCCGTACCAAACTTAAAAGTGTAACCTCTGGCAAGGTAATCGATAATACCTTTTCTGCGGGACACAAAATCGAAGATGTTCGCGTAGAAACAAAAAAGTTTCAGTTTCTATACGCTGATGGGGATACCTACCACTTTATGAATACCGAAGATTACAATCAAATTGAGCTGCAAGAAAGTATCCTAGATCAGCCAAAATTGATGAAAGAAGGGGAGATAGTTACGGTGATGACCAATACCGAAAATAATAGCCCACTGTCTGTTGATATGCCCGCGAGTGTTGTTCTGGAAATCACCCATACTGAACCCGGCGTGAAAGGAAACACAGCTACCAACGCCTCCAAGCCTGCCACCACAGAAACAGGAGCTAGTATCAACGTACCGCTGTTTATCAATGAAGGAGACAAAATTAAGATTGATACCGAAAAAGGAACTTATATAGAACGTGTAAAAGAATAAAATGAGCGTATTAGTAAACAAGTCATCAAATATAATCGTACAAGGATTTACAGGAAGCGAAGGCACTTTTCACGCTACCCAAATGATTGATTACGGAACCAATGTCGTGGGTGGAGTAACCCCAGGAAAGGGTGGGCAAACGCATTTGGGAAAACCTGTATTTAACACTGTATCCGATGCTGTTAATGAAGTACAAGCAGACACATCCATCATCTTTGTACCTCCAGCTTTTGCTGCTGATGCGATAATGGAAGCTGCTGAAGCTGGAATCAAAGTTATTATTACTATTACGGAAGGTATTCCAGTTAATGATATGGCCAAAGTTGTTGCATACATTAAGGGCAAAGATTGCCGTTTGGTTGGACCCAATTGCCCTGGAGTAATCTCACCTGAGGAAGCAAAAGTAGGTATCATGCCAGGCTTTGTATTTAAAAAAGGTAAAGTAGGCATTGTTTCCAAATCTGGAACGCTCACCTATGAAGCTGCCGATCAAGTAGTTAAAGAAGGTTTGGGTATTACTACAGCTATTGGCATTGGTGGAGATCCCATTATTGGGACAACTACCAAAGATGCCGTTCAACTGCTTATGGAAGATGACGAAACTGAATGTATCGTGATGATTGGTGAAATTGGCGGGCAACTAGAAGCGGATGCTGCCCATTGGATCAAAGCGCAGGGCAATCCAAAGCCTGTAGTTGGGTTTATTGCTGGTGAAACAGCACCTAAAGGTCGCACGATGGGTCATGCCGGTGCTATTGTAGGCGGTGCAGAGGACACCGCAGAGGCCAAAAAGGCGATCATGAAATCATGTGGTATTCATGTTGTAGACTCTCCTGCAGCTATTGGCAAAACCGTTGTAGAAGCATTAGCATAAAAAAAATGGATTTAGTTAAAGGAAAAAATGTCATTATAACAGGTGCAAGTAGAGGCATCGGAAAAGGAATTGCCCTTGCATTTGCCAAAGAAGGTGCAAATGTGGCCTTCACCTATAGTTCTTCAGCTGGACCCGCAGAAGAGTTGGAAAAGGAATTAACAGCACATGGCGTAAAAGCAAAAGCGTATAAATCGAATGCTGCGGACTTTGAGGCTGCACAAGACTTGGCTGCTGCTGTTGTTGCTGAATTCGGTTCTATTGATGTGCTTATCAATAATGCTGGCATCACCAAAGACAATCTTTTGATGCGTATTTCAGAAGAAGATTTTGATAAAGTTATTGAGGTAAATTTGAAGTCTGTTTTCAATATGACAAAGGCTGTACAGCGAACAATGCTCAAACAACGGCAGGGAAGTCTCATCCATATGAGTTCTGTTGTTGGTGTTAAAGGAAATGCAGGACAAGCCAATTATGCCGCTTCAAAAGCGGGTATTATTGGTTTTTCTAAATCTGTTGCTTTAGAGTTGGGATCGCGAAATATTCGCTCAAACGTGATTGCTCCTGGATTTATTGAAACAGAAATGACAGAAAAGTTACCTCAAGATGTGGTGGCCCAATGGCGTGCAGGCATCCCGCTCAAAAGGGGTGGAACTCCTGAAGATGTCGCCCATGCATGTTTATTTTTAGCCTCCGATTTATCTGCGTATATTTCGGGACAAGTTCTCCATGTCGATGGAGGAATGTTAACCTAATTTTTATATCATGAATAAACTCCCAAAACTCGGATTACCTGTTGTAATTCTCATATTAGTCGGTATCATTTTTATCGCCAAATCATCTGTAAACATTGGATATGGTGAAGCAGGCGTGCTCTTTAAAACATTTGGCGGCGGTGTAGTAACCGATAAACCTGCGCTAGGCGAGGGTTTCCACATTATAGCTCCATGGAACAAAGTATATATTTACAACATTAAACAACAAGAAGAATTTGAAAGTGGTATGCGCGTACTTTCATCCAATGGCTTGGAGATTTCGTTGGACGTATCGGTGCTCTATCAGCCAAAATTAGACGAATTAGGGCTATTGCATAAAACCAAAGGCGAAAACTACCTCAACATCGTTATTGTTCCCGAAATTCGTGCTGTAGCGCGTTCCGTCATTGGACGTTACACGCCTGAACAATTATACTCTACCAAGCGTGACGCCATTCAAAATGAAATTTATGAAGAAACCAAAAATAAAGTGGATGGGCAACATGTACAGTTGAATTCAGTTTTGGTCCGTGACGTTACACTTCCTACATCAATAAAAGAGGCAATCCAACGTAAACTTACCCAAGAGCAAGAAGCTTTGGAATATGAGTTTAGGTTAGAAAAAGCGCGTCAGGAAGCAGAAAAAGTGCGTATTGATGCAGAAGGTAAAGCAGTAGCCAACAGGCTATTAGCAGCATCGCTAACGCCAAATATCCTAAGAGACAAGGGAATTGAGGCGACTCTTTTGTTAGCTGAATCTCCTAACACCAAAATTATTGTTGTTGGAGGTGGTGAAGATGGACTGCCACTTATTTTAGGAAATCAGTAAGGTTTTCAAAAAATTTTCGATATTTGCATCGTAATGAAAAAAACACATTTCTTCCACCACAACAATATCGCGTTTCAAACGTGCTAGGTGGAGTATGTCAATAACCGTCTAACCCGTTTGTATTGCTCAAACGGGTTTTTTGTTATAATAAAGTCATGAAAGAAAATATACGTATCGCGATTCAGAAGTCAGGAAGGCTTAATGAAGAATCATTTAAACTGCTCAAGAGCTGTGGCATTGCCATCAATAATGGCAAAGACCAGCTTAAGACATCGTCAACTAATTTTCCTATAGAGGTTTATTATCTCCGCAATGGAGATATTCCGCAATACCTTAGAGATGGAGTAGTGGATTTGGCCATCATAGGTGAAAATTTAATCGTTGAAAAAGGGGAGGACATACCCATACTTGAGCCCCTGGGCTTTTCAAAATGTCGTGTGTCCATTGCTGTTCCAAAAGGGAATACATACAGCGGTGTTGCCGATTTAGCAGGAAAGCGCATCGCTACATCCTATCCAAAAACAGTTCAAAAATACCTGACAGAATGGAATATTAAAGCTGATTTGCACATCATTAATGGTTCGGTGGAGATAGCACCCAATATTGGACTATCAGATGCCATTTGCGATATCGTTTCCAGTGGATCTACGCTATTTAAAAACAACCTCAAAGAAGTTGAAGTGTTGTTTAAGTCACAAGCTGTTTTGGTTGGTGGCATGGGATTGTCAGCTGCCAAACAAGAAATTCTTGATACGCTTTTGTTCCGTATCCGCGCTGTAAACGCTGGTAAAAACTCCAGATACATCATCATGAATGTGCCCAACGACGCCATCGATACCATATCTAAAATGCTGCCGGTACTAAAAAGTCCTACGGTCATGCCCTTGGTTGAAGAGGGGTGGAGTTCGTTACACTCTGCCATAGACAAAAATACCTTTTGGGAAATGGTAGATGCGCTAAAAGCGGCCGGTGCCCGAGACATACTGGTCTGTCCTATTGAACGAATTATCCAATAATGAAGTTTATATCCAATCCAGATCGAAGTACCTGGCAAGCGCTTACCCAGCGTCCAACTGCCGATTTCTCATCTATTGAGCCCATAGTGGATGAAGTCTTTGCTGCTGTACGAAGCAATGGTGATGCAGCCATTCGGGAATACAGTCAAAAGTTTGATGCCTATACACCAGATCAACTGATGATAGCTGCGCAATCATTAGCAAATGCCAAAAACGAATTGTCTGCGGAACTGGTCGCTGCCATTGACGTGGCCTATGACAATATTTATGCCTTTCACAAGGCGCAAAAAACAGCACCTGTTCGTCTGGATACTCAAGAAGGAGTAGCTTGTTGGCAAGAGAAAAAACCCATTGAGAAAGTGGGGATTTATATTCCGGGTGGAACCGCACCGCTGTTTTCAACTGTCTTAATGCTGGCCATTCCTGCTCAAATAGCCGGCTGTAGCCAGATAGTGTTGTGTACACCGCCAAACGAAGCGGGTATTCCCGCTGCCATTCGCTATGCAGCACAAAAATGTGGCGTAACCCTCGTTGCACAAATTGGAGGCATACAGGCCATAGCTGCCCTTACCTTTGGCACTGAAAGCATTCCGAAAGTCTATAAGATATTCGGTCCAGGAAATCAGTTTGTGACTGTTGCCAAACAAAAGGCAACTCAATACCAAACCGCCATCGATATGCCCGCAGGCCCATCCGAACTATTGGTGGTTGCTGACAGCACGGCAAAGCCCGCGTATGTGGCTGCAGACCTGTTGTCCCAAGCCGAGCACGGAAAAGACAGTCAGGTGATATTGGTTACTACGACCAAAGAAATAGGGGCGTTGGTAAAAGCCGAACTAGAAAAGCAAATCGTTGACCTGCCCAGAAATGAAATAGCCGCTGCTGCACTTCAAAATTCGGTTGGTATTTATTTTAAAGAAGAGCAAATGGCCCTTGATTTTATCAACGAATACGGGCCTGAACACTACATTGTGTGTGTGCAAAACGAAGAATTATTTGTTGGAGGTATTATCAATGCAGGCTCAGTGTTTATTGGTAATTATACTCCCGAAAGTGCTGGAGACTACGCCTCGGGCACCAATCACACCTTACCGACCAATGGATATACCAAACAATACAGCGGTGTCAATTTAGACGCTTTCCTTAAGGCGATTACCTATCAGCGCATTAGTGCGCAAGGCATGCGGTCTTTAGGTCCACACATTGAGGCTATGGCTGCAGCAGAAGGACTTGATGCCCACAAGAATGCAGTAAGCTTGCGCTTAAAAGATTTGAACAATGGCTAAGGCATTTGATTTGACGCAGTGGGCTAGACCCGAAATGTTGGCACTTGTGCCCTACACTTCGGCTAGGGATACTTTTACCGCAACATATGGGAAGTATACTTTTTTGGATGCCAACGAGAATCCCAATCCGTCAGAAGTAAATCGATACCCTGATCCAAATCAATTGGCACTAAAGAAAGAAATTGGGGCGCTTCGTGCTTGTTCCGTCAACCAGCTTTTGATTGGAAATGGCAGCGATGAAATCTTGGATTTGCTCTTTCGAGCGTTTTGTACACCCAATAGAGACAACGTAATCCTGATGCCGCCCACCTATGGCATGTATGGCGTATTGGCAAACATCAATGGTGTGGGCATTAAAGAAGTACCGCTTACGGCTGATTTTCAATTGGAACCAGAAAAAATTCTAGCAGCTGTTGATTCAAACACCAAGGCTATTTTCTTTTGCAGCCCAAACAATCCAAGTGGGAACGTGTTTAAAACCGAAGCCATAGAGAAGCTATTGGACGGCTTTGGTGGTCTTGTGGTCATTGATGAGGCCTACATTGACTTTACCACAACTTCCAGTTGGTTAGATAAGCTGGATGCTTATCCAAACTTAATTGTGACCCAAACCTTGTCCAAAGCCTTTGGCTTGGCTGGGCTTCGCTTGGGTATTGCTATTGCACACCCCAGTATTATTCAGCTCTTGCACAGCATCAAACCGCCATACAACATCAATACCCTTAGTCAGCAACAAGCGATTGAAGTCTTGTCGGATATCGAAAAAGTAAACATACAAATTACGGAATTGCTAGCCGAACGCAATCGGGTAGCGGCTTATTTAAACGAACTGGATTGGGTAGAAACCGTATTTCCATCAGATGCCAATTTTTTATTAATACGTGTTGATGATGCAAACAAACGCTATGACGCATTGCTTGCGCAAAAAGTAGTGGTACGCAACCGATCTACACAGACAAATTGTGAAAACACCCTTCGTATCAGCATAGGTACCCCAGCAGAAAATAACGAACTTATGGCAGCTTGTAATACCATATCATTATGAAAAAAGTATTGTTTATTGACCGAGACGGCACCTTAGCACTGGAGCCTGAAAACTACCAACTCGATGCATTGGATAAACTCGTTTTTTACCCCGGTGTGTTTCAGTATTTAGGACGTATTGCCAAGGAGTTAGACTATGAATTGGTTATGGTAACCAATCAAGACGGATTGGGAACAGATAGCTTTCCAGAAGACAGCTTTTGGCCCACGCACGACTTTTTACTTACCGCATTAAAAAATGAAGGAATAGTATTTAATCAAGTCTTTATCGATAAAAGCCTGCCAGCCGACAATGCACCTACACGCAAACCCAAAACGGGCATGCTTTCTGCTTACCTAGACAAGTCCGACTACGACCTTGAAAACTCATTTGTCATTGGCGATCGATTAACGGACATAGAACTCGCGGCTAACCTAGGCGCAAAGGGCATCTTGTTGCAAAACGATGCTCGTATGGCAGCAGCAATGCCAGAAGCATTGGCCGATACTATCGCACTAAAAACAACCGCTTGGAGTGACATCTATACCTTGTTAAAGGCTGGTGGAAGACGCATCAGCCACGAACGTAAAACAAAAGAAACCGCCATTGAAATTGACCTAAACCTCGATGGTACAGGCGAGAGCAGTATTGATACGGGCATTGCCTTTTTTGATCATATGCTAGACCAATTGGCACGCCATGGCGGGGTAGACCTAAAGCTGACCACCAAAGGCGATTTGGAAATAGACGAACACCATACGATTGAGGATACGGCCATTGCTTTGGGCGAGGCTTTTGCAAAGGCCTTAGGAGATAAACTAGGGATAGAGCGCTATGGATTTTGCTTACCTATGGATGATTGCCTCGCACAGGTTTCTTTAGATTTTGGCGGACGTGCTTGGTTGATGTGGAATGCAAAATTCAAGCGTGAACTCATTGGTAAAATGCCAACAGAAATGTTTTTTCACTTCTTTAAATCTTTTGCAGATGGTGCCAAGGCTAACCTGAACATCAAGGCGGAAGGACACAACGAACACCACAAGATTGAAGCCATTTTTAAGGCTTTTGCTAAGGCCATTCGTGCATCCATCAAAAGGGATGCAGAAAAACTGGTATTACCCTCGACCAAAGGACAGTTATGAATGTAGTCATCATTGATTATGGTGCGGGCAATATTCAGAGCATTCGCTTTGCATTGGCACGTTTGGACATCACAGCCACATTGAGTGATGATGTGACTACCATCAAAAATGCTTCGCATGTGATATTCCCAGGTGTTGGCGAGGCAAGTTCTGCTATGGAAAAACTCCGTGCAACGGGACTTGACAAACTCCTTCCTACACTAGCACAACCCGTGTTGGGCATCTGTTTGGGCATGCAACTGATGTGTAACCATACCGAAGAAGGCGACACAGCAGGGCTAGGTATTTTCGATACCGCTGTTGTACGCTTTGAAACCAATTTAAATGTTCCCCATATGGGTTGGAACACGGTTGAAGGAAAAGGATTGCTCTTTAACGATATCGATGCAAACAGCCATTTTTATTTGGTGCACAGCTTTTATGCGGAACTAAACGACAATATGGTTGGTGCTTGTACTTACGACGTTCCCTTTGCTGCTGCCTTAGCGAAAGACAATTTTTACGGTACGCAGTTTCACCCAGAAAAAAGCGGAGCCGTGGGCGCACGCTTGTTACAAAACTTTCTAGCTTTATGATTTTAGTTCCTGCCATAGATATCATCAACAGACAATGTGTACGCCTTACCAAAGGAGATTACGACACCAAAAAAGTCTACAGCGAATCGCCGCTCGAAGTAGCCAAGGCTTTTGAGGGTGCTGGATTGACACACTTGCACCTAGTTGATTTGGACGGCGCACGTGCAAAACATATCGTCAATACTAAAGTACTAGAAGCCATAGCAACCAAAACTACCCTTACTGTAGATTTTGGGGGTGGTATTAAGTCGGCTGTTGATTTGCAAACCGCCTTTGATTGTGGTGCTGCACTGCTTACTTTGGGTAGTATAGCCGTAGATGCACCGGAATTGGTTTTAGAGTGGCTACAACAGTTTGGGGCAGACAAACTCATATTGGGCGCAGACGCCAAAGAAAGACGAATTGCCACACACGGATGGGAAAAAGACTCAGGCATAGACGTCTTGGATTTTGTTAAAGACTACACAGCTAAAGGCTTTAGGCATGTGCTCTGTACAGATGTGGCCAAAGACGGCATGCTGGCAGGCCCATCGTTGGAGCTTTACTATGAACTGCTTGAAAAAGTAACAAAGATTTCGCTGATTGCTTCGGGTGGGGTAAGCAGTATGGACGACTTATATCAACTGGAAGAATTGGGTTGTACGGCAGCCATCATTGGAAAGGCGATATACGAAGGGAAAATATCCTTAAAAGAATTGGAAAACTATCAATTAGAACAATCATAAAATGCTAACCAAAAGAATTATTCCTTGTTTGGATGTCAAAGACGGACGTACCGTAAAGGGCGTCAACTTTGTTTCTTTGCGTGATGCGGGCGACCCCGTAGAACTGGCACAGCGTTATGCGCAGGAAGGCGCAGACGAATTGGTCTTTTTGGATATTTCCGCATCAGAAGAAAAACGCAAGACCTTGGCACAGCTGGTGCGTCATGTAGCCCAAGCCATTGATATTCCCTTTACGGTGGGTGGTGGTATAAGTTCGGTTGAAGACGTAGGTGTCTTACTAGACAACGGCGCAGATAAGGTTTCCATCAATTCGGCAGCGGTACGTCGTCCAGAGCTCATAAGTGAACTGGCACAGCGATTTGGCATCCAGTGTATTGTCGTTGCTATCGATGCCAAACAAATTGAAGACAAATGGGTGGTGCACTTGGTAGGCGGTAAAGTGCCTACAGAACGACGGCTGTTTGAATGGGCGACTGAAGCCGTAGCACGTGGCGCAGGTGAGCTGCTCTTTACTTCTATGGATCACGATGGGACCAAGCAAGGCTTTGCCAATGCAGCATTAAAAAAATTAAGTGAAACGGTCAGTGTTCCTGTAATTGCTTCGGGTGGAGCAGGGGAGATGACCCATTTTCTGGATACCTTTGTACAAGGAAATGCAGATGCAGCCTTGGCAGCAAGTGTGTTTCACTTTAAAGAAATCGGCATACCCGAACTCAAAACATATTTAAATCAACATCAAATAGCTGTACGATGAACATAGACTTTACCAAAAACCCCGATGGATTAGTTCCTGCCATAGTCCAAGACGCAAAAACAAAAGCAGTGTTGATGCTTGGCTATATGGACAAATCAGCCATCAGCAAAACTGAAGAATCAGGTTTGGTTACTTTTTTTAGTAGAAGTAAAAACCGCCTGTGGACCAAAGGCGAGGAAAGCGGGAATGTATTGGAATTGGTATCCATGGCTGTAGATTGCGACAGCGACACTATACTTGTACAAGCCACGCCAAAAGGACCCACCTGTCACAAAGGAAGTGACACTTGTTGGGATGAGACCAACACAACATCCTATGGTTTTTTATCAGCTTTAGAAAAGGTTATTTCCAACCGAAAAAATAATCCTACCGATAACAGTTATGTAAGTAGTTTATTTGACATGGGAATTAATAAAATCGCTCAAAAAGTAGGCGAGGAGGCAGTAGAAACCATTATTGAGGCCAAAGACAACAACACAGACTTATTCTTAAATGAAAGTGCTGATTTATTGTTTCACTTACTCATTTTACTTAATGCAAAAGGACACAGCCTGCAAGATGTAGTAGATGTGTTGGCGCGTAGGGAGAAGTGAATAGGCAATAGAGATGGACGTGTAGTTTTTGGATAAATAAAACACTATCGTCCTTTTTTTATATTTTTATGATGTAACAATTGTATGCTTTTATCGCTAATACGTTTTGACTTGTTTACTCAAATTTAATTTATTTACCCCTTTATGAAACGATTATTCACTACCCGAACGAACCTTGCCTTATTGTTTTTCATTGTCATCCTACAGGGATGTGCCAGTCTTGGCTTGACCTCCAAAAAAAGTAACACCATTGAAACCTATATTGACCTGAACATGGTGGAGAACGACCAACTGGTTGTTTCGCTCGATCCGGGTCCTTTTCCCAAAGGAGAAGTTACCTTTTATATGCCAAGCGTTATTCCCGGGACCTATGAGTATACTGATTTTGGACGTTTTGTTTCTAACCTACAGGCTTTCGATAAAAACGACCAACCGCTAGAGGTCGTTAAAGAAGGGGAAAACAGCTGGAAAATTGCGGAAGGTAAGCGCCTCGATCGAATCACTTATTTAGTTGACGACACTTTTGATAGCGAACAAGGAACAAAAATATACCCTATGGGGGGTACCAAGATCGAGAAAGACGAGGTGTTTTTGCTTAACCTACATGGCTTTGTAGGCTATTTTAAAGGAGGCAAAGAATGGTCCTATCGCGTAACCATAGACTCTCCGGCAGACTTGGTTCCCTTTTCTTCAATGGAGCAAATCAGCCATACACCCACAAAAGATATATTCCTCGCAGGTCGCTATTTTAATATCATTGATGATCCCATCATGTATACCAAAGATGATAGCATTTCCTTTTCGCTCGAGGATATTGAGGTTAGCCTTGCCGTGCATTCGCCAACGGGTGTTCACAAAGCGGAAGACTTTAAAGAAACCCTCGTTGCTATGATGGAAGCGCAAAAACGCTTTTTGGGCGATGCCAACAACACCAAAAGCTATGATATTTTATTGATGCTGATGAGCCTGGAGGAAATTCAAAACTTCGGAGGTGTTCAAGGTGCACTAGAGCATCATACTTCCACAACAGTAGTCTTTTACGAGGGAATTGATCAAGAGTCAATGAAAGAATATTTAACAGACGTGGTGTCGCACGAGTTTTTTCACACACTCACTCCGCTAAATGTACACTCCGAACAGATACACTACTTTAATTACAATGAAGGGGTGATGTCACAGCATTTGTGGATGTACGAAGGAACAACCGAGTATTTTGCTAACCTATTCCAAGTGCAGCAAGGTCTAATTACGGAGCAGGAATTTTATGATCGCATGTCGGAAAAAATTGATCTTGCCAAACGTTTTGACGACACACTTTCGTTTACCGAAATGAGCACCCAAATTGTCGATGAACCCTATCAATCCAATTATCAGAATGTGTACTACAAAGGGGCACTAATCAATATGTGCTTGGATATCATCATTCGCGAGCAGAGTGGGGGCGACCGAGGTCTTTTGGATATCATGCAGGCGTTGGCCAAAAAATACGGAGTAGACAAGCCCTTTGCCGACAAATCACTTTTTGATGAAATCGTTGCCATGACCTATCCCGCCGTAGGGGAATTCTTTGACACGCATGTACAAGGCGAAACGCCCATAGATTACAACGCATTTTTGCAAAAGGCAGGTCTGGCCTTAATGGAAAAAGATATTGCCTTGCCGAGTATCGTCTTAATAGACAACAATCGACCTTTTATAAGCGCACAGCCCAATCAAGATGGGATTCCCGAATTGGTTGTTGCTGGTACCAATAATAGGCTAGACGATTTGGGTTTTAGAGAAGGTGATGTGTTGCGTATTTTTAACGGCACAACCCTTCCTGAACTAAACAAAGAGAATGCAGGAATGATAAACGAGTTGTTCGGAACTTCTTTTGATTGGACCTCGGAAACGGAGGTTTCGTTTGAAGTTGACCGCAAGGGCGAACGTATAAAATTAAGCGGACTAGCAGGCGAAGCGCTGGTTCCGGCTAAGGGGATACAAGCCATAGCTGCGCCAACAGAAATCCAAAAATCCAATCGAAAGGCTTGGCTGTATGAGTAGTTATTTGTGAATGGGGAATAGTTATTAGGAATTGTCTGATCTTTCAGCTAATCCAGCAATTATACCCAAGCAGAGGAAAATAAACACGATTAGTGTGAGTAGTGCGCTGAGTATTGGGTATCTGTAAATGGTTTTTGGAAAAATTTTATTTATTTGATGAGGAAAGACAAAAAATAGGATGATAAACAGCCATTCCATAATCGCAATATTGGGGTATCCTAAATATATAAAAAAGTTGAAGTGAATTTGTATCTTTAAATCATGCAATTAAATCCTGCGATATTTCGTTTTTTTAGAGAGCTTGCGAAGCACAACAACCGCGAGTGGTTTGAGCAACACAAACCCGAGTTTAAGGCCTTGGAAACAGAAGTAAAGCTATTTGGCGAAGCCCTGAAGGACCAACTCAACCAACACGATAGCATAGACCGTTTTAAGCTATTTCGCATTTACCGTGATGTGCGTTTTTCCAAAGACAAAACCCCGTATAAAACCCATTTTGGACTGACCTGGCACCGTACCAAACCCGAATACAGAGGCGGGTATTATTTGCACCTCAAGCCC
>JAHEKR010000023.1 GCA_024638225.1 Flavobacteriaceae bacterium
AGGTATGCTTTCTGAAGACAGGCTTGGGGGTGTAACACCCTTCACTCCCCTTGCTTGTTTTTTATATATTTATAAATAAATTTAAAAACGATGAAAAAATTATTATTATCTCTAACTCTAGTATTATCCTATTGCACAATAAGTGCACAAACTGTAAATGGAATTAATCTTGAAGACATTCCGTCCAAATACGTTGAAGTTGTTTCAACATCCAAGCTATTTAAAATTTTTCAAGTAACTGTTTATCTTGATTATGGTCAAATATCTAAAGCGAAGGATTTAAGTAAAGGTCATATTATTGGAGATGATGGAAAATTAATGTCTTTTAATGGAACTATGGGTGTACTTAACGCATTAGAAAAAAAAGGGTTCAAATATTTAAATCAATATTTAGTAAGTGAAGGCAATACAAAGGTTTACAGAACACTTCTTGAAAACACTAACTATAAAAGAGAGTAATAAAATGAAATACTTATTACTATTATTACTGCCTATTCTTGGCTTTAGTCAAATTACAGAGATTGGAGATTTTAAAATTGTAAACGGTCAGATTATTTGGCAAAAAGTTTATGAGAAGGATTTAAAAATAGAAAGCCAAGATTTAAAACTTCAAGCGGTAGGTTTGAAAGCATTTGAAACTCCTCCATACATTAGGGACTTAAGTGGTGCTGAATTAGTTGTAGAAAAGAAAGACGGCAGAACAAGATTGACCGTAAAAAAGATTTATTCTATTTCAAGTTTAAAATTAGATTTTGGAGGGGTTGAAGAAAATGTAAAGCCAACATACCTTGAAGCATTAATGGTAAAAAAGAAAGATGCATCATTTAGAAAACAATTTATCAAAAAAGACGGCAAACTTATAAATGATATAATTGTGAGAGAAATCAATGCCTTGCTGCCATCAAATGATGATTGGTAAAATGAAAAACATACCCCCAACTTACTTAACCTATAATAGAACTATTTAGACAATGGCATACGGCATAAAGACAGGAGGGCGCACTAAAGGTGTGCAAAACAAGATTACCAAAGAGGTAAAAGGTAAGCTTCAACTGCTGATTGATAAAACCATAGACGAACTTTCTACAGCAAATTTGAGTGTATCTCACAAGCTGAAACTGCTAGAACTAGCTTTAAATTATACGCTGCCTAAACTTGCCCACACATATAATGAAGTAGAACAGAAAGTAAAAAGTTATACTGTGGAGGTTTTAGAGTGAGTAAATCGATAATCAAATATTATCAAGTATGGACTTTTTCTTTTCGTTAAATTCCTCTTGGTTAAGTACCCCGCTATCAAGAAGTGATTTTAGCTTTTCTAATTTATGAATGTTCTCGTCTGTTGAGCTATTTGAAACCATATCAGGCTTAATCTTGTGGTTATTGAAAGCAATATTTGCCTGTTTAAATGTTAACTCTAACACCTCTTTTGGAGTTGAACCGACATAAGCACCATATATTTTTGTCTTATTTCCTGCAGATAAAACTATTGTGTCAAGAAATATATTTTTTTCTATACCCGTAACACTATCCCAATAATTTTGTTCAAGATTATGTGCTTTTGATATTATTCTTAAATCAGTCACAATTACATAAGATGAAGCGGGTTTAAGTAGAAATGTTTTTTCAGACCAAAGGGCACAAATTAAATTTTCTTTTTTGAAGTCAATTAAAGTTTCAGAAATAAAAATATCCATAACATTAGCAGGGATATCTTCTAATTTTTCAACGCCAATAATGGCATTTGTCATTAGTGTTTTGTATCTTTTCATATTACATTCCAAATATAATACAAAATTATAGAAAAAAGTTTTAGGGTTGAATATGTAGGAGGGAGTAATCCAAATGACACCATATGTGACACCAAAAAAGAAGGGAGCAAGATAAACTCCTGCCCCCAACAGATGTGACCTCGGCAGGATTCAAACCTGCAACCTTCTGAGCCGTAATCAGATGCGCTATTCAGTTGCGCCACGAGGCCGTTTACGGCTGCAAATATATCTTATTTTAACAAGCAGACAAAACTAAAGTGAACGCATTGTTACATAGGTACGCCAGCCAATTAAAAGCATTTGCCCTTTAGTGGCTTTTGCAAGATCTACATGCTTTTTTGTGAGGCTTGGTAAGAGTAGTTTATTGCATTTTGCTAAACAGCGGAAAAAACTTTTTTGCATGCTCCAAAGGTACAAAACCTTGGATAAGCCGTATCTTAGTAGCTAAATAAATGAATACAGCACTTCTTATTTTAGGCCTTGTAACCCTTCTTATTGGGGGAGATTTGTTGCTGCGCGCAGCAGTTGCTGCTGCAAATCGTTGGCAGGTTCCTAAAGTAGTAGTTGGGATGACCATGGTTTCGTTTGCCACATCATTACCCGAACTCATGACCAGTGTGCGTGCTACTCTCGATGGATACCCTGACCTATCACTAGGGAATGTCATTGGTTCTAATATTGCCAACTTAGGGTTTGTGCTAGGTACAGTATTGTTGTTTGGCCGCATCAAGGTAACCTCAAGCTTTTATCGACTTGATTGGCCTGTGCTTTTTTTGGTGTCTTTATTATTGCTGTTTTTATTAGCTGATAAAATAATTGACAATACAGACGGAATTGTTTTCGTTGTTTTACTTGTTGTCATCATGTATGGGTTAATAAAATTTCAACCTCCAGTTGTAGAAGAAGCAACTTCCGACCTTAGCGTACTTCAATCATGGGTGTGGATAAGTGTATTTACTGTACTTGGCGCCGCAGGCTTAGCCTTTGGCGCTCAATGGCTGGTTCAAGGTGCTGTAGGATTAGCGCGAACACTTGAAATAAGCGAACGGATTATTGGCATTACAGTTGTTTCCATAGGAACTAGCCTTCCGGAGCTTGCTGCTTCCGGTTTGGCCATGATCAAAAAAGAAGGAGGAATATCGGTAGGTAATCTTATTGGATCAAACCTGTTCAACATACTCACTGTCCTTGGTGTTACCGCTATTATTCACCCAATTGCCTTAGTTGATAATCAATTACTGGAACTTGATATCTGGGTCATGATTGCTTTTGCTTTTCTTCTCTTACCACTCGTTTTTGCTCCGAAACGACTTGTGCTGCACTGGCCTGAGGGACTCATTTTACTGCTCTGCTACACCGCCTATATTTACGTTACTTTGGCATAAAAAAAACACCCAGTACTTACAGACGAAGCACTGGGTGATTTCCTTGCTAATGGTAAAAATATGCGCTATACTTTAGCAGATTTTACCGTCTTAATAATTCGAGCCGCAATTTTGTACGGATCTCCATTTGAAGCTGGTCGGCGGTCTTCTAACCATCCTTTCCAACCTTTTTCTACAGTCATAATCGGAATACGAATAGATGCCCCACGGTCAGATACACCATAGCTAAACTCATCTATTGATTGTGTTTCGTGTTCTCCAGTAAGGCGTTGATCGTTGTACGCACCGTAAACTTCGATATGTTCCTTGACAACAGGTCTAAATGCTTCGCATATTTTGTCATAAGTTTCTTTAGAACCACAAGTTCTTAGTGTTGTGTTCGAGAAGTTGGCGTGCATTCCAGAACCATTCCAGTCAGTAGCTCCTAGTGGTTTTGGATGGTAATCGATGGCGAGTCCATAGTCTTCGGCCAAGCGCTCTAAAATATATCGGGCAATCCAGATTTGATCCCCAGCTTCTGCCGCTCCTTTGGCGAAAATTTGAAATTCCCACTGTCCAGGAGCAACTTCTCCATTAGTTCCCTCTACATTTAATCCTGCGTCCAAGCAAATATCTAAGTGTCGATCCATAATTTCACGACCAAATGAATTTTTCGCCCCCACTGAGCAGTAAAACTGTCCTTGAGGCGTCTGGTCTTTAGGAAAGCCTAAAGGCAAGTCTGTTTCGGGATCCCAAAGGAAATACTCTTGCTCAAAACCAAACCAAAAATCATCATCGTTGTCGTCAATCGTTGCACGTCCATTAGATTCATGTGCCGAACCGTCTGCATTTAGAACTTCGGTCATCACAAGATATCCATTTCTGCGTTCAGGGTCTGGATAAATAGCCACAGGCTTAAGCAAACAATCTGATGAACCACCTTCTGCTTGCAGCGTTGAGCTACCATCAAATGACCACATTTCGACGTCTTCTAATTTTCCAGAGAAGTTGCTTACAACTTTAGTTTTACTTCGTAAATTGGCCGTAGGTTTGTACCCATCCAACCAAAGATATTCTAGTTTCGATTTGTTCATAATATTTTTATTAATGAAACAAAAATAAAATTTTCTATAACCCCTCAATAAATAGGGGGCTTATTTTATCAACTACATATCAACTTTTATGCACCCCCTAATTTTAAAGGGTGTTTTTTGATAAATTTTAAAAAAACAGCTATTTAAAATAAATTTTTGTGGGGTTATCAGATGCAAACTGATGTCCATATTTATGTATATTTGTTACTTAACCTATAAATAAAAATCATGAACAAATTGCGTTTTCAAGCCATCCAAGACGCTGTAAGTCGTATTCCCAACGAGTTTTACACCGACCAAAAAAAATCAACACTATTTGCTAGCCATGTCTTTAACAAAAAAGTCATGCGTACTTTTTTAACAAAACAGGCATTTCAAGAAGTTGATCAGGCTATTGAAAAAGGAAAAAAAATAGATCGTTCCGTAGCTGATCATGTGGCCGCCTCAATGAAAGACTGGGCCATATCAATGAATGCAACTCATTACACGCATTGGTTCCAGCCATTGACGGGTGCTACCGCCGAAAAGCACGATGCTTTTTTTGATATTGACCCATATGGAGAAAGCTTAGAACATTTTGATGGTTCGCAGCTTGTACAGCAAGAACCCGATGCCTCTAGTTTTCCTAGTGGTGGCATTCGAAATACATTTGAAGCACGTGGCTACACAGCATGGGATCCATCATCTCCAGCATTTATATACGGGACCACTTTATGTATTCCAACAATTTTTGTCTCCTACACAGGAGAAGCATTGGATAACAAAACACCACTATTGCGTGCACTTCATGCAATTGACGATGCAGCAACTCAAGTAGCCAAATATTTTGATAAGCATGTTTCTAGAGTTCAGGCCACTTTGGGCTGGGAGCAAGAATATTTTTTGGTCGATAAAGCTCTAGCATCATCACGGCCAGATATCATGCTTACTGGAAGAACATTGGTTGGTCATCCTCCACCAAAAGGACAGCAGTTAGACGACCATTATTTCGGTTCTATTCCCTCTCGAGCCATAACATTCATGCGCGAATTAGAATACGAGTGCATGCTCCTTGGGATCCCCGTAAAAACACGTCACAATGAGGTTGCACCTAATCAGTTTGAACTTGCACCCATATTTGAAGAGGCTAATTTAGCGGTGGATCACAATGCCCTACTGATGGATATTATGGGAAAGACCGCTAGCCGTCACCATTTTAAAGTACTCCTGCACGAAAAACCTTTTGCTGGAATTAATGGATCGGGGAAACACAACAATTGGTCTTTGCAAACCAGTACAGGCGTAAATTTATTAAGCCCTGGCAAAACGCCCATGAGTAATTTGCAGTTCCTTACGTTTTTTATTACCACCATAAAAGCGGTACAGAACTATGAGGATTTGATCCGTTCATCAATTGCAAGCGCTGGAAATGACCACCGCTTAGGAGCAAATGAAGCGCCTCCAGCGATTATTTCTGTTTTTATAGGCTCTCAGCTATCCCAAGTCCTAGACGATTTAGCGCAAGTGTCCAAGGGTAAGCTTTCTCCCAAGGAAAAGACTGACCTGAAGCTTAACGTAGTAGGGAAGATCCCTGAAATTTTGTTGGACAATACGGATCGAAACAGAACTTCTCCTTTTGCTTTTACAGGAAATAAGTTTGAATTCCGTGCCGTGGGATCGAATCAAAACTGCGCCATTCCGATGACAGTGCTCAA
Source organism: Flavobacteriaceae bacterium (assembly GCA_024638225.1). GTDB lineage: Bacteria > Bacteroidota > Bacteroidia > Flavobacteriales > Flavobacteriaceae > UBA7446. The sequence continues at coordinate 5,925 of JAHEKR010000023.1, forward strand.
TACCATAGTTGCTAAGCAACTTATTGATTTTAAACGTGATGTTGATGCGCTTATCAAAACAAAGAAACTCAAAAAAGACGATGCCATTTTTAATGTATTACGTGAGTATGTAAAAACAACCAAAACCATCCTTTTTGATGGTGATGGGTATAGTTCTTCTTGGGAAAAAGAAGCCAAAAGAAGAGGTTTGTCAAACCTAAAGTCTACGCCTGAAGCACTTGGGGTTTGGATGCGTGATGAAGTCATTGATTTGTTTGATTCGATGGATGTAATGAACCCCATTGAGCAGAAAGCGCGTTACGAAATTCAGCTCGAACAATATGTTCAGTGCATTGAAATCGAAAGTCTAGTTTTAGAAAACCTGATAAATAACCAAATACTACCAACCTCCTTTAAGTACCAGCAAATATTGGTTCAAAATGTAGTCGGCTTAAAAGAGATTTATCAAAAAGATTATTTGAATCATAGCCATGTAGCCTTAGAAACCATTGAAAAAATCAGTACGCTTTGTTCAACCTTGTCGGCCGCATGTGCTGATTTGGTTCGTGCGAGAGACAAGGCAAACTCGATGAGTAAAATCGAAGACCGTGCCCATATGTACGCCAAAAATGTAATGCCTATTTTTGACGAGTTAAGAACAGCTGCAGACGGCTTGGAATTAATCGTTGAAGATTCTTCATGGCCATTAGCTAAATACCGCGAATTACTATTCTTACGTTAATATGACACAAAACCCCTCAGGCGAGCGCTACCAACTACGTGGTGTTTCTGCAGATAAAGAAGATGTTCACGCAGCAATAAAGCATATCGATAAGGGGCTCTTTCCTAAGGCGTTCTGTAAGATCGTTCCAGACTATTTAACTGGCGATAAAGAATATTGCTTGGTCATGCACGCAGATGGAGCGGGTACAAAATCTTCCTTGGCGTATATGTATTGGAAGAAAACGGGTGATTTATCTGTTTGGAAGGGAATCGCTCAGGATGCCCTGATCATGAACTTGGATGATCTCTTGTGTGTTGGAGCTGTAGATGAAATTCTGATTTCATCCACCATAGGAAGAAACAAAAATCTAATCCCAGCGGAAGTACTTAAAGCGCTTATTGAGGGCACACAAAGTCTGGTTGATGAATTAAATGCACAAGGCATGAAGCTCGTATTGACTGGTGGTGAGACTGCTGATGTAGGCGATTTAGTACGCACGATTATCGTTGACTCAACTGTGACGGCGCGCTTAAAACGGAGCCATGTAATCGACAATGCACATATTTCATCTGGAGATGTAATCGTTGGCTTTGCTTCCTACGGGCATGCTTCGTATGAACACGAATACAACGGTGGTATGGGTAGTAATGGATTGACTTCAGCACGTCATGATGTCTTTACCCATACATTAGCCTCTGAATTTCCAGAGAGTTATGACCCACAAGTCCCTATCGATCTTGTCTATTCTGGAACCAAAAAATTATTGGATCGGGTAGATGGTTCACCCCTTGATGCCGGTAAACTTGTTTTATCACCAACACGAACTTATGCGCCCATCATGAAAGCTATTTTGGATGAAGTTGGTGTGTCTGCCATTCACGGTGCTGTTCATTGCAGCGGTGGTGCTCAGACCAAAATTTTACACTTTATAGATCAGTTGCACATCATTAAGGATAATTTATTTCCAATTCCCCCTCTTTTTGAGATGATTCAACAAGAATCAGGTACAGATTGGCGTGAAATGTATAAAGTCTTTAACATGGGGCACCGCTTGGAGTTGTACGTCGCACCAGAGCATGCAGCTAAACTAATTTCGATTGCAAAATCTTTTGATGTTGAAGCTCAAATTATTGGCCGTGTCACTTCGCATGATACTAAAAAGCTTACCTTAATTTCCGAAAATGGTACCTTTACATATGCATAAACAAGTACTTATACTTTTCTGTCTCTTGGCGTTCTTGTTTACTCGGGCACAGGAAGGTGATGATTTGTTTTCCATGCTAGACTCAACTATTGAGGCACCGCCTTTGCTTCCTGAACGAATGTTGGTAACCCAAAAATTACTTTGGGGAGAGAAAGGACTCCTTCGCACAACAGGAATTGCACCGCTAAGCTTGGAACAAAGACAAAAGGAGCTTAAACTACGCCGTATCATGCTCACAACCCATCAAATACTGGGATATACCACGCTAGCAGCCATGGTCGCGCAGGGGATTATTGGTGGAAAGCTCTACAACGGAGATTATGACTTGTATAAACTTCACAAAGACATGGGTATGGTAGTGAACATAAGCTATTTTACTACCGCAGGATTATCCCTTTTTACACCACCCCCTTTGATCAACAAAAAGATTAAGGGATTTTCTTCCATAAAGGCACACAAGACATTGGCAACTGTACACCTTTCAGCCATGGTGGTAACCAATATTTACAAAGACCGAGACCGAGACATTCACAAAACAGCAGCCTACACTGCCTTTGGCAGCTACGCACTTGCTATTCTCGTATTTAAATTTTGATATGAAACAGCTATTTGTTTTTTTGCTTTTAACGACTTGCGCTATTGGACAACAACTTCGAGTCGATTCCGCAAATTCGTATATCACTTACGAGGCATCCCACCCAGTTCACGATTGGTCTGGAACAACAGGCGAAGTTCAAGGAGTTGTACTTCTCAAAGAAGAACGTCCAAGCAGGATTGCGGTAGTTGCACCAGTAGCTTCTTTTGATTCGAAAAACAGCAATAGAGATGCACATGCACTAGAGGTCTTGGATGCGCTTAGCTTCCCAAAGGTATCATTCTATTCGGATCGCATATCACTTCAAGACAACGATTTATCTTTAGTTGGCAAGATTGATTTTCATGGGGTTTCTGTTCCATTGGAAACCACAGTCAAGTGGGCAAAAGAAAAAGAATCCTGGATTCTTGATGCAGCTTTCAGTATTACCCCTTCTCAGTTTGATATCAGTTTACCTTCCTTTATGTTGGTGAAAATGCGCGACAATATCCAAATATATGTTCATCTAGAGTTGCGTACCTTTGCACCTTAGCATATGTTACAGGAAAAATTAGAAATTGTAAAACAGCGTTTCGATGAGGTGTCTGATTTGATTATTCAGCCAGAAATCATTTCAGATCAAAAACGGTATGTAGCCCTGAACAGAGAATACAAAGACCTCTCCGCTTTGATGGAAAAGCGTAAAGAATATCTTGGACTGCTTGACAACAAGGCAGAGGCCCAGTCATTGTTATCAGAAGAAAAGGATCCAGAAATGCTCAACATGGCAAAGGAAGAATTGGATTCCGCAGTCAATGGTTTGGCTGATTTGGAGGAGGAAATTCGCTTTATGCTCATTCCAAAAGATCCTGAGGATACCAAAAATGTAATGATGGAACTTCGCGCAGGGACTGGTGGAGATGAAGCAAGTATTTTTGCTGGCGACTTGTACAGGATGTACACTAAATATTGTGAAAGCAAAGGCTGGAAAGTGAGTGTAGTCGATATGAGTGAAGGTACTTCTGGGGGTTTTAAAGAAATTATTGTTGAAATAAGTGGCGAGAATGTCTACGGTACGCTCAAGTTTGAATCGGGGGTACATCGTGTGCAACGAGTGCCGCAAACCGAAACACAAGGCAGGGTACACACTTCTGCGGCTACTGTAATGGTTCTGCCAGAAGCCGAAGAATTTGACATTGAATTGGATATGTCTGAAGTTCGTATCGAAAGGACTACGTCCACAGGCCCTGGTGGGCAATCTGTCAACACCACCTATTCCGCCATTAAGCTTCACCACGAGCCAACAGGAATGATAGTAAGTTGCCAAGATCAAAAATCTTCTCACAAGAACTTGGAAAAAGCCCTTAAAGTTTTGCGTTCTCGCTTGTATGATTTAGAACTGGCAAAAAAACAAGCTGCTGACTCAGAAAAGAGAAAAAGTATGGTTTCTTCTGGAGATCGATCCGCTAAAATCCGCACCTACAATTACCCTCAAGGTCGCGTTACAGACCATCGAATTGGCTTGACCTTATATGATTTGCAAAATATCATAAATGGCGATATTCAAAAATTGGTGGATGAAATGTTGCTGCATCAAAATACCGAAAAGTTAAAATTTTCTGAATCCGACCTGTAATGACTAAAAAAACAATTTTTGAGCAGATAAAACACAAAAACTCCTTTTTGTGTTTGGGTTTGGATCCGGATGTAGCTAAAATGCCAAAACATCTTCTGGATGGAAGTGACACGCCCATCTATGATTTTTGTAAGTCTATAGTGGACGAAGTACAACACCTTTGTGTGGCAGTAAAAATTAATACAGCCTTTTTTGAGGCTTATGGCGTGGATGGTTACACTTCCTTGGCGCGAATAGCAACATATATCAAAGCGCACTACCCAGAGTTGTTTTTAATTGCTGATGCAAAACGAGGGGATATTGGAAATACATCTTTGCGTTACGCAGCAGCCTTCTACGATGCCATGCCCTTTGATGCAATTACAATTGCTCCCTACATGGGTAAAGATTCTGTTGAGCCGTTTTTGTCCAGACAAGGCAAACATGCGATATTATTAGCGTTGACCTCAAACGAAGGAGCTGCTGACTTTCAATTTCAATTGAGCGCAGATACACCACTCTATCAGCATGTACTCCGTAAGTCGCAAGAATGGAAAAACGCCTCCCGGCTTATGTATGTTGTTGGCGCCACCAAAGCGGATCATTTGAGCGAAATAAGGGCCTTGGTACCAAATTCCTTTTTGTTGGTTCCCGGAGTTGGTGCACAAGGAGGTAGTTTGCTAGAGGTGTATAAAAATGGTGCAAATGCACAGGTGGGCCTGTTGGTTAATTCCTCTCGAAGTATTCTGTATGCCAGTGATGGAAAAAACTACCCCGCTGCTGCACTTGCTGCTGCAACAGAGCTACAACAGCAAATGGCAAAACTTCTAAACAAATGATTCATTACAGTTTATATCCCCACAAGACTGCCCAGCAATGGGTTACTTTTGTTCATGGGGCAGGAGGGAGCTCTTCCATTTGGTTTAAGCAAATACGTGCTTATACCAAAGAATACAATGTACTTCTGTTGGATCTGCGTGGTCATGGGAATTCAAAACCATCCTTAGCAGCTGCATTAAAAGAACGCTATACTTTCGATACTATCGTCGCTGATATTATTGAAGTTTTGGATTACGAGAATATTAAGCAATCTCATTTTGTTGGTATTTCTCTTGGGACTATTCTTATTCGTCAATTAGCAGAAACACACCCAAAGCGCGTATTGAGTATGGTCATGGGTGGTGCTATTATGAAGCTAAATGTTCGTTCGCAAATATTGATGCGTTTCGGGAACATTGTTAAGTCTGTTATTCCGTATATCTGGCTCTATCAATTCTTTGCATTAATCATTATGCCAAAGGATAACCATAAAGAATCTAGACTTTTGTTCGTACGTGAAGCGAAGAAGCTTTACCATAAAGAATTTATTCGTTGGTATCGACTAACGGCTGAGCTTAAGCCGTTGCTTCGCTTTTTTCGCCAAGTAGATGTCGGAATTCCGACACTTTATGTAATGGGTGAGGAAGATTATATGTTTTTGCCCAGTGTACAACAGATTGCTTTGTCACAGGAATCAGCATCTTTATCTGTAGTGCCGCAATGTGGTCATGTGGTAAATGTAGAGCAGCCTGTAGTTTTTAACAAGACTACCCTTAATTTCCTGAGCGGAATTTAATTAGGTAAACACAACAGTTTTATTACCGTATACGAGTACTTTTTTGGCTACGTGATTTTTAACAGCGTTGGCCAAGACCATTTTTTCTAAATCACGTCCTTTGGCAATAAGTTGAGCTACGCTATGGTTGTGGGACACTTGAGCGACACCCTGCTCAATAATGGGCCCAGCATCAAGCTCCTCAGTCACATAATGACTTGTAGCTCCAATAATCTTTACGCCGCGTTCAAAAGCAGAGTGATATGGCTTTGCTCCAGGAAATGCAGGTAGGAACGAGTGATGGATATTAATAATCTTACTCTTGTATAAATTTATAAGTGCTGGAGGTATGATTTGCATATAACGTGCTAGTACGATGAAATCAGCTTGATGATTTGCCAAAAGTTCAATGTGTTTTTGTGTCGCAGCTTCCTTTGTATTTGCTGTAACTGGTACATGGTAAAATGGAATATCAAAGGCTGATGCAACAGGAGCTAAATCTTGGTGGTTACTCAAAATAAACGGAATGTCAACGGCTAATTCTCCAGCTTTGTACCTTCCTAGTAAGTCATACAAACAATGATCATACTTCGATACAAATACAGCCATTTTAGGTTTGTAGCTTTTGGGCTGATGGCTCCAGTTTATCGAAAACTTTTTGGCAGGCCCATCAGCAAAGGCTTGAGTAAATGTTTTGTACGGAAATTGTTCTTCATCCAGCTCTGCTTCTAAACGCATAAAAAAGGCAGCATTTTCTCTATCTACGTACTGGTCGATATACACGATGTTCCCTTTATGCTCATAAACAAAGGATGTGACATCAGATATGATTCCCTTTTGATCAGGGCATTGAATAAGAAGTATGGTGGTATACATCATAAAATTTGACACAAAAATACACAAAAAACCCCGTGTCAACATTAGCTGTCTACACGGGGAATTTCATTTCATTTAATGCACTATTTTTTGGATACACTAAAGTCAGCGTAGGCAGACATTCCGTGTTCGGCATCGTCCAATCCTCCTGTTTCATGTTCCTTACTCACACGTAACCCTGTTGTTGTTTTGACAATGAAAACAATAATGAGTGCAGAAAGCACACAGAAAGCACCTGCGATACCAACTCCTGCCAATTGTACCATAAATTGGTCAAAACCTGCTAGCGAACCAAACAGTCCAACAGCTAATGTTCCCCACATTCCAGCAAATAAGTGAACAGCTATGGCACCTACAGGGTCATCGAGTTTTAATTTTTCAAGTAATGCAATAGCCAGCACGACTATAATCCCTCCAATGGCACCAATAATCATGGATTCTCCAGTGGACATTTGGTCAGCTCCAGCTGTGATGGCAACCAATCCGCCAAGAACTCCATTCATAAACATAGTGAGGTCGTAGTTTTTGTATAATATATGTGAAAAAATACTTGCTACAATTCCACCAGCTGCTGCAGCCAAACTAGTAGTTACCAAAACTAAAGAGGTGGTGGCAGGATCTGCCGAAAGCACAGAACCTCCGTTAAAGCCAAACCAACCTAACCAAAGGATTAGTACACCTCCAGCTGCTAGTGGCATGTTGTGTCCGAATATTGGATTTGATGTACCGTCTATATTGAATTTTCCAATTCGTGCTCCTAAAAAGTAAATGACAACAAGTGCTGCCCACCCACCAACAGAGTGTACTAATGTAGAACCAGCAAAATCGTAAAAGCCCCAACTGCTTAAGAAGCCGCCACCCCACTGCCATGAACCGACAATTGGGTAAACTATGCCTACATAAAGTATGGCAAACAACATAAATCCTTCAAGTTTAATTCGCTCTGCGACAGCACCCGAAACTATTGTGGCTGCAGTAGCGGCAAACATTCCTTGAAACAAGAAATCTGTCCACCAAGTGTATCCACCATCTGCATACGCAGCAGTCATGCCCCCTTCAGGCGGAGCAATACCCCATCCAGCAAATTTGAAAAATCCGATTGCCCCTTCCTCAAATCCAGGGTACATTAGATTAAATCCTGCCAAAGCATATAAAAGCAGGCCAGCTGTGATGACAAAAAAGTTTTTAAAAAGAATGTTTACTGTATTTTTTTGTCGTGTCAACCCTGCCTCAAGCAGCGAAAAACCCATATGCATAAAAAATACGAGTGCCGTACAGATCATCATCCATACGTTGTTTGCAGTAAATAATGCGCTATCCATCTATTGTTTAGTTTAAAGTTTCTCCGCCTTTTTCACCGGTACGGATTCGGTATGCTTCTTCAACGGGGAGAATAAATATTTTACCATCGCCAACGTTACCCGTTCCGCCAGCTTCGATTATCGCCTTTACGGCAGGTTCGACAAATTCATCGTTGACTACAATCGAAATCATTCTTCGATCGATTGAGGAAGTGCTGTAGGATACTCCACGGTATACACGGCCTTTTTTCTCATTTCCAATTCCAGTAACGTCCCAGTGACTGAAAAAGGTAACTCCTACTTCGTGGAGTTTTTCTTTTACATCCGTAAACTGAGTTTTTCGGATAAGTGCTTCTATTTTTTTCATTTAAATAAATTTTGGTAATAATACATAAATAAATAAAGGACTAGGCGAACCTAGTCCTTTAAAAAACTATTTAATTAATGATAAATAACTACTAAAAAAATAATTCTAGTAACGTTTATTAAGCAAGAAGTTCGCTGTTTAAGGCAACTTCTCCGTGCTCGGCCATATCAAGTCCTGCTTTTTCATCTTCTTCAGAAACGCGAAGACCAATGGTTTTTTTCAATACTCCTAATACAATTATGGAGGTAATTACAGCCCATGCGCCATAAGCAGCTACTCCAATTGCTTGGATTCCTAGCTGTGAAGCGCCTCCACCGTTGAAAAGACCAATTCCAGTAGCACCATCTACACCCCAAAGTCCGATTACCAAAGTACCCCAAGCTCCTGCAACTCCATGTGCAGATGCAGCACCAATAGCATCATCAATTTTGAGTTTCTTTTCAATGAATTCTATCGAAAATACCACGATGATTCCACCAATAAGACCTGCAAAGAATCCTCCAGTCATAGTCATGTTACCACAACCTGCAGTAATCGCAACTAAACCAGCAATCGCTCCGTTTAGTGTTTGTGATAAACTTGGCTTGCCTTTGTAAATCCATGAAGTGAACAATGCTCCAAGGGCTCCAGCGGAAGCAGCAATATTTGTCACCATTACTACAGCAGAAGCGGCAATTGAATCGTCACCGCCCCAAGCGAGTTGAGAACCGCCGTTAAAGCCGAACCACCCTAACCAAAGGATAAAGACACCCAATGTGCCAAGTAACAAGTTACTCCCTGGGATGGCGTTTACTTTCCCGTTTGTGAATTTTCCGATTCTTGGTCCTACCATCCAAGCAGCAACAAGTGCAGCCCATCCACCAACAGAGTGAACAATAGAGGAACCAGCGAAGTCAATAAAGCCTAAGTCAGCTAACCAAGCACCGTCTCCGTACCATTGCCATCCACCTGAAATAGGATAGATGATAGCTGTTAAGAAAAGTGTGAAAATAATGTATGTTGAGTATTTGGTTCTCCCTGCAACAGCTCCTGAGACTATAGTCGCAGCAGTAGCCGCGAATACAGTTTGAAAGAACACATCATGTGCTCCTGCTCCTGGGTTAAACCATAGATCACTTACTGAGAAAAAACCAGAAGCGTCTTTGCCACCATACATTAATCCGTAGCCTAGTGCCCAGAAACTTAGTGTGCCTACACTAATGTCCATAAAATTCTTCATGGCAATATTTCCAGCGTTTTTGGCACGAGTCATTCCAGATTCAACTAAGGTAAATCCTGCTTGCATAAAGAATACAAGAATACCAGATAACAGAATCCAAAGTATAGTAAAGTCTTCATTTGCATCAACAGCTGCTGCTGCGCTAATGAATTTTGGAAGTGTAATTAATAAAGACATATTGTTAACTATTTAAGATTCTAGAAAGAGTAAATGGCAGCTAACACGAATGAAGACAAGTTGTCTGATCCACTAGCACCCCATGCAGCAACATCCTCATCAGCACTGTCAATTCTAATTTCAGGCTTAAATGTGAAATTACCAGAAGTATAGCTTCCCGTAAGTGTAAACGACGTAAAGGTGTTCGAGTCTTTAATATCAAAAGTTTCACCTCTAAGTCCAAAAGCGAAAGAATCAGACACTGAAATTTGTGGATATAGCGCTAAACCAGACCACTCACTGTTGTCATCTTCGTAAGTAGTGGCATTTACGCCTAAGAAGAAGCTGTCAGATATGTCAATCCCACCTGTATAATCGATTTGTGTAGCTCCTTGTCCAGTTAATAAATTGATGTACTGTCCGTAAAGACCCAACTGTGCTCCAAACATATAGTCTTCACCCATTGGCTGTGCCTCAGTTTCGTCTGTGGTATTCAAAACACCTAACATCAAAGACATATCATCAGAAAGTGCTATATCAGCCTTGATTCCTGTGTGTGAGAAAGGTCCATTTGAGAACATGTACGAAGTAGAGTAGTTAAAGTTTCCAACAGGTGAAATTACTTCATACCCTAAGAATGTATTAAAGTTACCTAATGTTAACGTAAAGCTATCACTTACATTGTAGTATACATATAATTGGTTAACTATAGATGATTGTCCGCTAATTACCGTCTCTTCAGGTGTACCTTCAAAAAGTGTTGTTTGTGATCCAAATACAGCATCGGCACCTCTAGGTCCATAAACTAAGTCAGCAACAAAACCAGACTTCTCACCTTCGTAAGAAAGGACAATGTTTGCCATACCAAGAGCAAATCCATTTAGATTGGCGAATGCTGTACCGGGACTATACTCAGAACTTCTGTAGTAAGTGTCGACAGTACCTGAAACGCTAAATGTTGGTTCCTCTTGTGCTTGAGCAGTCCCCAACATGAGAATTGACATTGTTACTGCTAGTATAAATTGTATTTTATTTTTCATCGTTTTAATGTTTAGTTATTTTATTTTTTTAAGATTAATTAATAATTACGCACCAAAACTAGCTTTTTGTTTTTCAAACCACCACAAAAATGAGGGTATATCACTATATTTTTACAATATAATGAATTATACCCCCTAAAATATAGGGGTTATAAAAAAATAAGCATAAAAAAATTATAATATGCGTCTTAAAATAGACGGTTGACCCACATTCCTATATACATAAAGCCTAAGCCAAGTGCAAAACTTAGTAGGGTGTAGGATAAAAAGCTAAAGAATTGACCACTTTCAAGAAAACGCATATTCTCTAACGAAAAGGACGAAAATGTAGTTAGCCCACCACAAAAACCTACGGCAAACAAAAAGTATACATTGCTGACTGATGATTTTCCGGAAAGAAATCCAACAATCAATCCCAAGATAAAACAGCCAACAAGATTAGCTGTAAGCGTTGCGTAAGGGTAGCCAGCACCAATGGGGCGTATGAAAATGGAGATTAAGTAACGTAATGCGCTGCCAAGGCCTCCACCCAAGAACACAAGCAAAAGGGTAGAAAGTTTCATTTCACCATACCTTTTAAAACCACCAACAACAAAACAAACACCAAGAATCCTACAAGGACCCAAGAACTTCCTTTAAAGTATTGACGGCTTTTTTGTTTGTCTTTTTTGTAACTATATATTATGACTGCTGTGAAACAAAAAATGAAAAAAAGTGCAAAAATCAATTGACCGGTGCTGAACATAGCGTTATTTTTAGCGAAACTATAAAAAAATGCAAGACCAACTTAATGCTGTAGCAGCATTTCATCAAGCCTTTAATGTAGGCGTTTCACAAAATCCAACAACCAATGTGACAAATGAAATTGCTCTTTTACGTCATCGGCTCATGGCTGAAGAGAACAATGAATACCTAGAAGCCGTTGAAAACAAAGATATAGTCGAGGTTGCCGACGCACTTGGCGACATGCTATACATTCTCTGTGGTACTATACTTACTCATGGAATGCAGCATATTATTGAAGCCGTTTTTGCCGAGATTCAAGAAAGCAATATGAGCAAGCTGGGCGCAGATGGGAAGCCTATTTACAGAGGAGATGGTAAAGTGATGAAGGGCCCGCACTACCACAAGCCTGATTTAAAACAGTTTTTAGATTAGTCACAAACCTTGTAGCGCCATTGAAATGGATCTTCAGCTTTATTGTATTGAATATCCATTAGGGCATTTTTGAGTTTTAGCGCGTAGCTATCTTTCGGTAAGGGTGTTTCGTAATTTTCTCCTTTATAGCCGAAACCAGAAATGGGTTGAACCACCACGGCAGTTCCACTTCCAAAAATTTCTTGTAATGTACCTGATTTCTGTGCGGCTAGTAATTCGGCTACTTTTAGAGGGCGAACTTCTGTTTGAATGTCCATGTGCTTGGCCAAATCCAAAATGCTTTTTCGCGTCACCCCATCAAGAATGCTATCGCTCGTTGGTGCCGTTAAAAGCGTGTCGCCAATTCGGAAGAATAAATTCATGGTACCCGCTTCTTCTATGTATTCATGGGTAGCAGCATCTGTCCAGATAATTTGTTGGTAACCCTCATTATTTGCCAATTGCGTAGGATAAAATTGACCTCCATAGTTTCCTGCAGCCTTGGCGTATCCAGTGCCTCCTTGAGGGGCTCTACTGAAATGATCGGCTATTTTTACGCGCACTTCTCCGCCGTAATAGCTTGATACAGGAGCACAAATAACCATAAAACGGTATTCGCTTGCTGCCGAGGCTTGCACACCAGCAGCTGAGGCAAAAACAAAGGGACGTACATACAAAGAATTTCCTTTTCCAGGTTTTATCCATTCCTTGTCACGTGTCAATAGCTCTTTTAAGGCACTTAGAAAAACAGGAACAGGGAATTGCGGGATGGCTAGACGTTCAGACGAAGCCGCTAGTCGTTTGCCGTTTTGTTCAGGACGAAAAAGCCAAACGCTCCCAGTATCATCTTTAAAAGCTTTCATGCCTTCAAAAACGGCTTGCCCATAATGGAGCACGCTTGCTGCCGGAGACATATGCATAGGAGCAAAAGGAACGATAGATGGGCGTTCCCAAGCGCCATTTCGGTAATCACATACAAACATATGATCCGTAAATACGCTACCAAAAGCAAGGTTGTCAAAATCTACTTGATCGATTCGCGATGCAGCAACGGGGGTGATGTTAATAAAGTCTTCCACAAAACAAAAATAGCAAAATCTTGGGCGTGCACTACATCTACAGTACATTTACAAAAAAAAAGATGCGTATTTTAATTTCTGGCGCCAGCGGACTCATTGGAACAGCACTTATTCCGCTACTTCAATCCAAAGGGCATCAAGTATCTTTACTGTCCACGAGAAAGAACAACCACAAGTTCGCAACAAACGTGGACGTTTTTTATTGGAATCCTGAACAAGCCTATGTGGATGAAAAAGCCCTCTATGGAGTTGATGTGATTATTAGTCTTGCCGGTAGTAATGTTGCTCAAAGGTGGACAGCAAAGCACAAAAAATCTATTTTCAACAGTAGGGTCGTGGGTACACGTTTGCTGGTCGACAGTCTTCGACAAATAAAGAATCATCAGATCAAGCACTTTCTCTCTGCCTCTGCAATTGGGATTTACCCATCAAATAAAACAAAAAAATATGACGAAAGTGAACTCGAAATAGCCCCCCATTTTTTGGGAAAGGTAGTAACCGCATGGGAAGCAGAGGTAGACAAAGCAGTAGACCTTGTTCCAGCCGTAAGTAAAATTCGAATTGGTTTGGTTCTAGCAAGGCATGGAGGAGCACTTCCAGCCATGGCTATTCCCGCTTCATTTGGTTTTGGTTCCTGGTTCGGCAAGGGCGATCAATGGCAATCTTGGATACACATCGACGACTTGGCGCGTATTTTTTTATTTATGCTAGATCACCCTGGTTGTTTTAACGGAGTTGCACCAACACCAGTCACTCAAAAAAAATTGGTAAAAGCAATCGCAAAAACCTACGGTAGATTCCAGTGGCTTCCAGGCATACCTAAACCCATTTGCCGTCTTGTCCTCGGCGAGATGTCACAAGTACTTTTAGACAGTATTCATGCGAATAGTCAAGCAATTCAAGCTCTTGGATTTGAGTTTCAATTCCCTACTATTGAGCGCGCTTTGTCCGATTTGCTTCCGCTACAAAGTAAAAATTAATGTCATTTTGACATAGTAACTAAATTGGCAGTACTTTTGCCGCGTCTATAGAAAATCAATTATGGCTGCTAAAAAGAAAGAAAAAGCTGCAGAGCAAGAAGAGAAGCAACAAGCTGAAGTAGAACAAAAACTAGCTGATAAGGACCCTTTAAAAGAGGCTAAAATTGCTATTGATGAGGAGAAAAATAAATTCCTACGTCTATTTGCCGAATTTGAGAATTACAAAAAGCGTACCTCTAGGGAACGTTTGGAATTATTTAAAACTGCCGCACAAGATGTAATGGTCGCTTTACTCCCCGTCTTGGATGACTTTGAGCGCGCCCTTTCAGAAATGGGCAATGAAGATAGTCAGCAGGCAGGTATCCAATTGATTTACAATAAACTTAATGATACGCTTGCGCAGCAAGGACTCACCAAAATGGAAGTTCAGGTAAAGGATAGTTTCGATGCCGAAATTCATGAAGCGATTACTCAGTTGCCAGCCTCGGACGAATTTCCCAAGGGAACTATAATAGACATTGTAGGTGCTGGCTACAAATTGGGAGATTTAATTATCCGCTATCCAAAAGTGGTTGTAGCACAATAAATATGAAAGAAGATTTTTACGACATACTCGGAGTAAGCAAATCTGCATCTGCTGCGGAGATTAAAAAGGCATACCGCAAAAAGGCTATTGCGTACCATCCTGACAAAAACCCTGGGGATGCAGAGTCTGAAAAAAAATTCAAGCAAGCAGCAGAAGCTTATGAAGTTTTAGGTGATGAGCAAAAACGTGCGCAGTACGATCGTCATGGGCATGCAGCATTTGATGGTCAAGCAGGCTTTGGCGGTGGCGGTATGAACATGGATGACATCTTTAGTCAGTTTGGCGATATTTTTGGCAGCGCTTTTGGTGGCGGTTTTGGCGGTTTTGGTGGCGGCGGTCAGCGCAGAACTAAAGGAACAAACCTTCGTGTTCGTGTAACACTAACTCTAGAAGAAATGGTCCTCGGTGTGGAGAAAAAAATCAAGGTTAAACGCAAGAAACAGGCCCCAGGGGTAAGCTATGCTACATGCAAAACTTGTCAAGGCTCGGGACAAACCATGCGAATAACGAACACTATTTTGGGACGCATGCAATCGGCTACTACTTGCTCTGCTTGTAATGGT
>JAHEKR010000033.1 GCA_024638225.1 Flavobacteriaceae bacterium
ATTGATGGTATCTAAAATTCCATTGCCAAGCCAGAAATTTGTCAAAGGCAGACCTACATATTTCGCTATTGTGTTTGCGCTACTCGCTATTCCTGTTTTGATTTTATACCGAAGTCAGGCTCTATCGGCAGTGGTTTTGGCGTATGCGTTTTTTGGGATGTTATACAATCGTCTTAAAAGCTAAGCTTTTTGGTTCTACGTTCAAAGTTTTGTTCTGAATCTAAGTTTATGATACTACCTCATTAAAATAACCTTATTATTCTATCTTTGCTCCTGTACCGACAAAGAAGATAATTTTACGATTAAAGGTCATGTAAATGATGGTTTTGCCATGTTACAAAATCGTCTTAAAGGCTAAGTTTTTTGGTTCTAAGTTCAAAATTTTGTCCTAAATAAACCTTTCTAACCATTTCATCGGCAGCGAGTTCTTCTGGCGTCCCTGTTTTTAGTATTTTCCCCTCAAACATGAGGTATGTTCTGTCGGTTATAGCAAGTGTTTCCTGTACATTGTGATCTGTAATAAGAATACCGATATTTCGTTTTTTCAGGTGAGCGACAATCTTTTGGATATCTTCGACGGCGACTGGGTCAACGCCAGCAAAGGGCTCATCGAGCAACACAAATTTGGGATCTGTAGCTAGTGCTCTAGCGATTTCCGTGCGCCTGCGTTCTCCTCCGGAAAGTAAGTCTCCGCGATTTTTACGAATATGGGTTAGGCCAAACTCCTCCAAAAGTGCTTCCGTTTTTTCTTTCTGTTGGTCTTTACTTAAATCGGTCAGCTCCAAAACGCTTTTGATGTTTTGTTCCACCGATAGTTTCCTAAAAACGGATGCTTCTTGTGCGAGGTAACCTATTCCGTTTTGCGCGCGTTTGTACATGGGGAACTTGGTGATATTCAGCTCATCGAGGAAAATATTTCCACTTAGTGGCTTAATCAAGCCTACAATCATATAAAAGGAAGTCGTTTTTCCAGCTCCATTGGGACCTAAAAGACCTACAATTTCTCCCTGTTCTACAGCAATAGAAACTTCGTTTACAACCTTTCTTCCTCTGTAGGTTTTGGTAATGTTTTGCGCGTGTAGTTTCATTGTAGATTAGACGTCTGCTCTGCAGTTTTTTGTTTGTTACGGTAAACGGTTCTGGATATAAAGATACTTACTTCGTACAAAATCATTATCGGAATAGCCACAATAATTTGACTGGCCACATCAGGTGGGGTAATGATCGCCGATAAGGTGAGTACAATAACAAGCGATATCTTGCGGTATTTGCGCATAATTGTCGGGGTAATCAAACCAATTTTTGTCAAAAAATAGACCAATATGGGCAATTCAAAAATAAAGCCAGCAGAGAGTACCGATGCACGAACCAATGCGGTATAGCTGCCCAAATCAAAATCATTAAATATTTCTGCACTTACACTGTAGCTGCCCAAAAACCGCAAAGAAAGCGGGGTTATTATAAAATAGCCAAATAACACACCTGCAAAAAACAATAGGGATGAAACAAATATAAACCCGCGTGCTCTTCGTCGCTCGTTATTCAATAACCCAGGACTTATAAAAAGCCATAGTTGGTAGATTACATAGGGAAATGCGAGAATGAATCCAGCTGTTATGGAAGTCCAAATATGTGCAGAGAATTGCCCTGCAACAGTTCGGCTTTGTACCCTAAAGGGCAATTCGTCAAAACATAAACTTTGGTCCATACCCAAAGCTTTGGCAGCACTGCACAGCCATTGATAAGTTGGGAAGTCTTGCTTTTTTGGCCCAAATAAAAGAGTGTCAAAAATAAAATCCTTTGCAATAAACGCTATCCCTCCAGCGATCACGATGGCGAGTATTGAACGAATCAGGTGCCAGCGAAGCTCCTCTAAGTGCTCAAGAAAAGGCATTGATTTTTCTGACATGCGGTTAAATTACTTCGTTCGTGACGGTTTTTTTTCCTGCGCTACACGTATATGCAACGTTTATTGATTCTTAAACAACTTTGACGTATATTGTGAATACAAATGTACAAAACCCAAGATGAAGCTACAGCGTGCTGAGCAGGAGTTGAGTTTAAAAGCTTCGCTAAAGAAATTTTTTGGCTTCAATGAATTTAGAGGCCTTCAAGAAGAAGTGATTAAGAGTGTCTTGAATAAAGAGGACACTTTTGTTATTATGCCTACTGGAGGCGGTAAGTCTTTGTGTTATCAGCTACCCGCATTAATTCTTCCAGGAACGGCAATAGTAGTTTCCCCATTAATTGCGTTAATGAAAAATCAAGTGGATGCCATTCGGGGCGTTTCTAATCATGATGGTGTTGCTCATGTGCTTAATTCCTCACTGTCCAAAACACAGGTGCAAATGGTGAAAGCGGATTTGACTTCGGGCATAACAAAGCTACTCTATGTAGCTCCTGAATCCTTAACTAAAGAAGATAATGTTACGTTTTTACGTACTCTTGAGATTAGTTTTTTGGCTATTGATGAGGCACACTGTATTTCTGAATGGGGGCATGATTTTCGACCGGAATACAGAAACTTGAAATCAATAGCACAACGCATTGCCGACGATTTGCCCATCATTGGGCTTACTGCTACAGCTACTCCTAAAGTTCAAGAAGATATTTTAAAGAATTTGAATATTCCTAATGCTACTACGTACAAGGCATCATTTAATCGACCGAATTTATTTTATGAGGTTCGTCCAAAAACAGAAGAGGTAGATCGAAATATTATTTCATTTGTCAAAGAGCATGAAGGGAAATCAGGAATTGTTTATTGCCTTTCGCGAAAGCGAGTGGAAGAACTCGCGCAAGTGCTTCAAGTTAATGGGGTTAAAGCATTGCCCTATCATGCAGGATTAGATACGAAGCAGCGTGTATTTAACCAAGATAGCTTTCTTAAAGAGGATTGCGATGTAATCGTAGCAACTATTGCCTTTGGGATGGGTATCGATAAACCGGATGTACGTTTTGTGATTCACCATGATATCCCAAAAAGTATTGAAAGTTATTACCAAGAAACAGGTCGTGCTGGTCGTGATGGCGGAGAAGGCCATTGCTTGGCATTTTACGCCTATAAGGATATCGAAAAACTCGAAAAGTTTATGGCTGGAAAACCTCTAGCCGAACAGGAAGTAGGTTATGCACTGCTTCAAGAAATGGTTGCTTATGCAGAAACTTCCATGTCACGAAGAAAATTTATTCTTCATTATTTTGGCGAAGAGTACGACGAAATTAATGGCGCAGGTGCAGAGATGGATGACAATGCACAAAACCCTAAGCCAAAAGTTGAAGCTAAAGATGATGTACTGCTACTGATAAACACTATTCATCAGACAAACGAGCAGTATAAAATCAAAGAATTAATTCACATTATGTCAGGCCAAGAGACACCTATTCTGGTATCTCATCGAATGGGGACAAACCCGTTATTTGGCACAGGAAAAGACAAGCCCAAAGCCTACTGGAAGGCCTTGCTCACACAAATCTTAGTTGCCGGCTTCTTAATAAAAGAAATTGAAACTTACGGTGTAATTAAAGTTAGCAAGCGCGGGGAGAATTTTGTCAAAAAGCCACATAGCTTTATGATGACCGAAAACCATAATTATGAGGGCACTGTTTCTGTCTCTACACCAAAGAAGTCAGCTACTGTAGAACCTAAACTACAAAAAATGTTAATGTCGCTTCGAAAAGATGTCGCTTTAAAATTTGGCGTTCCCCCTTATGCTGTTTTCCAGGAATCCTCCATTGATGACATGCTTATCAAATACCCCATAACAATTGATGAACTTAAAAATATTCATGGGGTAGGTGAGGGCAAAGCAAAAAAATTTGGTCAACCGTTCATTGAATTAATCAAAAAATACTCTGAGGACAACGAGATTGTTCGCCCGGAGGATCTAGTAATCAAAAGTACTGGCGCTAATTCTGCATTAAAACTTTATATCATACAAAATATTGACCGTAAACTTCCCCTTGCCGATATAGCTGATGCCAAAAAAATGGATTTTCCGTCGTTTGTTAGCCAACTTGAAACTATCGTTTTCTCTGGCACAAAACTCAACATCCAATATGCGATTGATGAACTTTTTGACGAGGATCAACAAGAGGATCTTACCGCTTATTTTTATGAAACAGAAAGCGATGATATCCAAGCAGCGGTCGAAGAGTTTGACGGAGACTATGAGGAGGAGGATTTGCGTATTTTCCGAATTAAATTCCTTAGTGAGGTAGCAAACTAACCTTTTTATTTCTACTTTCGCACCGCATAAAAAAACACTTATGAGCGACGGTATTTACGCCAATTTCACAACAGCTAAGGGAAACATTCGCGTTCGCCTTACGTATAAAGAAACTCCAGGGACAGTGGGTAATTTTGTTGCCCTTGCGGAAGGAAACTTAAAAAACAGTCATCAACCACAGGGAACTCCTTATTATGACGGGCTTAATTTCCACCGTGTTATCCCTGACTTTATGATCCAAGGGGGTTGCCCACAACGCAGTGGTACTGGTGGACCTGGCTATCAATTTGACGATGAATTTCGTGAAGATTTGACACACAATAGACCTGGGGTTTTGTCTATGGCCAATGCAGGTCCTGGGACCAATGGGAGCCAGTTTTTCATTACGCATGTACCAACTCCTTGGTTGGATGGGAAACATACCGTTTTTGGTTTTGTTGAAGAGGGTCAAGATGTTGTTGATTCAATAGTACAGGACGATGCCATAACGTCTATTGTTATCGAACGAATTGGCGATCAGGCTCAAGCCTGGAATGCTATCGAGGCTTTTCGAAACTTTGAAGGTAGTCGTGAACAAAGGCTCAAGGATGAGAAAGAAGCTGCTGCAAAGGCACTTGACAAAATCTCTGCTGGCTTTGAACAAACTGCTTCAGGGCTTCGTTATCAGTTTATTCAGCGTGGTGAAGGGCCAAAGCCTTCAAAAGGACAAACGGTCAGTGTACATTATAAAGGTCAG
This sequence comes from Flavobacteriaceae bacterium, assembly GCA_024638225.1. Taxonomy (GTDB): domain Bacteria; phylum Bacteroidota; class Bacteroidia; order Flavobacteriales; family Flavobacteriaceae; genus UBA7446. The sequence goes on from JAHEKR010000033.1 coordinate 4,966, forward strand.
CTAGTTGACGGTACTGTTTTTGATTCCTCATACAAACGTAACCAGCCTATTGATTTTGCAGTTGGTGTTGGTCAGGTTATCCCTGGATGGGATGAAGGGATCATGTTGCTTTCAGTGGGGGATAAAGCCCGTTTTGTTATTCCTAGTGAGCTTGGTTATGGGTCTAGGGGTGCTGGAGGAGTTATTCCACCAAATGCCGTTTTGATTTTTGATGTTGAGCTCGTTGCAGTAGGCTAGTTTTTCCACTTAATATTACACCCTAAACTGGGCTTTTGAACCGGATCAATTGCGCTGTTTTTGAGTAGTGCATCCAATGCTGCGCGTAGGTCTTTTCCTGTTACTGGAATACCGTTTGCTGGTCTTGAATCGTCCATCTGCCCACGATACACTAATTTATCATTCGCATCAAACAAATAGAAATCTGGTGTACAGGCAGCATCATACGCCTTAGCAATCTCTTGTGATTCATCGTATAGATACGGAAATGTAAACCCTTGCTCCTCAGCAGTTAGCTTCATTAGGTCTGGGGCATCATCTGGGTAATTGACGACATCATTACTCGAAATAGCAACAAACCCAATTCCTTTAGCTTTATAATCTGTGGCTAAGGAAGTAATCCCATCAAAGACGTGCTTTACATAGGGACAATGATTGCAGATAAACATAACTACGGTTCCTTTTTCTCCCTTTGCTTGGCCGAAGGAACAGCTAGATCCATTCACTGGGTTGGGTAGTGTAAAATCGGGCGCTATAGTCCCTAAATCGATCATGTTGGATGGTGTTCTTGCCATTGTTAATATGCTAATGATTACATTTTATTGGATAGGTATAGTGCATTGGTAAGGATTCTGTTTGTTCCATACCAAAAGGCTCTAAAGTTGGTATTGTCTGTCATAACAATTACACTACCACGTCCCAAACGCTGTACTTGAAATGGAACGGAGTTTTTTATCAATTCCAAATTCTCTTTGGAAATATATCCACTCAATAGCGGATTATCTGTGTATTGGATGGGGTTATTGAAGCTGTTTTTATCAGGCTTGATATAAATATTTGTATTTCTAAAGATACTTATTTGATTGTTTTGGAAACCAAAATTAATTGGATGGCTTCGATCAATGCGGGCATTAAAAATAGCACCGCTAGTCAGTTGTGCTCCCCCGAATTTAGCTCTGTTTTCAAAACTGACCCCCCTTGCGGTTAGTTCCTCTTTTAAAAACTCCAGCTCTATAAATTTATTTTTTTCCAACCAATTTACTGTGCTCCTGTAACCAATTAGCGTTCCACCTTTTTGTACAAATCCCTTTAGTTTATCCACTTGGGCATTAAGTCCACTGCCTGAAAAACTAGGAATAATCAAATGCGTGTAGTTGCTCAAATCAACTCTTGGAAGATTTTGCATATCAATTTTTGATATAGAAATTTCATGTCTTGTATCCAAAAGGTGCCATACTTCTCCAGCATCATAACTTCTAACGCCATTACCAACCAAGAGTGCAACTTTGGGTTTTTTTACTAAACTAAACTTACGTGACCCAAGGTCTATCCCTTTTGCATTACCTGTTTCTGTTCCGTGTATTTTCACTTGGCTTTCCTTTGCTCCCTTCACCAACAGTTCGTAAAGTTTTTCAGCTGATAGGTTCTGATTACTTACGGGGATCATATAGGTTCCGTAATCGAACTGTTTTCCGTTAATAGAAAACTGCTGTAACCCCACTTTAATACGAACGTCGTTTTGTTGCAAGAAGTTAACCAGTTTGGGTGTGTAGTAATGGTGCGACTCAAACAAATAAGCATAGTTCGATTTGCTGGTGACGACGCCCACTGGAGAAACAATAGATGTTAATTTGTCTCCGACAATAGAGCTGTTTTTTTCTACGCTATGATTTAGATTAAATGCATAGGGAAATGTCCAGGCAGAGATATCGTAAAAAAGGCTGTCCCTGAAGCTAGTTTCCTCCGTAAACATGGCTTCTATAAGTTTGTGTTTTTTTTGCTCAAGCGGAATCACTAGGCTGTTTTGTGGGGAGTATGTAAATCCATCTCGTGTGATCGATGTTTTGAGTTGATGAATGTTGATTTTATGTCGCGCAAGCATTTTTGCAAATGCATGACTAGTGGCAGCATCTTTTCCACTACTGAACACTATGACTTTTTCTTTGCTTTTTGCGGCCTTGTTCCGCGCATCAATGTAAAACTGCCTATAATATTCCAAAAGTTCTGTACGCATAGAAAAAGCAGCTTTTAGGGTAGAAAACCCGGCCGTTAGCTGATTGCGGATGGTAAATGGAAAAGTCAATAGACCATTATCGCTTTGCTGAACATGACCACGCGAACTCGCTTGCTCAAAAAGGATCCCAATACTTCCATTAATATCTGGGTAGGTAGATCCTTTTCCATAATAAAAATCATCATAGTCTTCCTCAGAATAATAGAGCGAACCTATTTTATCAAAAGCCGCTAGGTGATAAGCCCCTATTTTTTTAGTTAACTTTTGATTCATTTCTGGCGTTAACGGATTGACGCGTGAAGGAATTCCAGGTTGAAAAAAGAATGTGGCATTGGTGCCCATTTCGTGATGGTCGGTGAGTATATTGGGTAACCATTCACTAAAAGTTTTAATTCTAGCTTGAGATTCTGGTAGTTGCGCAGGTAGCCAATCTCTGTTTAAATCAAACCAATAATGATTGGTTCTTCCTCTAGGCCATATTTCATTGTACTCCCGATCGTTACTGTCTGAAGTAGCTGTTTTATTTTTGTTTGTATTTGCCCAATAGGCAAATCGTTGAAGTCCATCTGGATTTAGGCTTGGATCAAAAAGAATAACAGTCTGGTCCAATAAATCAATTGTTTCTGGTGCTTGGCTTGCAGCAAGATGATAAGCCAATAATAAGGATGCATTCGAACCACTGGGTTCATTTCCGTGAATCGAAAACCCCTGGTAGACTACTACTGGTTGTTTTTCAATGTCAATGGACAAGCTATTTTTTTCAGATAGCGCTATGTGATTTTCTTTGATTTCGTCTATCCGTTGATGGTTTTCAGGGCTGGTGATGGTTAACAATAATATGGGCCGCCCCTCAAATGTGGTCCCTCTGTTTTCAATTTTAATTCTGTCGCTGCTGGCTGCCAAGCGATTCATATAATAGACCAATTTATCATGCGAAACGTGCCAAGTACCAACTTCATAGCCGAGCAATTCTTTTGGTTTAGGTATTGTTGAATCGTACGGGTGTTGCGCATCTAAGTAATAGTTTAGTGAAACCTGACCAAACAAAGAGGCTGTGCAGAAAAACAATCCGATAAGTAAAGTTATTTTATTCATTGCTGCATATTTAACCCCATAAAGATTAAAAATACCAACAACATAAAAAATTAATTCACCTCTTTTTTACAACGACAACTAAATTACCTGCACTACCGAATCACCTCTGTACCTCTGTTCTTTACAATAAAGTCAATGGATGAATTTAGATGATCGACAAAACGCGCAAAATCTTCTTTGTACAAGAATATCTTGTGTTTTTTGTAGAAATGTGTAGCATCAGGACGATTTATTTTTTTACTTTCTGTAATAGTTAGGTAGTAGTCGTCTGCTTTTGTTTTTTTAACATCAAAAAAATAAGTGCGTGATCCAGCATAAAGAACAGATTCACGAATGCTTTCGCTGTATTTAGGTTCAGACATAATAAAAAGATTTGGTAGCCTAAAGATATAAAATCTACGCTTTAGTGCCTGTGTCTTCCAACCGTTGTTGTTCATAGAGGTCTTTGTAGTAGCCATCCTCTTTCATTAAGACTTGATGCGATTCAAATTGAATAGCATTACCATCCTTTAAAATCAGGATTACATCTGCATTTTTGGCAGTAGAAACTCGATGACAAACAATAAGTGTTGTGGTTTCTTTAGTATTGTTTTTCAACTCATTGAGAATTGCCTCTTCTGTTTCGGTATCTACAGCAGATAAGCAGTCGTCAAGAAGTAATATTTTTGGGTGTTTAATAAGTGCTCGCGCGATAGATACACGTTGTTTTTGCCCTCCTGAAAGTGTAATTCCACGTTCTCCGAGCATGGTGTTGTACCCTTCTTTAAATTCAATTATATTGTCGTGTACAGCAGCTTGTTTCGCCAGTTGCTCAATTTCCTCTTGAAGTGCATGCTGTTTTCCAAAGCGAATATTATCGGCGATGGATTCGGAAAACAAAAAGGGTTGTTGGGGGACTACACCTATATTTTTTCGGATACTTTCTTGTGCGTATTCATTAAGATTATTTCCCCCAAGAATAACTTTTCCAGACGATGGTAAGTAGGTTTTGGCGATGAGTTCCAACAAAGTTGTTTTACCAGCGCCTGTCGGTCCCATGACCGCCATCGTTTTTCCTTCAGCTAAAGAAAAAGAGAGGTTTTTTAGCGCCTCTATTTGTGTGTCATCATACCTAAAGCTTACATCTTTAAACGCAATGTCGTAGTGCGTTAATTTCTTTGGGTTAGTGGCATTGTCTTGAATATCTGGTTCTTGTCCCAAGAATTCGTTAATACGCTTTTGTGATGCCTCTGCTTGTTGCACAATAGATGTAACCCAACCAACTGTGGCTACCGGCCATGTTAGCATGTTCACGTAGATAATAAACTCGGCCAGCACACCCAATTGTATTTGCCCATTGATGTATTGGTTTCCACCAATAAAAATAACCAGGATATTGCTAAAGCCAATCAGCAAAATCATCATGGGGAAAAACCACGCTTGAACCTGAACCAGCGACATGCTCTTTACTTTGCTTTCTGTGGAAATACGTTCCATTTCAGCAATTCTGAAGGGCTCTATGGCGTAAGATTTCATGACATTAATTCCACTAAAAGACTCTTGAGCAAAAGTGGAAAGCTTAGAAAGCATTTGTTGGACCAATGTACTTCGTTCGTGAATTGCTCTACTAAGCTTGTAAATCAAAATAGATAAAATGGGTAATGGAAGTAGGGTGTAAAGTGTCAAAACGGGTGCTACGCTTATCATATAACTTATCACAATAACAAAAAGTGTGATGGTATTGATGCTGTACATTAAGGCAGGCCCTACGTACATACGAACTTTGGAGACATCCTCACTGATGCGACTCATCAAGTCTCCAGTTCTGTTTTGCTTGTAAAATCGTAAAGACAACTTTTGATAGTGATCAAAAATGGTATTTTTTAAGTCAAACTCAACATGTCTTGAAACATTGATGATGGTTTGCCGCATGGAAAAAGTGAACGCACCAGAAATAAGGGCAGCACCAACAATCATGGCAATGTTGGTTAGCAATATTTTTTTAATGGTATCTAGATCATGATCCCCAGCACGAAGATATTGCTCAATTGATGTAATCGAATCCCCAACAAGGCTAGGCGCAATCACAGCAAATACGCGGGAGGAAACAGTAAAAATTAGCCCGAGTAGCAACAGCAGGCGGTATTTGATGAAGTAGCGGTTTAGGTATTGAAGTGCGCGCAAGAATTATTTTTTACGAAGATAAGTTTTTAGAATTTTGTACCAAGCCTAATGACGTGTATCGGCAAAATTACCCTATTTTTGCTTTGTAGAAAAACGCTCTTATTCATGATTACCCGACGGCACCTTCGTACCAAAGTTATGCAAGCTATTTATGCACAGCAACTTGCAAAAACTGACGACTCAGCATCAGGCGAATCATGGATTGTGCAAAGCAGTCAGGATTTTTACCTTCTATACATTACAATGCTTGATATGTTTTGCGAAGTCCATAGCTGTGGATACAAGCTTTATCAAAAAAACTTAAAAAAACACCTCCCCGCCCATGCAAATGAGGTTAATCCAAAATTTTTCGACAACAAAGCACTCAAACTCCTTTTGGAGCATCCTGTTTTGGCAGCACAACGCGCCAAACACAAACTGAAATATTGGCAAAAACACGATGAATATGTTCGGCTAATTTGGGATGCCATCAGCACAAGTGAGCTTTATCAAGAATACTTAACTCAGGGGTCTACTACACTTGAACAAGACAAGCAGTTTCTTGTTATGCTTTTTACCAATGTTATCGCACCCTTTGATCGATTGTCTGAATTTATCGAAGAGGTTAATATTTCTTGGGTAGATGATATTCCTTTAGTCAACACCATTTTAAAAAACAGTTTATCGAATATGGATGCGCCCAAGGCGCTACACACTGAGCTCTACAAGAACGACGATGACCGTGCTTTTTCTTTGGCATTGTTTCAAAAGACAACTGACAATAAATCTGAGCTGATAAACGAAATTATTAGCCGAACGCCAAATTGGGATCCAGAGCGTATTGCCGAGTTAGACTTGGTTTTGATGCTTATGGCACTTACGGAATTGCTTTATTTCCCATCCATTCCTGTAAATGTTACCATCAATGAATATTTAGAGATTGCTAAAGAATATGCAACACCCAAAAGTAGTATGTTTATTAATGGAGTTTTGGATAAGTTGGTTAAAGAATTAACTGCCCAAAAACGTATTCGCAAAAATGTACGTGGATTGCAGTAATATTTTTTACTTTTGAAAAAATTATTTTTATGAAAACATGGATTTTTATTCTGATGGGCTGTCTTGCACTTGGTTGTAACAACAGTGCCTCAAAAAAAGTCATAAAAGAAAATGTTGCTCAAGCAGAAGCCAAGCAAGCAGCACAGACGGATTTGCCTGTGATGACTTTTGAAAAAAGCGAGCATGATTTTGGATCAATAAATGAGGGAGATGTCGTCGAAACGGCTTTTGCCTTCACCAATACAGGAAATACAGATTTAACCATTTTAGATGCTCGTGGAAGCTGTGGCTGTACGGTTCCCGAATACCCTAAAAATACGCCCATTGCTCCCGGAGAGACAGGTGAGATTAAGGTCATATTTGATTCGGCTAACAAGCCTGGAAATCAGCTGAAAACCGTTACGCTCACAACAAATACTGCTCGTGGGCGAGACATTCTTCGTATCAAGACTATGGTAACTCCTGATCCAGTAAAAGCGCAACAGCGTCAAAACATGCAAAACAGAACAAATAACTAATTAAATCTAATGGAAGGCCAATTACCTTTTTTACTACTCATGTTCGCGGTCATGTTTTTGTTTTTAATTTTACCGCAACAACGGCGTGCAAAAAAAGAGCGCACCTTTAAAAACAATCTTTCAAAAGGTGATCTTGTGGTAACCAAGGGAGGAATTCACGGAAAAATTTTAGAAGTGAACGATGCAAATGATACCTGTGTTGTCGAGACCATGGCTGGTAAGGTCAAAATGGAGCGCAGCTTTATCTCCCATGAGATGAGTAAGCAGCGGTCAACTGCAACCAAAAAATAATAAATATTTAGCAGGCACGACAGATGAGCAACTTGCTTCTTTGATGTATAAACGACTAATAAGACCGATTCTTTTTCTCTTTAACCCAGAGCAGGTTCATTATTTTTCGTTTTCTGCCATTCGTATTGTACACCGCATACCTTTTGCTGCTGCGCTTATTCGCTTGCTTTACACCAACAAATCACCTGCTTTATCTCGTGACCTTTTTGGACTTCGGTTTCCAAACCCCATAGGACTTGCAGCAGGCTTTGACAAAGACGCCAAGCTTTATAAAGAACTTGCCAACTTTGGCTTTGGCTTTATTGAAATAGGAACGATTACACCCAAACCACAAGAGGGCAATCCCAAACCACGTTTATTTCGTCTACCAAAAGACAGTGGTATCATTAACCGAATGGGTTTTAACAATGAAGGCGTTACAGCCGCTGCGAAGAGACTCAAAGCAAACAACGGAGTACTTGTTGGAGGGAATATTGGAAAGAACAAAACAACTCCTAATGAAGATGCAGCTTCGGACTACTTGATTTGTTTTGACGCGCTCTTTGACGTAGTCGATTACTTTGTTGTTAATGTAAGTTCACCAAATACACCCAATTTACGTGACCTTCAAGAAAAGGAACCCCTGACAAAACTACTTGTGACCTTACAAGAGCACAATAATAAAAAACAAAAAAGAAAGCCAATTTTACTCAAAATCGCACCTGATTTATCCGAGAGTCAACTTGATGATATTATTGATATTGTAGCTAGAACTAATATTGATGGTGTGATAGCAACCAATACAACCTTGTCACGCGCCGATCTGAAGAGCCAACAGTCAGTAATCGAACAAAAAGGGGGCTTAAGCGGCAAACCACTTGCTGCCCGTAGTACTGAGGTTATTCGCTATCTCCATACCAAAAGTAATGCGGCTTTTCCGATTATTGGCGTGGGTGGAATTCATACTCCTGAAGATGTCCATGAGAAAATAGCAGCAGGTGCCTCACTGGTCCAATTGTATACCGGCTTTGTTTATGAAGGACCAGCTGTGGTCAGCAGAATGAATAAGTCGCTGGCTAAGTGATGATTGTTTATCGATAGATAAACAAATCTTATTTTTTTGTATATTAATAACTTAATTAACCCTTAAATCTTACATATTATGGATAACCTCATTTGGTTTATTGTCATTTGCATTGTTGCTGGATTTCTCGCAGGACGACTTACAAAAGGAAAAGGATTTGGTCTTTTAGCAAATCTCATCATAGGCGTAGGTGGCGCTTTTTTGGGCACTTGGCTTTTTGGTGTACTCGGAATAGAAGTGCTCACCCAAAATGGTAATTCACGAATTCAAAAAGTGATTATTTAAACGAGAAAGCAGCTGGAGGATCATTTCGGAGTCCTCTGAATTTTAGTATATTTATTGGCTATACCTATTAGGTGTACTCATAAACCAAAATGTCCTAAAATGAAAACATCAACAACTCTCAGTTATCTCTTCGTCTTCTTTATTTTCTTTTCATGTGCTGATTCCGGCAGCAAAAATCCTTTACTTAAGGAATGGACGGGTCCTTATATGGGCACGCCCGCTTATGATAAGATGCTAGTAGCAGATGTAAAGCCCGCCATGCTAAAAGCTATGGAGCTTAACTTAGAAGAAATCGAAGCCATTGCATCAAATCCTGAAGCTCCAAGCTTTGAAAACACCATTGAGGCCATGGAGCGCTCAGGAAAAGTTTTGGATCGCGCTTTTGCTTACTACGGTATTTTTAGCAGTAATATGTCCTCCCCGGAATTCAGAACAGTTCAAACCGAATTGGCACCTCTCTTTTCAGAGTTTCAATCCAAAATCACACAAAACGAACAGCTTTTTCAACGCATTAAGGCTGTTTATCAAGCGTCAAAAGAAACACCACTTCCGGCAGACCAGCAACGTGTTGTTGAACTTACCTATCAGGGTTTTGCCATGAATGGGGCAGATCTATCTCCCGAAAAAAAGAAACAATATGCAGCGATTAACAAGGAGCTATCCACGCTTTATACCAAGTTTTCAAACAACGTATTACACGACGAGGAAAACTATGTTACCTACCTTACTGAAGATCAGTTGGGAGGATTGCCAGATGATTTTATTAAATCTGCTGCGCAAATAGCTGCTGCTAAGGGAAAACCCGATGCCTATGCAGTTACCAATACACGCTCTTCAATGGACCCATTTTTAACCAATTCCACGGAACGCGAATTGCGTAAGCAGGTATGGACAAACTACTATTCTCGTGGGGATAACAATGACGAATACGACAACAAAGAAATCATTGCCAAAATTCTAAAGCTGCGTAAAGAACGTGTAGCCCTGTTGGGTTATGATAATTACGCCGATTGGCGTTTGCAAAACCGAATGGCTAAAAATCCAGAGAATGCCTTGGCATTGATGGAGGCCGTTTGGCCAGCAGCCATTGCGCGCGTTGCCGAAGAGGTTTCCGATATGCAAGCTGTAGCTGATGTAAACGGAGACAATATCACAATTGAGTCTTGGGATTACCGCTATTACGCAGAGAAAGTGCGCAAAGCAAAGTATGATTTAAACTCTGATGAGGCAAAGCAATACCTGCAGTTGGATAAGCTTACTGACGCCATGCACTATGTAGCTGGACGGCTTTTTGACTATGCTTTTTCTCCTGTGTCTGAAGGTTCTGTCCCCGTTTTTCATGAAGATGTTAAGGTTTGGGAAGTTACCAATAAAACAACAGGTGAGCATATTGGACTGTGGTACCTTGATCCCTATGCCAGAGAAGGAAAACGCTCCGGTGCGTGGGCAACAACCTACAGGAGTTTTTCAACATTTGACGGAAAAACAAATGTGTTGGCATCAAACAATTCAAATTTTGTAAAACCGGCACCTGGAGCTGCCTTGCTAATTTCCTGGGACGATGCCACTACATTTTTCCACGAATTTGGTCATGCATTACATTTTTTTGCTTCCACTGTAGCTTACCCGACGCTTAACGGAGGTGTCCGTGATTACACTGAATTTCAATCGCAACTACTGGAACGTTGGTTGTCCACTGACGAAGTTATCGACCAATTTTTGGTGCATCAAGAAACAGGGGAGGCTATGCCTGAAAAACTTGTAGCCAAAATAAAGAAAGCAGCTACGTTTAACCAAGGTTTTGCAACTACCGAATACTTGGCTTCTGCCTTGATGGATATGAAACTACACTTAGCAGATCCAACGGATTTGGATGTAGCTTCTTTTGAACGTGAGACCCTAAACGCACTCAACATGCCTAAAGAATTGCCTATGCGCCACAGGACACCTCATTTTGGCCATGTCTTTTCGGGCGAAGGCTACGCTACAGCATATTACGGTTATATGTGGGCAGATGTACTCACTGCAGATGCTTCGGAAGCTTTCCGTGAGGCTCCCGGAGGATTTTATGACAAAGCACTTGCGGACAAAGTGGTGAAGTATCTGTTTGCTCCACGTAACTCCATCGATCCAGCTGAAGCATATAGACTTTTTAGAGGTCGTGATGCCAAGATTGATGCGCTGATGCGCGCCCGTGGTTTCCCAGTGACAAAACCATAATCCCAGCGTTACAATTATTAAGTACTTACAGCTGAATTTTTTTAGTACTTTGGCAAAAATTTTTACATGGATGATTTAGCTTATAAAACTCTGGAAGACTATCAACGGGCAAAGGAACAAGCTCTTACTCATCCTAGTCAGTTCTGGGCAGAGATTGCAACAAATTTTGACTGGCATAGAAAATGGGATACCATACTGGAGTATGACTTTCACAAGCCTGAGGTCAAATGGTTTTTGGGCGGTCAGCTAAACATCACGGAAAATTGTTTGGATCGACACCTTAAAACCCAGCCAAATCAAACAGCCATTATTTTTGAACCCAATGACCCTGACGAGGTTGCGCAACATTTTACGTATAAGGAATTACACAGTCGTGTTTGTCGTACAGCCAATATGCTCAAGGCTCATGGTGCCAAAAAAGGAGATAGAATATGCATTTATATGCCCATGGTCCCTGAACTGGCAATAGCTGTTTTGGCTTGTGCACGTATCGGTGCGATACATTCTGTCGTATTTGCTGGTTTCTCTGCTGCTGCTTTGGCAGCTAGAATCAACGATGCAAGTTGTTCTATGCTACTTACTGCAGATGGCGGATATAGAGGAAGCAAAGTGACCCCACTTAAGGATATTGCGGATAAGGCATTGAAAAGTTGCTCCACTGTAAGGCATAGTATCGTGTTCAAGCGAACAGGTCTAGAGGTAGCTTGGAATCCCATTGATATTTGGTGGCATGAAGCCATTAAAGATGTTGATGATAACTGCCCTGCCGAGGTGATGGATAGCGAAGACCCACTATTCATTTTATACACCTCTGGCTCGACGGGCAAGCCCAAAGGAATGGTGCATAGTTGTGGCGGTTATATGGTCTATACGGCCTATTCATTTCAAAATGTGTTTCAATATAATAAGGGGGATGTTTACTGGTGTACGGCTGATATCGGATGGATTACGGGCCATTCCTATATTGTTTATGGACCCTTGACTGTTGGAGCGACCACGCTTATGTTTGAGGGAGTTCCTTCCTATCCCGAGTACGATCGTTTTTGGGAAGTCTGTGCCAAGCATAAAGTCAACCAGTTTTATACGGCACCAACAGCCATACGTGCTTTGCAAAAACACCCTGTCGAGCTTGTTAACAAACACGACTTATCTTCCTTAAAAGTATTGGGCTCAGTTGGTGAGCCCATCAATGCTGAAGCATGGCACTGGTATGACGATCACGTGGGTAAAAACAATTGTCCCATAGTAGACACTTGGTGGCAAACCGAAACAGGAGGGATTTTGATTACTTCTTTGGCGGGTGTTACGCCACAAAAACCCACATACGCCACCTTGCCCATGCCGGGTATTCAAGCGGTTTTGTTGGACAACGAAGGCAATGAATTGGCTGATGAAAACGAAGGTATTTTAGCTATTAAATACCCGTGGCCATCGATTGCCCGTACCATTTGGGGCGACCACGAACGCTATAAAAGTGTGTATTTCAGTGCCTTTCCTGGTTATTATTTTCCTGGCGATGGTGCGCTTCGCGACGCTGATGGAAATTACCGCATAACGGGTAGGGTAGATGATGTGGTGATTGTTTCTGGGCATAACCTTGGGACAGCACCTATTGAAAATGCACTCAACGAACATCCTAATGTTGTGGAAAGCGCTGTTGTTGGCTTTCCTCATGATATTAAAGGGAATGCCCTTCATGCATTTGTTATTATCAGGGGAACAGTCGAAGATGCAAATACTTTAGAAGCAGAATTACGCGCGCTGGTTTCGAAAACCATTGGACCTATAGCGAAACCAGATTACATTCAGGTAGTTAGTGGCTTGCCAAAAACCCGTAGTGGTAAAATCATGCGACGAATATTGCGTAAATTGGCAGCAGGGGAGTACGACCAACTCGGTGATGTATCTACTTTGTTAAATCCTGAAGTAGTCGAAGAGATTAAGCAAAATAGCTAAACTTTTCTCCATCTTTTATTGTCTGAATGGTTTCGTAAATTAACTTGATTACATTTTCCACATCCTCTTGGTGTACCATTTCTACGGTGGTGTGCATGTATTTAAGCGGTAATGAGATCAATGCTGAGGGAACACCGCCGTTGCTATATGCAAAAGCATCTGTATCTGTACCCGTATAACGTGAAGAAGCCAACCGTTGAAAAGGAATCTTTTTTTCTTCAGCCGTATCAATAATGCGATCACGGAGTAGTTGTTGTACGGCAGGTGCGTACGAGATTACAGGCCCTTTTCCAATGGTATTGTCCCCTTGTTTTTTTGGATCAATCATGGGCGTGGAGGTATCGTGACAAACGTCTGTTACGATAGCTACGTCTGGTTTGATGGTCTGTGTAATCATCTCAGCACCACGTAATCCAATTTCTTCTTGAACCGAATTGGTTACATATAGCCCAAAAGGTAATTCAATCTTGTTTTCTTTTAGCAAGCGTGCTACTTCAGCAATCATAAAGCCACCGATGCGGTTGTCAAGAGCACGACAAACAAATTTGTTTTTGTTAAGCACTTGAAAGGTATCGGGGTAGGTAATGACGCAACCCACATGAATCCCCATTTTTTCCACCTCTTCTTTTTTTGACGCACCTACATCAATGGTAATGTTCTCAAGCTTAGGTGTTTCCTCCTTTCCTTGCATACGTGTGTGTATTGCTGGCCAACCAAAAACTCCTTTTACTATACCCTTCTTGGTATGTATATTCACCCATTTGGATGGAGCGATCATATGGTCACTTCCTCCGTTTCGTATGACAGAAATCAAGCCTTTATCAGAAATGTAATTTACATACCACGAAATTTCATCTGAGTGGGCCTCAATGACCACTTTGTATTTTGCTTTGGAATTAATGACCCCTACAGCGGTTCCGTAAGTGTCTGTGATAAAATCATCCACATAAGGTTTTAGGTAGTCCATCCATATCTTCTGGCTTTCCCATTCATATCCAGTTGGTGCAGGGTTGTTAAGATATTGTGCTAAAAATTTATGTGATTCTTTTGTCAGGATACTTTTCATTTGGCTCAAAAATTTAAGCCTTAAAAGTACAACATAAAGCTAAAACAATCTTAGTACTTTTGAATCGTGAAAAAATTAACGCTTATTGTCTTTTTAGTACTTGGCTTTCTTGTTGTTGGTCAAAAGACAGAACCTGTCTATATAATTGAAGGCGACACCTTGACAACGCCTTATGTTGGACTGGGTGAAGTAGTTGTGCTTCCAGAGTTAAAATTCCCTAGCTATAAAGACTATTTGGTTTATTATCGTTTACGCCGAAGAACACTCAAGGTGTATCCATACGCTTGTCTTGCCTCTGAACGACTCACAGAGCTAAACAAACGATTGGCCAATATCAAGCGTAAACGAGCACGAAAACGCTACACAAAAAAAGTCGAACGCTATCTTGAAGGAGAATTTAAAGAAGAATTAAAAAAGCTGACACGCGCTGAAGGACGTATTTTGATTAAGCTTATTCATAGAGAAACAGGTTCGACGGCACACGAACTAATTAAAAGACTGCGTAATGGATGGCGCGCATTTATCTATCAAACCACGGCTAAGATGTTTGATATAAATCTAAAAACAGAGTTTAACCCCACTGAGGTTGAGGAAGATACAATGATTGAAGGTATTCTTCTACGTGCTCAAAACAACGGCTCTTTGGATGCGTTAATAAAAAAAAGCAAAAAAGTTAACTTGCACGAATAAAAGCATTGTATATTTGCAGTCCGCAAAAAAAGCTGTGGACCACATAAAATAAAAAAGTTTATTTTTTTTTGATTGTGGGGTTGTGTAAACCGAAAAGCAGTGTATATTTGCAACCGCTTTCAGAAAAGGAAGCAAAAAAAGTTCATTGAATTATTGAGAATGACAGCGCGTATACATCGCGAAAGCGATGTTAAATACGAAGCAAAACCATCATGAGACAGCTCTAATTTGTCAATTTTTTTGTTGTTAATTTTATTTAAGATTATACAATGAAGAGTTTGATCCTGGCTCAGGATGAACGCTAGCGGCAGGCTTAACACATGCAAGTCGAACGGTAACATTCCCGCTTGCGGGAGATGACGAGTGGCGCACGGGTGCGTAACGCGTATGCAATCTACCTTTTACTGGAGTATAGCCCAGAGAAATTTGGAATAATCCTCCATAATATCATGCTTCTGCATAGATTTATGATTAAAGTTTCGGCGGTAAAAGATGAGCATGCGTTCTATTAGCTAGTAGGTGAGGTAACGGCTCACCTAGGCTACGATAGATAGGGGCCCTGAGAGGGGGATCCCCCACACTGGTACTGAGACACGGACCA
>JAHEKR010000036.1 GCA_024638225.1 Flavobacteriaceae bacterium
TATTTAATTACATGATATTATTAAAAATAGGGAGTGACTCGAACCACCTAAAAAAATAACTCCCTGAAAACCAAGGAGTTATAAATTTCGAAGTGGTTGCGGTCTGGACGGGACTCGAACCCGCGACCCCATGCGTGACAGGCATGTATTCTAACCAGCTGAACTACCAGACCCTGCGTTAGGTGCGTGCAAATATACACCGCATTTTCGGATACACAAACGAAAAAACAAGTCTATAGCTGCTCTTCAATTGCTGCGGCATAAACTGCCTTGGACGATACACCTACTTTACGGTCTACCAATTCACCATTTTTAAACAACAAAACTGTGGGAATATTACGCACTCCATATTTGGCAGCGAACTCTTGATTGTTGTCCACATCAACTTTACCGACAACAGCCTTACCAGCAAAATCTTGGCTCAATTCATCAATAATAGGACCAACAATGCGGCAAGGGCCACACCATTCTGCCCAAAAGTCAACCAACACGGGTTGATTGGATTTTAAAACAACTTCATCAAAGCTTGCATCGGTAATTTCTAATGCCATAATTTCTTTTTTTTAGGAACTTCAAAGGTACTAAGTTTTTTGGATAACAACCGCTCGCTTTATCAAGCTTACTTATGTGTCCATTGGTGTTTTCAATTGTTAATTTAGCTTATATGCAATTGGGTATTCGTCTAAGGCATTCAGTAATTCTTCCCCGACATGAATTTTAATTTTTCGACTAGTGCTAGGTAATTTTATTTTTTGCGCTGATTCGTAAAAGGTCATGTCCACTTTATGTTCTCCCTTGTGTTTTTTAAACAACTCTTCTAGAAAAGCAAGTAATTCCTGATCCATCTGGGCGAGATCTAATTTAAGGGTCAACTTTCTAGTGTAGGCAGTTAGCGTATCTTGTAATTGTTGGAAAGCCGTAAACTGAAGTCTTGGTTCTCCCCGTTTACCTGTTTCTCTATTTATCCAACCCTCGCGAACTAGTGCCTTGATGTGAACAAAGCTATCGGTGACCAAAAAATGTCTATACTTGAGATACTCCTCTCCAAAAATTCTAAAATCAAAAGATTCTTCAAAATCTTCAAGGGTAAAAATAGCCCAACCTTTTCCATTTTTGGAAACACGATGATCGACCTCGCCGACCATGCCGCCAAAGCTTAGCTCCTTATTCACTAGTGGCTCCAAATCTTGAAACAAACCTACTTTTGCATTGCAAAAATGCTTCATCGCAGGAGCAAAATCATCCAATGGATGTCCTGAAAGATAAATTCCAACAACCTCTTTCTCTTGCTTGAGGGTATGCAGTGTAGTCCATGGATCGCATTCGGGCAATGTAGGCGTAGGGATACTCACGGCAGCATCTCCTCCAAACAGACTTACTTGAGCGGAGTTTTCGTTTTCTTGGTGCTGAGCTCCATACTTAAGTGCTTTTTCAACAAAAGTTACCCCATCTCCATTATGGTGAAAATATTGCGCCCGATGTGCTGAGGAAATAGAATCAAAACCGCCAGCGAGTATCAAGCTCTCAAAAGATTTTTTATTGGCAGCACGTAAATCTATGCGCTGCGTTAAATCAAAGATAGAGGTATACGGCTTTTCTTTTCGATGCAATACGATGGTTTCTACTGCAGCACGGCCCATCCCTTTTATAGCGCCCATACCAAAACGGATGGCGCCTTTATCATTAACGGTAAACTTATAAAAAGATTCATTGGCATCAGGCCCTAAGACAGCAACACCCATCCGACGACACTCCTCCATAAAGAAACTTACCTGTTTGATGTCGTTCATATTGTTTGACAGCACAGCTGCCATATATTCAGCTGGATAGTTAGCCTTGAGGTAGGCCGTTTGGTAGGCAATCCAAGCGTAGCAGGTAGAGTGCGACTTGTTAAATGCATAGGAAGCAAAGGATTCCCAGTCTTTCCATATTTTCTCGAGCACTTCTCGGGGATGTCCTCGCTCCTCACCTCCGTCCAAAAACTGAGGCTTTAGCTTTTCAAGTAGGGCAAATATTTTTTTACCCATTGCCTTTCGTAATACATCTGCCTGACCTTTGCTAAAACCCGCCAAGGCTTGAGACAACAACATCACCTGCTCTTGATATACCGTAATCCCATAGGTCTGATTGAGAAACTGTTCCATAATCGGCAGGTCGTAGGTAATTTCTTCCTGTCCATTTTTTCGGCGTACAAAACTAGGAATGTACTCCAATGGTCCCGGGCGGTACAAGGCATTCATGGCGATCAAATCCTCAAAGACATTGGGCTTTAAGTCACGCAAATACTTTTGCATGCCGGCACTTTCATATTGAAAAATGCCTACCGTATCACCCCTTTGGAAAAGTTCGTAAGTAGCTGTATCATCGAGAGGGAATTGATCTGGATTTAAATCAATTTGGTGTCGGTACTTTACCAGCTTAACTGTATCCTTAATCAGTGTCAAAGTCTTGAGCCCTAAAAAGTCCATTTTTAACAGCCCAGCATCTTCAACAACGGAGTTGTCGTACTGGGTAACGTATAAATCGGAATCTTTTGCGGTAGCCACAGGAACAAATTCTGTGATATCATCTGGGGTGATAATAACGCCACAGGCATGTGTTCCTGTATTGCGCAAAGAACCTTCCAAAATTTGGGCTTGCCGAATGGTTTCTCCTTCCAAATCGGCTCCTTCAGCCAGGGATTTTAATTGAGATACTTTAGCGTACTCATCGGCGCGTAAATTTTCCTTAAGTTCTTTGTTTTCAGCGCTAAAAATCTTTTTTAGCTTCATGTTAGGGACTAACTTGGCAACACGATCTGCATCACCCAATGACAAGTCTAGTACGCGTGCAGTATCGCGAATCGAGGACTTTGCTGCCATAGTTCCGTAAGTAATGATTTGCGCAACTTGATTCGATCCATACTTATCGATCACATAATCCATAACCTTGGAGCGCCCCTCGTCGTCAAAATCAATATCAATATCGGGCATGCTCACACGGTCTGGATTGAGAAAACGCTCAAAAAGCAAATCGTACTTTATCGGATCGATATTGGTTATTTTTAGGCAATATGCCACTACCGAACCCGCAGCAGAACCTCTACCGGGCCCAACTGAAACGCCCATTTCTCGAGCAGCAGCAATAAAATCTTGGACAATCAGGAAATAACCTGGATATCCCGTATTTTCAATAACACTAAGCTCAAAATCAATTCGTTCTTGAAGCGCGTCGTTTATGTCCTTATAGCGTTCTTCTGCCCCTTTGTATGTAAGATGACGTAAGTACGCATTTTCTCCACGCTTTCCCCCATCAGTTTTGTCCTCTTCAGCTAAAAATTGTTCGGGAATAGAAAATTTTGGTAAGAGTACCTCACGAGCTAAATCAAAAGGGGTCACTTTATCGATAATCTCCGAAATACTATCTATCGCTTGTGGCACATCAGCAAACAATTCTTGCATTTGTGCGGGTGTCTTAAAATAATACTCTTGATTGGGCAATCCATAGCGATATCCCCTTCCTCTGCCTATGGGTGTTGCCTGTTTTTCGCCATCCTTAACGCAGAGCAAAATATCATGCGCATTGGCTTCCTCTTGCTTTAGGTAATAAACCGAATTGGTGGCTACTAATTTTATTTGATGCCGTTGAGAAAATTGAATCAGTACCGGATTGATTCGGTTCTCGTCCTCCTGCTGATGACGCATGATTTCTATATACAGATCCGAGCCAAACTGCTCTTTCCACCAAAGCAATGCTTCCTCGGCTTGTTTCTCGCCGACATTAAGTAGTTTGGCTGAAATTTCACCATAAACATTTCCTGTAAGGACGATAAGGTCGCTTTTATATTGTTTAATAAGTTCACGATCGACGCGAGGAACGTAATAAAAGCCTTTGGTGTAGGCTAGTGAAGATAATTTGGTTAGGTTTTGATAGCCTTTTTTGTTCTTGGCTAAAAACACCATTTGGTAGCCGTCATCTCTACGACTTCGGTCTAGGTGATTTTCGCAAACATTAAGTGTAATACCTACAATGGGTTTTAGCGGAGGACGCATGTCCTCTTCGTCCCGGTTTTTATTTACCTCTTTCACCGACTTTACAAAGTGAAAAGCACCCATTAAATTTCCCAGATCGGTTAGCGCTACGGCAGGCATATTAAGGCTATCGGCATATTGGGCGAGCTCTTTCACGCGTATAGTCGACTGTAAAACAGAAAACTGGGATAAAGTATGGAGGTGGGCAAAAGGCAAAGTATCCACTTCTAGAGTAGAGACAGTAGTGGGGGCAGCGGGTTCCTCCACTTGCTTGACTAACTTGGCAGATGCGTCCTTCAGGTTTTGATGTTTTATTGCCAATAAGGGAACCTCCTCTGTATAGGTAGCCTGTACACGAGAAATTAAATCTGTGCTGTCGGGAAGAACGCTTAGGTTTAGTTTTTCCAAGCGGATAAGTTCTAAAAAAACTCGTGCCGTGGCGGCAACATCTGCAGTAGCATTGTGTGCTTCTTGAAAATGTTCACCAAAAACGTGACGGTAAAGTTCACTTAGTGTTGGTAATTTAAATTTACCTCCTCTACCGCCTGGCAATTGGCAAAGTGTGGCTGTATGCTCTGTACAGGTGTCCAATACCGCAAGTTGGGTTAACAAAGTGTCCCGTTGCATTCTATGCAACTCAGCCCCCACAACATTAACGTCAAAGCCTACATTATGCCCAACAACATACTGTGCTTTTGCCAAGGCTGCTAAAAAATTATCCAAAACCGTAGCTAAAGAAACGCCCTGATCTTGCGCTAAAGCTGTGCTAATTCCGTGAATTTGTTCTGATTCATAGGGAATATCAAAACCATCGGGTTTGATAATAAAATCTTTGTGCTCAACCAAAGCGCCGTTTGCATCGTGGAGTTGCCAAGCAAGCTGAATACAGCGGGGCCAATTATCACTGTCTGTTATGGGTGCACTCCAATTCTTGGGTAAGCCTGTTGTTTCGGTATCAAAGATTAAAAACATGCACTTGGATTAGCACACTAAAATAACGAACATAAGAGCTATTTTCATCAAGAAGTACAATGAAGTTATTAACGTTTGGTCAAAACAAAAAATAGTGTACTTTTGCCAAGCATTAATAAAACGGGTTTCGCACCCCAAAATTTAATTTGATATGGCAGTAAAGATTCGTCTTCAACGACACGGAAAAAAAGGTAAACCCTTCTATTGGGTAGTAGCAGCAGACGCACGCACAAAACGCGATGGTCGTTACCTTGAAAAAATTGGCACTTACAATCCAAACACAAACCCAGCAACAATCGATATTAGCGTAGATCGCGCTGTTGATTGGTTGCAAAAAGGGGCTCAACCCACCGATACAGCACGCAACCTTCTCTCTGAAATTGGGGCGATGCTAAAAAATCACTTGGTCAATGGTGTTCGTAAAGGAGCACACAGTGAAGAAGATGTAGAAACAAAATTCGCTGCATGGGTTGCTGATAAAGAAAATAGACTAGAAGTAGCTAAAGATAAAGTGGCAAAAGGTAAGGCTGATGCCAAAGCCAAAGCACTAGCTGCTGAAAAAGAAATTAGCGAAAAGCGTAAAGCCGATGCCCAAGCTGCAGTAGAAGCCGCTGAGGCAGAAGCCGCTGCTGCTGAAGCTGAAGCACAAGCAGAAGAAACTGCTGAGGAAGTAACAGCCGAAACTGCTGAAGAAACTCCTGCTGCCGATGAAGCGCCCGTAGTAGAAGCTGCTGCTGAAGAAACTCCTGCTGCTGAAGAAGCACCCGTAGTAGAAGCTGCTGCTGAAGAAACTCCTGCTGCCGAAGAAGCGCCCGAAGTAGAAGCTGCTGCTGAAGAAACTCCTGCTGCCGAAGAAGCGCCCGAAGTAGAAGCTGCTGCTGAAGAAACTCCTGCTGCTGAAGAAGCGCCCGAAGCAGAAGCCAAAGATACAGACGCCACCGAGCCCACTGAAGAAGAGGCTGCAGAGTAATACATCATGCGGAAAGAGGACTGTTTTTTATTAGGTACAGTCGTCGGGAAGTACAGCTATAAAGGTGAGCTTCTTTTAAAACTTGACACGGACGAGCAGGAGCAGTATCAATCACTAGATACTTTATTTATTTTACACGACAATGGACTCGTTCCCTACTTTGTCGTATCGTCTAGCATGCACAAACCAGGACTTTTGCGCATTCGACTTGAAGACATAGACTCTGAGGAAGATGCAAATCAACTGATCAAAAACAAGGTTTATTTACCATTATCCGAACTCCCAGAGCTCAGTGGAAATAAGTTTTATTATCACGAGGTTGTTGGGTTTACTGTTCAAGACAAAAACCTTGGTAAACTTGGTCTAGTGACTGGAATAAACGAACATACTGCACAAGCCACATTTATTGTTAATGTTCATGGGGTTTCTGTATTAATTCCTATGGTTGATGAAATTATTTTGTCTGTGGATAGATCCCACAAGACTATTTTTGTGGATACGCCACCTGGGCTTGTCGATTTATACACCAAGGATGCATAAGCTTCAGTATATTATCCTTTTTCTCTCTGTAACTTGTTTTGGACAAATACAACAGTTGGATGAGGTAGTATTGCAAGCACAACGCATCCAAAGCAGCATAAATCCCGTAAGCATTACACCCATTGCACCAGATAGTTTACGTTTAAAACAAGAGATCGGTGAGTTATTGCAATCGGTTCCGGGTTTGTTTGTTAGCAGCCAACAAAACTTCAGTCAAGACACACGCATTTCTATTCGTGGGTTTGGCACACGAGCAACTTTTGGTATTCGTGGAATCAAAGTATTGTTGGATGGCGTTCCGGTTTCTACGCCTGATGGACAAACACAACTCGATCATATTTCACTATCAACTTTAGGGAAAATAGAGGTTATCCGTGGACTAGCTAGCGGGCTGTACGGAAACGCTTCTGGGGGCGTAATTTTACTCAAAAGTGCCGCCATTAAAAACGAACAATTGCTTGCCGCAAGTGTAGGTGGTTTTGGCACACGACATTTTTTGGGTAGCTATGGTAAGCGAAAAGAAAAGCAAAAGTTCCGAGCAGTTGTAGAGCACAAAAAATATACCGGCTACCGCAAATGGAGTGCTTACGAAAACACCTTAATCAACCTAAGCAATACGTTTACTTTTTCTTCAAAGCGTCGCTTGTCTTTAGATTATGCATATTTCAATAGCCCTAAAGCCTTGGATGCAGGTGGACTAACCCTGTCGGAAGTCAATCAAGATCGTCGGCAAGCCAGACAACGTAATCTGGATTATAAAGCGGGAGAAAAGGTTGGGCAACACCAATTTACGGCACGCTGGCAAACAAAAAAATGGACTGCTTATGGGTTTTATACCCAACGAAATCTAGATGCCCGCTTGCCTTTTGAAAATAGTGGTCAAATTGACCTAAACCGCAATTATTACGGGTTAGGTGTACAACACGACGGACGTCAAGGAAAATGGCTTTGGCAGTATGGAGTTGAAGCAGCTGCTCAACTTGACAGACGAATACGCTTCAACAACAACTTGGGCGAAAAAGGAAGTGTTACATTAAATCAGCGTGAGGGGTTTTATTCACTTGGCGCTTATGGAATTGCAGAACTTTTGGTTTCGGACTGGCGTATACGTGCTTCACTAAGAGCAGACACGCATCAAATTAAATTAAACGATTTTATAAACACAAACAGTGCGACTAGAAATCTAGCTGCATTTTCTCCATCCATTGCTGCTTTTTACTCAATTTCAAAAAATATCAATACGTATATTCGTTGGAGTACAGGCTTTGAAACACCTTCGCTAAATGAGCTTTCTGCCAATCCATCTGGAGCAGCGGGATTTAACCAATTGCTCGAGCCACAGCGTTCCCAAGAAACCGAACTTGGTTTTCAATTTACGCTTGACTCGGTTGATGGAACACTAACATTGTTTACCACAAAAACACAGGACGAAATACTGCCCTACGAACTGGATGCATTCCCTGGGCAGAATTTTTATAGAAACATAGGAGAGGTGAATCGAAAAGGCATAGAAATAACAACTGTTATAAAAATGACAAAAGCCATATCGGCAAACCTCGCCTATACATATGGAACATTTACAGCACGTGATGACAAGGAATTGCCCAACGTACCCAATCAGCAATTTTCGATGGGACTAATTCATCTTTTTGGCGCAACAAGGTTGGCTGTAGATGTTCGGCATATTGGCAAGCGTTTTGCCGATTCGAACAATACAGTAGAAATTCCTAAATTTTGGCCGGTGGATATGTACGCCCAACGCCGTTTTGGACAAGTAACCGGGAGTGCTGGAATTACCAATTTGACCAACGCCTATTTTTATGACAACATCCGCATCAATGCTTTTGGTGGTCGCTATTATGAGCCTGCTGCTACACGCCAGTTATTTATTCGACTAAGGCTACAACTGTAGTTTTGATATATTTGCTTGTGCAGATCTTAACAAACAGTAAAATTTATTTCAGATGAAAAACAACAGCATACTCTTAGTCGGTTTATTTTTTATCCTAAGTCATGTTTCCTGTGCGCAAAAGGAAAACACCCCACCTATAAAAACACCTAGTGAATTAACTTATACAACAGAGCTGGTTGTTCCTGATGTTGAGGTGCCTTGGGGGATGGTTTTTATGCCAAATGGCAGTCTGCTATACACCGAAAAGGAAGGAAAACTTATTCGTTTTCAATACGGTAAAAAGCATGAGATTTCGGGATTGCCCGAGACCTATGTACGCGGTCAGGGTGGCCTAATGGGGATTGCACTTCACCCCGACTTTGAGCAGAACAAGCGTATCTACTTTTCAATGGCAACTGCCAATGCAGATAAATCGGGTGGAAATACAGCTTTGTATTCGGCAACACTTCTGGGAAATTCACTTCAAGACGTTCTACTGCTGTACAAGGCAGTACCCGATACCAAAAAAGGGGTTCACTTTGGCTCTCGCATCGTTTTTGATGCTGCTGGCTATCTCTATTTTTCGATTGGTGACCGAGGACAACGCGATGTTAATCCGCAAGACATCACTCGAGACAATGGCAAAATATACCGCCTTCATGATGATGGAAGCATCCCAACTGACAACCCATTTGTAGGTGTGGCCAATGCAAAAGAAGCAATATTCTCCTACGGGCACCGTAATCCTCAGGGGCTTGTAATTCACCCAGAAACTGGAGCGCTTTGGGAGCATGAGCATGGGCCTAAGGGCGGTGATGAAATAAATATTATTGAAGCAGGAAAGAATTATGGTTGGCCCAAGATTACCTATGGCAAAAACTATTCGGGAACAAGTATTACCAAAAACCGCTCACTCCCGGGAATGGAGCAGCCCTTTTATTATTGGGTGCCCTCAATAGCTGCTTCTGGAATGGCCTTTGTAACAGGAAATAAATATCCTGATTGGAAAGGAGACTTATTGGTAGGTTCTCTTAAAAAAACCTATCTCGAGCGCTTGCACATTCGAAACAATAAGGTTGTAGTCCGTGAGAAAATTGCTGATGGGATAGGACGTGTTCGAGATGTCATTATTGGTCCTTATGGATTTATCTACCTTGCTGTAGAATTTGAAGGAATTTACCGCATAAAGCCCAACTAGCAACTAACTATTTGTGTCTTCCGCCGCGACCTTTGCTTCGCTTCTTTTTTGAGAACTGACCAAAGCTATCGCCGCCACGGCTTCTATTTCTTCCTTTTCGTGAACCACCACCAAATTTATTTCCTTTTTGGATGTGCTGTCCTCTTTTTTGGGTCACGCGTACATTAATTGAACGCCCGTCGATAGCAAATTTTTCAAATGCTGCTAAAACCAGCTCTTTTTTATCTGTAGCCGTATTAAAATAGGAAAGGTTGTCCATAACATCCACATGATAGATATCTCCAGGATTAAAGGATAAGAAATCAATCAAAAATTCTTTAAGGTGTTGCCAGTCGTAGTGATCTCTACTACCAATATTTATCGTGTAACGCGTATCTCTGGCTTTAGCCGATTTGCCTCCTTCTTTGGCTTCAAGAGGCGTCATGGAATTTGACTTTTTTTGGTAATAGGTATGTAGGCGAGTAAATTCTACAGACATAAGGCGTTGAATCAATTCCTCTTTAGAAAAGTCGGCTAAAATTTCATTTACTTCAGGAAGATATTCCCCAATTTCGGAGTTTACTTCTGTAGATTTGATTTTTTGAGCTAAAAATTGGAGTTGTTTGTTGAGGATATCGGTGACATCTGGTAAGGTTTGCTCGCTGATTTTGGCGTTGATGATACGCTCCAAGGTTCGAATTTTTCCGAGTTCACCTTTGGTCATGATTATCATTGATGTACCAAGGCTGTTGGCGCGACCAGTACGACCACTTCTGTGGGTATAGGTTTCAATTTCATCAGGTAGTTGATAGTGAATCACGTGCGTGATATTATCCACATCGATACCGCGTGCAGCCACATCGGTAGCTACTAGGGTTTGGATTTGCTTGGCGCGGAAAGCTTTCATTACCAAATCACGTTGATTTTGACTTAAGTCTCCGTGCAATGCTCCAGCGTTGTATCCGTCTTCGATAAGTTTTTCGGCAACGCGTTGGGTATCCCGTTTGGTACGGCAAAATACGATTGAATATATATCGGGATGTGTATCCGACAAACGTTTTAGTGCATTGTACCGTTCTCGACCTGCCACCAAATAGAATTCATGTTGGATATTGGTTGCAGCTGCATTTTTGGTACCTACGGTTATTTCTGCTGGCTGTTGCATAAACTCCTTGGCAATACGAGCCACTTCTTTGGGCATGGTCGCCGAAAATAACCAAGTGAGTTTATCCTTAGGTGTATGTGCCAAGATATTCGAAATATCTTCTTTAAAGCCCATATTGAGCATTTCGTCTGCTTCATCCAACACGCAATATTCCACCGCAGAAATATTAATCATTTTGCGGCGCATCATGTCTTGCATACGTCCAGGAGTTGCTACCAAAACTTGTGCTCCCTTTTTGACAGCTTTTGCTTGGTCGTTTATACTCGCTCCCCCGTAGATAGGAACAATATGTAATCCTTTTTTATTTGTAGCATATTTTATAAGCTCTTTACAAATTTGCAAACACAGCTCGCGTGTTGGTGCAATGACCAATCCTTGAGTAATTCTGCTGTTGGTATCTATTCGTTGCAGCATAGGTAAGCCGAAGGCTGCTGTTTTCCCGGTCCCTGTCTGCGCTAAAGCAACAATGTCCGTTTCTTGCTCGAGTAAAATTGGAATGGCTTGCTGTTGTACCTCAGTTGGTGTTTGAAAACCCAAGGCTTCGATGGCTTCAAGAAGCTTGGGCTCAATACCCAATGATGAAAAGTCTGTCATAAACGAATGCAAAAATAGACTAATATTTAGGAAGAAAACGAAATAGTGCTGTTTAGTTTATAAATTAGTTAAATTAGAGCATGAAAAATGTATTGTGTACAATAACCACACTCTTGTTTTGCTACGTTCAGGGGCAAAGCTATATTGATTTAATAAACAGTGGTGAACAATCACTTTCCGCAATTGAGGCGGAAGCGGAACGTTACTTCAAAAAAGTAGGTACCGATGACAACACCTATAAATTTTACCAAAGGTGGCTGTACGCAGCAAGGATGGATGCCGATGAAAACGGGATGCTCACAACGAACAGTATTTATTTAAAAGAACTCCAGCGCTACGAAAGTGAACGCAATTTTAAAACCCTAACGAATCACGTTACCCAAACAGCACCGTGGGTGGATATGGGGCCTACAGGCAAAAACGGTACAAGTGGTTGGAATCCAGGTGTGGGGCGAATTACCTCCTTAGCCTTTGAAAATACAAATCACTTTATTGTGGGTAGTCCTACGGGCGGAATATGGAAAACCACCGATGCTGGACAAAGCTGGTCGTGCCTAACAGACAACCTCTCCAATATAGATGTATACAGCCTTGCCCTTCACCCTACGGACAGCAATACATATTTTTGGGGAAGTACAGAGGGGCGGATATTTAAATCTACAGATGGCGGAGCTTCTTGGAGTTTACTAAATGGAGGTAGTTTACTGGGGACCTCAGTCTATGACAGAGTGAATAAAATCCTCATAAAACCAGATGACAGCAACATCATATATGCTAGTGTAGAATACAAAGGAGTATATCGATCTTCGGATGCTGGTGTCAATTGGAGTAAAATTCATTCGGAAAGCCTAAAGGGTTACGATATCGAGTTTAATCCTAGCAATACAAATGAAGTTTATGCCACTGGAAATCATTTTTTTAAATCAACGGATAATGGGGCAAGCTTTACCAAATTCCAAACACCCGATTTAACTATTGATGGAGCCAATTGGAGTCAAGAGCTAATTAGTGGGACGCACTTCTGGACATACGACAATACCAATCAAAACAATACGATTACGCCAAAGACAGGCAATGGAATGGGAATCTTCTTGAGTGAAAATTTTAACAGCGACAGTGCTCGCCTAGTTTCAAGAACTATAGATTTAAGTAGCGCCACTAACGCCCTATTGGCTTTTTCTTATTCTAGTGTTAATTATGAGGGGGATGTTGACCAACTTAGCGTTCTATACCGTAAAAATGCGCAAGAGAGTTGGTCAAGCTTGGCATCCTACACCACTGAAGCTGCTAGTTGGACTGATATCGAAATTGACATCTCAAGTTTAATGGGTAATTCAAGTTCATTCCAAATTGCATTTACTGCAGTATCCAAATGGGGGCGTGGACTAACCCTAGATGATGTGCGCATTAAAGATGCCGCTGGCAGTGATTTTTTTTATGAGGGATTTGAGGACAAAAATAATCTACTGGAAAGTAATTTTAGCGGAAGTGCGAAAATGCTTGGTGTCTCTGCCCATGATCCAAGCAAGATTTATTTACTAGAAGAAAAAAATAGAACATTTAACGGATTGTATCTGTCAACTGACAATGGCGCTAGCTTTACCAAGTTAAATCACGAGGGGAAAAATTATTTTGGTTATTCGTCAACTGCAAGTGATGATCGAGGACAAGCACCTCGCGACATGGACATTACTGTAGACCCAAACAATTCGAATAATGTATATATGGCAGGTATTTTGTCCTGGCGATCTACGGATGCTGGGAATACTTTTTCGATTTCCTCCCAATGGATACCATCCAATGCATCAAGTCAAAATATTGGCTATTGCCATGCAGATATTGACATTATAGAATGGGTAAACGGTAATTTATTTGTCGGATCTGATGGAGGTGTTTTTATTGCTCCTGATCCTGATGTGATTACGTCAAGTTACTACACAGATCTATCTGATGGGCTTGGTGTGCGCCAATTTTATAAAATTGGTGTGTCCAATACAACTGATGAAGTCATAAGCGGTGGTTCACAGGACAACGGTACTTCTGTATATGTCAATGGGGTCTGGAAAGACTGGTTGGGCGCAGACGGCATGGAAACTTTTGTCGATAAAAACGACAATACAATTTTATACGGCACAAGTCAGTACGGAAATTTATACAAAAGTGAAAACCAAGGAAATACGGAATATGGCATCCAAACACCAACGGGTAAAGCTGGAAGTGACAACGGAGCGAACTGGATAGTTCCCTTTGAGCAAGACCCAAGTGTACAGGATAAAATCTATGTAGCCTATGATGAAGTGTTTTCTCAGGAAGCAAGTGCTGGATGGGTTTCTATTTCGCAACAATTCAATGAAAATATTGATCATTTTAAAATTGCGCCAATCGATAATACAATCATGTATCTTTCAGTAAATGATCTATTGTACAAAACCACTGATGGAGGACAAACTGACTGGACAGGCGTTAGTTTACCAGGCAACACGGGGAATATAAATGCCATTGCCCTTAATAAGGATGATCCCAATCTAATTGCCTTAGCATGTTCGGGTTCAAACAAGGTTCTATTATCGATAGATGGCGGAACCAGCTGGCAAGTCCTAAACAGCAGCTTACCTAACTTTTCGGCAAATGCATTGTGCTTTTATGGAGCAGATTTAATTCTCGGTATGAATTATGGAATCTTTTACAACAGCGCAACAAATCGGAGTTCTTGGGATGCATTCTCTGATAATTTACCGAATGTTCGGGTATATGAACTTGAAGTAAATCATACACTGAATAAAGTATATGCCGGTACCTACGGGCGAGGTCTCTGGTCAGCGTCTTTGGATCCTGCTGCACTCAGTACTGACAACCAAACTTTAGCTCAAATACAAGTGTATCCAAATCCAGTTTCCAATGAAATAAAATTAAAATTACCGCAACCTACTTCGGCATCACTAAAGTTGTACAACGCTGCAGGGCAGATCGTCTATTACGCCAAAAAAAGAACCCTAGCGCTAGAACACAAAATAGATGTTTCCAATTTAATCGCTGGAACTTATGTTTTACGCATTACAACAGCGAATCAAACAGCTGCATTTAAATTGATAAAGCAATAAAAAAACCGGCATAAAAGCCGGTTATTGATCAAAATAAACTTTTGGTTTATTTATCCTCGTCTGTTAGCATAGCCAAGGCATGACCTTGGTTTGCTTCGAGTGCTAGCATAATCTTATCGCTCATGATTTCTAATCTTTAGCGTTAAACTTATGTATCGATTGATCCGGGTGCGTTCTCTCAACCGCGACTATATTATAAAACCCAGTCCACACGGGTCGTATAAATATGTATATACTAATAATACGCCACTAATTTAGTAAAATATTGTCTATTGTGCAATTAGATTAAATTAAAATGCGATTATGGCAATTAAAACCGCTTTAGGAAGTCCCATACATCATTCATAAGTAATGGATTTGTCCAATGTAGGTTGTGCGCCCCGTTTTCTATACGCAAATAGCGAACTTCCTTGCCCTCTTTGCAATTTGGGAAAACATACAACTTATCTTGATCTACAGTTTGCATCTGATAGGGATCACATGAGAAAGCTGTAGCCCATCGCTCTGCGCTGTCTAAGGCTTCCAGAAAAACATAGCCAAGCTTCGAACCGCCATCAATGGGTATAATCTGATCAGCAGCACCGTTGATTTGAAAAATAGCTGTCGGATGCGTGTTGCCATTGGGTAAATTGGCTTCAGACAATTGAGAAACAATTGAAGCAACTGCATTAAAGTAATCTGTCTCCAAGGCCAGTTTATTGGTCATACTTGACCCATTAGAGGTTCCTATGGCATAGACACGTTCTAAATCTAAATTTTTATATTGTTTTAGGGCTTCAAGTATGGCACCAACAAATGCAACATCATCGGCCTTTGATGATTCATTCCCACCAGAATTCCACATTTTATCATACCCTTGAGGATAAATGCCCACAAAAGAACCTGTAGAGGTCAATGGATTGAGTTTATTCACCCATGAATTATTTAGTGAACCTCTGCCATGAAAAGCAAATACAACAGGGTAATTTTTGCTTAAATCAATAGTTGTTGGAACTTCCATAATAATTTCACGGGAAACAACAACACCTGCTATCTCCTGATCAATAGTAAATGACTTGTCTATCAATTCCAGTGTCTGCTCCTGGTCAATCACCTCATCCGCTGAGATAGAATCACTACTGCTTCCGCAAGCCATCAAAAGTAAAAATGAAAAAAATAAAGTCATAAGTCTTAAATGCTTTGCTATCATGCATTAAAAATATAAAGTTCTTCAGCAGAATTTTAAAACAATAAAGTCAAATACTATAACAGCTGAGACAAAAAATAAGCGAAAGGTTTAATAATAAAATACCCAAAACCTTAGCCATGTAAAAAAGTCGAAATCATTGACTGAGGAGTTGTATACAAGTTGTAGGGAATTTTGAAAAAAATTGAACGAGAAAATCATTTAAATTTATAAATTCATTTTGGTTTTAATCTTAAAGATTCCCATGAAAATTATGTCAAATAAAAAAAAAATGCTTTACGTATTTGTACTGTTTGCACTCACGGTATCGGCGCAAAATATAGCCCTACAAAAAACAGTTAGCGTTAGTAGTACAGAGTCGGCCACCCACCCCGGGAATCTAGCCGTAGATGGAGACATGACTACACGTTGGGCAAGTGACCGTTCGGATCCACAGTTTATTGTCATCGATCTTGGGGAAAAATACACTATTGATCGGGTTGTAATTTTTTGGGAAGCTGCTTTTTCGGTTCACTATCAGCTACAGCTATCAAATAATGGACAGCAATGGGATACCGTAGCTACAGTTACCAATGGAGATGGTGGAAATGATACATTAACATTTACTCCCCAGTTGGCGCGTTATGTGCGTATGTACGGCCTCCAACGCACCACCATTGGTGGAGTACAATACGGCTATAGTATTTATGAATTTGAAGTTTATGGGTCTTCGGCAGCTGATAATGCCAATCTTGTTGGGCTAAGTATTGATGGAATACCACTTACTGGCTTTAGCAGCACCCAGTATGCCTACGATTACATGCTAGAACCTGAGGAGACTTCTATTCCAATTGTAACGGCTACTACAGCAAATTCCGCTGCAACGTATACTATAGACAACGCACCATCCTTGAGTGGCACAACTACTATAACAGTTACCTCTGCAGATGGAACGCAAACAGCTGTCTATTCCATTCAATTCATTGAGACCAGCTATACACTAGTATGGAGCGACGAATTTAACTACACTGGGCCGGTGGATGACTTGAAATGGCACCATCAAACATATCCACCAGACTACAATAGCTGGTTTAATGGAGAAGAGCAGCACTATACAGACCGTGAGGAAAACTCATCTGTTTCAAATGGTTCGCTAAAGATAACAGCATTAAAAGAAACTTACCAAGACCCTACATCACAGACAACAAAATCATATACCGCTGCACGCCTAAATTCAAAGTATGCTTTCCAGTACGGGCGTATGGAGGTACGCGCGAAACTTCCAAGCCAACAGGGCACATGGCCTGCCATTTGGACCCTTGGAAAAAACATCAATGAAAATGGAGCCTATTGGCAAACACAGGGGTTTGGGGATACCAACTGGCCGTTTTGTGGCGAAATTGACATCATGGAGCAAGATTCCAATAAATCGATCACTTCAGGTGCGTTTCATTTTCCCGATGCCAATGGAAACCACACCTATACCACAAACCACATCACGGTTTCTGACACGGAGGGAACCTGGCATACTTACGCTATGGAGTGGACGGCAGAAACCATAAAACTTATGGTAGATGGCACTGTTTTTCATACGCTTGACAATACTGTAAATCCATACTTTGACAACGAACATTTTATATTATTAAATATCGCTATGGGCGGTAATCTTGGCGGAACTATTGATCCCAACTTTTCATCTGGTGTAATGGAAATAGATTATGTTCGCGTTTTTCAAATACAGCCCTTGTCTTGGCAATCCATACAAGTTAGTGCTGAGGTTGATTTATTTCCAAATCCATCACGTGGCCAGGTGCATATAAACTCTACCAAAGAGCTGGAGCTAATCACTGTTTATGACCTTACAGGTCGATTGCTTTTTAAGCATCCTATTCATGGATATTCCACTACACTAAATTTAACGCTTTCCTCTGGATTATATGTGGTCAAGCTAGAAGGCAACAACTTTATCGCTACAAGGAAACTTATTATTCGCTAACAATCTTGCGCCTCAAGTTTAGGTTGGGCTCATGTTTAGAAAAGAGACTATAAAAGGAACGCTGGATTTGTTGTTATTGAACAGCTGAGCTAATCATAATGCTTCATGTGAAATCAATTTAATCCAAATATAGCTGAGGTTGTAAAGATCGTGAAGCTCTAAATTTGAAGTTAATTAGGAATTTATAGAGTGTCATGTACTTCCTTCATGATCTGAGTTTATTGAATACGCTTCTTTAATTCAACAACATATTTATCCATAATAGAATCGTTTTTAATATCGTTGAGGTCGAAGTTATCAAAATAATCTAATCCTCGCTTTCTATCAAATCTTGCTCTTCCTCGACTGCGTTTTTCCAAAAACTCTTCGTAGCTTTTTATCGCATAATGATTGATCCGTATTTGATTTGAAACAGGTGTTCTATCCCAAAATCGTTTTTTAGTAATATTTCCATTGGCATCTATATATCTACCAAAAATAACAGGTCGATGGGCCGAAAAAAATCGTAAAATCAATCTTGGATTAAGAATGACTTTTATATGACGATTGAGTTTCTGGCCGGGTAAAGAATGGTCTTTAAACCGTTCCATAACAAGCCCTTTTTTTCTTTTTTTGGCTCCGCCACTTCCATAAACCAACCAATTCATTTGAACGCCTGAAAACCTACCTAAACTACGCAAATAATCGGGTATAGTTTTGTGCTTGATGGGTACGATAAATTCATCTATATCCAAAAAACCCAAATACTTTGTGTGGCGTTTATGCTTTCTAACACAGCGGGCATAAGCCTTTAGTTGCATTTTCTTTCCAGGGAAATAACGGTACTCCACTAAATTACTATCGATATAGGGCTGTAATATTTCTCGAGTGTTATCGGCACTCTCGTTGTCGTAGATAAAGAATTTTTCAACACCCAACATCTTATGGTATTCAATCCATTCCTGTAAATAGCGACCTTCGTTTTTGGCAATTGCACAAAGGGTTAGATAAAAGGGATATTTTTTTCTGAACATGAATCTAAATCGAATTCTTTTTGTTTTCAATAGTATCTAACAAAAATATCTTTTTTGAAATTTAAAAAGTAGTTTAATTTACAAACTTTGATTAGAGGGTCTTTTTACACACATAAAATACGCCCATATTTATCCTATCTTTGTTTGGATGTAGGTTAACTAGCTATAGAACCAGACACTTTATGCAAATAGATTTTGTAATTACTTGGGTGGATATGAATGATGCTCAGTGGCAACGTGATTATGTCAAGTATTCAAGCCAAACAGAAAATGAAAAGAACTCTGTTTCTGAGGCACGCTTTCGGGATTACGGCTTTTTGAAATTCTGGTTCCGCGGTGTTGAAAAATTTGCACCTTGGGTACGCAAAATACATTTTGTAACCTGTGGACAAAAGCCCGAATGGCTAGATGAAAATCATCCAAAAATCAACCTTGTTCACCACAAAGATTATATTCCAGAGCAGTTTTTACCTAGCTACAACTCTGTAGTTATTGAACGTTATTTGCACAAAATTCCTGATTTGGCAGAGCATTTTGTGTATTTTAATGATGACTTTTATATTATCAATCATTTGGATAAAAGTCGCTTTTTTCAAAACGGTTTGCCCTGCGACATCTCCATTTTTCAATACAACCCAAATTGGTCGCAATGGTATATACGTATTAAGAACAACATTAGACTGATCAACAAGCATTTTGACAAAAAAGAGGTCATGAATCGCTTTTACGATAAGTGGTATAACCCTATCTATGGAAAAAAATTGTGGATGAATTTTGTGATGAAGTTTTATCCAAAATTTATAACCTTACGTACGCCTCACAATGCACAACCTTTTTTAAAAAGTATGTTTGAAGAGGTATGGAAACATTGCGAAAAAGAATTGACAGAAACTTCGGTAAACAGATTTCGTGCAGTAACCGATTATACCCCTGAGCTATTTCGTGCTTGGCAAATGTGTGCCGGAAATTTTACCCCCTACAACACCTATAACGACACCAAAATGTTTGCGCTCATGGTACAACCAAAACAAAAAAAGGCGCTTCAGGTAATCCGCAACCAATCTTACAAACTTATATGTCTAAACGACAATGTTCGTATCCGTAATTACGAACAGGTTATTGGAACTATTAAAGATGCATTTAAAGGTATTTTACCGGATAAATCGAGTTTTGAAATTTAGGTGTCATGCAAAAAAAGCAAATCATTGTATCCCTAACTTCTTTTCCAGCTGCAATACCCTATGCTAAGGATGCGATTAAGTCTATTTTAGCCGGCAATACTTTGCCCGATAAAGTGGTTCTATACCTTACGTTTTCACAATTCGAAGAGAGTAAAATCCCTTTCGAACTTACGACCTTAGCAAATAACAATCCCTTGTTTGAAATCAGGAATTATC
>JAHEKR010000043.1 GCA_024638225.1 Flavobacteriaceae bacterium
TAGGACAGGACATGCCGAATGCATTCAACTGGAATACGATCCAGAAAAAATTTCGTTTGTGTCACTTCTTGAGGTTTTTTTTGACACCCACGACCCAACTACGCTAAACCGTCAGGGTGCGGATGTAGGGACACAATATCGTTCTGGAATCTACTACCACGATGAAATGCAAAAAACAGCGGCAGAAGGACTAATTGATGCCCTGACAAAAGAAAAGAAGTTTTACGATCCCATAGTAACCGAAATAAAAGCTTTTGATATTTTTTATCCGGCAGAAGTAGAGCACAAAGATTATTATAACCTTAACAGCAATCAACCCTATTGCGCAGCCGTAATTTCACCTAAAGTGCAGAAGTTATTACGTAAACACGCATCTAAACTCAACTAATATGAAGTATCAATCCAAGGATGTTTACAATACAGAAATGACAGCTGCTGTTAAGGAGCAATACTATGAAGTTTTGGCCCATCTTGGCGAAAACCCTGAAAGGGAAGGGTTAAAGGACACGCCAGAGCGCGCAGCCAAAGCCATGCAGTTTTTGACACAGGGTTATGATATGGATCCCGCTGCCATACTTGAAAAGGCAAAGTTTGCAGAATCCTATAACGAGATGGTATTGGTGAAGGATATCGAAGTTTATTCACTGTGTGAACACCATATACTGCCCTTTTTTGGCAAGGCACATATTGCTTATATCCCAAATGGACATATTGTTGGATTAAGTAAGATTCCACGTTTGGTTGATGTTTTTGCGCGACGATTACAGGTGCAGGAGCGCCTCACAGAACAAATCATGAACTGTATTAATGAAACACTAAAGCCCAAGGGTGTAGCAATTGTTATTGAAGCCGCACATATGTGCATGATGATGCGCGGCGTTCAAAAACAAAATTCGCTTACAACCACTTCTGGGTTTTTAGGTGCTTTTGAAGCGATGGAAACCCGTAATGAGTTTCTGAAACTTATCGAAAGTAAACTTTCGTAGCATTTATCCAACAAAAACAAATAATTTAGTTTATCAATGTTTTATTCTAATTTGTAAACTTATATTTCTTCCAATTTCATCTGAATAAAAGCGTAGTCTGTTGAGGTAGTTTCTGTACGAATTGTCTAGTACATTATCTAAAATCAAGGCTATACTAAGCTTGCTTGAACGAAGGGAATATGGCCCCCAATTAAGTTCAAGACCCAAATCATGATATCCAGCAGGAGGCGTACTTATATCTACCGTTTTAGTAACAAT
Source organism: Flavobacteriaceae bacterium (assembly GCA_024638225.1). GTDB lineage: Bacteria > Bacteroidota > Bacteroidia > Flavobacteriales > Flavobacteriaceae > UBA7446. The sequence goes on from JAHEKR010000043.1 coordinate 1,245, forward strand.
TTTTCCATTTTCGATAACTGGCTGTTCAAAATTGTTGTCGGGATAACGATTTTGTTGAAAAACAGCTTTACTGTTGATTAGTACAAAAAAGGATTTCCAATCGGGTAGTGAAAACTGCAGTTGGTTATTGATTGTCAGCGGAGGAATATTAACCAGCGGCAAGTTTGTTTTGGTATTCGTGCCTTCAACCCAAGAGGTCGAATTTCTAAACTGCGTATTTTCATCAAAGGCATACGAAAAATCAAGATCAATCCCTTTAAATAAAGCACTTACGGCTGCATATTGCCAAACGGGAAATGCCCCTCTAATGGTTTTTTCTACTCCAACAGGGTCAATAACAATATAATTATTTTGTCCAACAGTAATAAACGGTGAAATGTTAAATTGAAAAGCTCCTTGTTTCTTTTCAAAATCTAAAACAACTTTATGAGTAGTTTCTATACCTAAAAAGGGGTTTCCATATTCAATAGATGCTAAGGAGTGGTGCAAACCGTCGCTGAACATTTCTGCTATGTTTGGGGCGCGTTGAGTATGGTTGTAGTTGAAATTTATGGTGTATGCTGGTGTCAAACTGTGGCGTACTCCCGCATTAAACGAAAATGTGCTAAACTCCAACGTTCTTTTCACTAATTTTTGACTGACGGTTTGTCTTATAACATACCTCCCAAACGGCTCTTCGTAATTTTTCAAATCCCATTGCTTGTTGGTGTAAAATTTTTGAACCTCATTATTGTTGTATCCATAGCGCGCACCAAGCTCAAAAATAAAATCTTTAGTATTACTAAAAGTAGCTGTAAAATAGCCACCTAACTTAGTTTTTAAATAATCCGGTATTAATCTTTTTATTTGTGTTTCAGGGTTTGAATAATTGTCTTGAATCTGAAAAAAAATACCAGAATCAAAGTTGCCAAATGCTGTATTCCACTCGTAGTTTGACAGTAAATTATGTGTATTTAAAACCAGATGTAGTGCTGGCTTGTCCTTTAGCGACCCTCTTCTAATATCAAATTCTTTTCGATTGTTCCTTTGCCAACTGTATTTGATGTGTAATTCACCATCAGCGATATTTGCATTTGTATATTCAATATTGGCAGTATAATGGCTGTTATCCTGCATGGGATAATCAATGTCACTTTTATAGGGGTCTATAATCAAGGGGACACTCGATTCAATTGCACGCAAGAGGTCTTTAACATTCCCAATATGTGCACTTTCTAGTATTGCTATTTTTGTATTGAAATAACTAAAAAATGTTTTCCATTTATGTTGCAGTCCGTTTTTACCAAGAGCAATAGAAAAATTATTTTCTTTATTTCCGGTATTTGTTAGGTTATAATTAGGAGCTGTGAAATCACCATTTCTTTTAAGTGAACCATTTAATTTGATATAGGTTCCATTTTTGTATGATTTCACCCAATTGCTGCTCGCACTGTATCCACGACCGTTATACATGCCGCCCAATATTGTTTTTCCATACAGTGAATCCACACGCTTTGGTAAAATTGATTCAAGAATAACCACACCGCCAGCAGTAGTTCCGTATTTGAGTGTACCTGCACCTTTTATTACTCTAATAAGCTCAAAATTATTTAAATCTATGTTAGGAGCATGGTCTTGACCCCATTGTTGATTTTCTAACTGTATACCGTCGTAAACAACACCAACGCGGCTACCAAACATACCATGTATTACTGGTTTCCCAATACTATTTCCAGTTGATAACACAGAAACACCACTTATTTGTTCAAGCGCTCCGGCCAGATTTTTACTGCTGAAACGATCCTTTTGTAATTCGCTTAAGGAATGAATTTTATTTGTAGCAGAAAGCTCATGAACTCTCAATTTAGAAACAACAACTTCGTCTAAGTTTTCTACCCGGTGTTCCAATAGAAAGTTAAACGTACTGGATTTATCTAAATTTACTTCTCTGTAAACAGCTTCACAATTTATATGCGATATTTTAAGCCTTAGTTTGCCTTTGCATTGGTTTACCAGCTGAAAAGCACCGCTAACATCAGAAACAACGAATGTGTCACTGCCTAAAACTTCAATCATAGCCGCCTCAAGGGGCGTGTTGTCATCTACATCAAAAACATAACCCGTGAATGTGAGGTTACAATTTTGAGAATAAACAAAACTGGTAGTCAATACACATATATTGACCACCAGATTGAAAAAAGTTGAAATCGCACAACAATTCATTCTTGAATTTGAATATTTCAAAATAATCACCCCATTATTTGAGGTCTTAATTGACGTGTGCCTCAAATTCAATTTCAACATCAGTTGCACCACCAATCGCATTACGAGTGGTACCCGTTTTTGATGTTGGTTGATGAATTAAGTAAGCTTCTACATCAGCTACACCTGCTGCGGTTGTTGTCCATCTTGTGACTAAATTAAGCGGGTTGGAATTACTATCCAGAGTATCTCCAGGCCCACTTTCAAGAGTAATGTTTACTCCGTCCGTAAATTCATAGAATACCAGATGCTCATCTTTTTCATCAATGACCTCTGGGGTAACATCTTCTGGGTTGTTAGGATCTTCATCATTATAAAAACGAATTGCAAAAAGGTAGGATGAATTTGCTTCAAGCTCAATTTCCATGTGCGCTTCATCGTCATGACCTGCGTCGCCGTAATCGTGATTTTCAATAGCAAATGTATATACTACAGAAGCTTGGTCTGCTTCATTTGTGACAGTGATAACTGCTCTAGAAAATTCTTCATGTTCGTGAATTTCTTCTGGTTCGTCTTTATCACAAGATGCTAGAAAAAGGATAAGTGATATTAATGCGGTTTTTTTAAAAATATTTTTAGACATGTTTCTTTAGTTTTAATTATATATTAAGATAGCCCAGTATAGGGTTAACAATTACTTTTTCGAGAAAAACTAAAAAACAGGTGGTGCTCTTAACCGTTTTGCATAGAGTGCTTTACTGTACGCTTTGGTTATATGAAGTATTGTTTCTAAAACTGTGGGTTGAGCGTAGGTTAAAAAGGAAAACAAAGGAAGAACAGCATGCACATTAGATACGTAATCTAATAGTTCACATCTCGTATCTCCTTCGTGTAAATGCAGTCTTGAACTTTCACAAGCAGGGTGGTCATGGTGTCCAGAAAAATGAATATACTGCGCTAGGGTAGGGAAAAACAAAAACCCCACCAGCAAAACACGCACAAATAAATTACGTATGATCATTCTTTGCGTTTAGAAGAAAACCCAAGCCCATTCGGCTTAACATCTTCTTTTCAAAGTTCCAAAAAAAAGTGAACTGACCAAAAATAAATCCAAAAAAGACCAATAATACTTGGTAAATAGGAAAAATCAAGATGATTCTTGCGGGCCAAAAAATCCAGCCAGAATAGTTCTCAGGGGTAATTCCTAGAAAGTTTGTCAGCGGCGTTGCTAGTTTTGCAGCTGATGAACCGGTAACGGCAAATACCACAAGAATAACGACCAACTGGAAGTTGGACTGAATACCCCAGCGCTCTTTAAGACGCTTCATTAGCCCAGTAGATCCTTAATTTGTTGTGCCAGTTCTGTGCCAATACGGTCTTGTGCTTCGTTAGTGGCCGCACCAATGTGTGGTGTAAGCGAAATACTTGGATGCATCAATAGTTTAACAGCAGGGGTCGGTTCGTTGACAAACGTATCCAACGCTGCAAAACTTAGGTGCTTACTTTCTAAGGCATTAACTAAGGCTTCTTCATCGACAACACCGCCGCGTGCAGCATTTATCAAACCAGCCCCTTTTTTCATTTTTGCCATCTCAGCCGCGCCTATGGTCGGCTTGTCTTGAGCAGGAACGTGTAATGTCACAAAATCTGATTGCGCCAATACCTCGTCAAAAGAACGCGTTTTGATGTTGATATCAACAGACTGTCCGTTGAAAAAATCAACAGTAACGGTCGCTTCGTTCATAAACGGATCATAAGCAGCAACGTCCATTCCTAGGCCTAATGCAATCTTTGCAGTAGCTTGCCCGATACGGCCAAAACCGATAATCCCCAAGGTTTTCCCACGCAATTCCGTACCACCGGCATAAGCTTTTTTTAACGCCTTAAATTTAGTTTCTCCGTCCAAAGGCATGTTGCGATTGGCGTCATACAAAAAGCGAACAGCTCCGAATAAATGGGCAAAAACAAGTTCAGCTACTGACGAAGAAGAGGCAGCAGGTGTATTGATGACGTGTAAGCCTTTTTCACGCGCATAGTCCACGTCAATGTTGTCCATACCAACACCACCACGACCAATCAGCTTAAGTCCTGGGCAGGCATCGATTAAATCTTTGCGTACGGTAGTCGCACTACGCACCAATATACCGGCAATGTTGTTTTCGTTGATGTAGTTGATAAGCTGCTCTTGCGCTACATTTGTGGTTGTTAGCGTAAAGCCAAAACCTGCTAGTGCATCTATTCCAGATTGGGAAATCCCATCGTTTGCGTGAATGTTCATATGTTGTGTTATGCGTTTTGTTCTAAAGTTTTCATTACATCGACCAGTACTTGTACCGATTCTATGGGTAAGGCGTTGTACATGGATGCACGATAGCCACCTACCGATCGGTGGCCGTTAATGCCATTGAGACCAGCCTCTTTAGCCATAGCCTCAAAGCGCTCTTTGTGTACTTCGTCAGCTAATGTAAAGGTCGCATTCATGTTGCTTCGGTCTTCAGTAGCAGCAAATCCATTAAACAAAGGATTACGGTCTATTTCACCGTACATCAAGGCTGCTTTTGCGTCGTTTTCCTTTTCAATAACAGCAATACCTCCTTTATTTTTTAACCATTCTAAATTGAGCATAGACGTATACACAGCAAAAACAGGTGGCGTATTGAACATACTTTCTTTATCCGCATGTATTTTGTAGTCCAGCATAGAAGGGATTTGTCGGGATACTTTTCCAAGCACCTCATCTTTGACTATAACCAATGTTGCCCCAGCCGGGCCCATATTTTTTTGTGCTCCAGCGTAGAGTATAGCAAACTTGCTAAAATCGAGAGAACGCGAAAATATATCCGATGAAGAATCAGACACAAGTGGCACTGAAGTTTCTGGAAGCGCCTTGTATTGAGTGCCGAAAATGGTATTGTTGGTGGTGATATGCAGATAATCTAAATCGGAAGGTATATCGAACCCCTTAGGGATATAATTAAAGTTTGCATCTTTTGAAGATGACAACTCAACCACTTCACCTAATAATTTAGCTTCTTTCATGGCCTTAGTAGACCAAGTACCTGTATTGGCATAGCCTGCCTTATTTTCGAGTAAATTATAGGCAACATTTAAAAATTGTTGGCTTGCACCGCCTTGTAAGAAGAGTGCTTGATACCCTTTTCCTTCCAATCCCAATAACTCGAGTGCCAGCGAAGTAGCTTTGTCCATAATGGACACAAAAGCGGGGCTTCGGTGGGAAATTTCAATAAGGGATAATCCAGAATTATCAAGTTCAACGACTGCTTCGGCGGCTTGTTGCATGACCGATTGCGGAAGAATGCATGGACCAGCACTAAAGTTGTGCTTTTTCATTTTTATGAATTTGCAGGCAAAGTAACAAAAACGACTTTGGTTACGCACATAAAATTACGCTAGTTTTTTAACAAAAATGCCATTGTATCAACATGATCAGCATAATCCGTGAGTTTAGGATATTGTGTTTGACCAAATGGCAACCCATTTTTTACAGCACTGCCCACTATACATTGTATGCGGTCTGATTGTGTTTTAAGAATATCGTTTAGCTGGTCTAAATGGTTGTATTCACTGTAGTGAACACATGCAATGGGAGAATGTAAACCGCTGTCTTTTTTGAGCAACATAAATCCGTTGTCCAACAAATCCCTCTCTTGCATGAGATAGACCGCTTTGTTGTAGTCGTAATTATTTGCATACGCATTGTGGTAGATAATATCCTTGTGTGCATAAAGTGCCAAAAACAATTCGTTAAAATCATAGCCATCTGGTACCATAAGGTGTGAAACGCTGCGACACCCCAAACCAAAATATCGTGTAATATCTACACAAAGTGCTGCTAAATCTTGAGCCGTTTCCGATCCAGTTAAAACGGCCGCTCCATTTCGTGTTTGACGCACAATGTGCGGCACATCTTTGAAATAATGATGAAAATAGCGTGCAGTATTGGAACTCCCAGTTGCGATTACCGCATCAAAAGAAGATAGTTTCCCATCCGTAAAAACCACCTTGTCCTTCCAAACTGGATTTTGCTCCGATAAGAATTCCATGACCATAGGTAGAAGAATAGCATCGTTGGAGGATAATTTAGCCTCAATGCTGTATCCACAAGCCAATCCACAGAGTAGGTCGTGCAGGCCAACTAGGGGCACGTTTCCAGCCAACACCAATCCCAATTGCTTCGTTTGTGGTCGAATAGCATAGTTTGCCAACCATGCAGTAATGGCCTCCTTTGAGAGTGTTTTTGCCCAAGCTTCCAAACAAAAGTCCAATTCTTCCATGGAAAACCATTTGTTGTGCGTAGAAGCCTCTGCCAATCCATCGTCCAATTTTGCAATCCAATTATCGGCACGATGATGTTTTGTGGTGTAGTCGTTGAAGAGTTTTCCAAGGGCAGTAAATGCGTCAATCGTTTGTTTATGTTGTGTCATGGTTTGGTTTAGAGTATTTATGCCCCTATTTTTGCAAAGTTAAAGAATTGCTATGGCTATTATTATTACAGACGAATGTATTAATTGTGGGGCTTGTGAGCCTGAGTGTCCAAATACAGCTATTTACGAGGGCGCATTTGATTGGAAATATGCAGATGGCACTTCACTTAACGGCGAAGTTGTTTTGCCAAATGGAAAAGCAGTGAATGCGGACAATATACAAGAACCTATTTCAGACCAGGTGTATTTTATTGTTCCCGATAAGTGTACCGAGTGCAAAGGCTTCCACGATGAGCCACAATGTGCTGCTGTATGCCCTGTAGACTGTTGTGTCCCCGATGAGGATCATGTAGAAACAGAAGAGGTCTTGCTGGGCAAGCAACGCTTTATGCATCCCGAATAATATGAAAGCAGGAATTGTAGGCCTACCCAACGTAGGTAAATCCACTTTGTTTAACTGTTTGTCTAATGCAAAAGCGCAAAGCGCGAATTTTCCCTTTTGCACCATTGAGCCCAACATTGGTGTGGTTAACGTACCCGATCCACGCTTAAATCGCCTTGAAGCCTTGGTCAATCCAGAAAAGGTAATTCCAGCTACTGTCGAAATTGTGGATATTGCAGGTTTAGTAAAAGGGGCCAGCAAAGGAGAAGGTTTGGGCAATCAGTTTTTGGCCAACATTAGAGAAACCGATGCCATTATCCATGTATTGCGTTGCTTTGACAACGATAACATTGTTCATGTAGACGGCTCTGTAGATCCGATACGAGACAAGGAAACTATAGATATTGAATTACAACTCAAGGACCTAGAAGCAGTTGAAAAGCGTTTGGAAAAAGTAAAGCGTGCAGCGCGCACAGGTGACAAGGATGCACAAAAAGAATTAGCTGTCTTGGAAATACTAAACGATGGATTGGCAGCTGCCACATCGGTTCGAGCGATAGAAATAAGCACTGACGATAGATTGACTTATGTAAAACCCTTGCAACTTATCACAGACAAACCTGTTTTGTATGTATGTAATGTGGACGAACGAGCTGCTGCAACAGGTAACGACTACGTGACGCAAGTAAAAAATACCATCGCCCCTGAGCAAGCAGAAGTGTTGGTATTGGCCGTAGCCACTGAGGCAGACATTAACGAGCTGGATACCTACGAAGAACGGCAACTTTTTCTAGAAGATTTGGGCTTAGCCGAACCCGGAGCAGCAAAATTGATACGCTCGGCTTACAAACTGTTACATCTAGAAACCTATTTTACTGCTGGTGAAAAAGAGGTGCGTGCATGGACAATTCCTGCTGGCGCTACTGCTCCGCAGGCTGCAGGCGTAATCCATACCGATTTTGAAAAAGGCTTTATCCGCGCAGAAGTCATTTCGTATGCAGCATATGACGAATACGAATCAGAACAAAAAGTCAAAGAAGCTGGCAAATCCAGAGTAGAAGGCAAAGAGTATATCGTCCAAGATGGTGATGTGATGCACTTTAGATTTAACGTCTAATTAAAGCGTTTTTATAGAGCAGCCAATGGCCTTGGTTGTACTAACCTTGGGTAGTTGATCTGCCAGCAAAGCGCCAACCGCATCTTCTACGTAGTAATGCTTCACTTTTCCTGGATTTCGTGAACTGTCATCAATAGCACCAATATACTGTACTACATTCCCTTTGTCCTGCTTTTCAAGCACAAAAACATGTGGGGTGCGGGTAGCACCAAACTTGGGATATACTTTTTGCCCTTTGTCTTGTAAATAGGGAAAGCTAAAGCCTTTGTCTTCGGCACGTTGTTTCATGTCGCTAAGCTCTTCACTATTTTGGGCAGCCGGATCGTTGGGGTTAATGGCAATAACCGGGTAGCCAAGAGGCGTATACTTTTTGTCTAGTGCCACAATACGGTCTTCGTAAGCTATGGAATAGGGGCAAGTATTACAGGTGAATATTACAATAAAGCCTTTGGCGTGGTCATAGTCTGAAAGGGATACCATTTCCCCATCTATGTTGGGAAGTGAAAAGTCAGTGGCAAGGTCCCCGACTTTATAGCCGTGGTTGTGAGTAAATAACAGGAGAGAACCAAACAGGATTAGAATTGATTTCATGGGTTAGGGTTTAAAGGATTCAGCTAAAGTAAACAAATCCTCTTTTGTGAAGGATTGTTCGAAAAAAGCTCTTTTTTTGGTTGTGTAAATAAGGGTTGCAGGTAGGGCTCCGCTCCATTGAGAATCAATATCATTGATCCAGTAATTTTCGTCAGCATCGTCAAGTAAAACTACTTTTGACTGAATGTTGTGTTTTTGGATAAAGGGGAGTAGCCGGCTTTCTTTGTGCCTGGGGAAATCCAAACTAACAAGTAGCACATCCACATCATGCTGTTGGTTAAGTGCCTCAAAGTAGGGCAGTTCCTTGATGCAAGGTGCGCACCAAGTGGCCCAGAAATTTACGACATAGGTTTTGTTTTGTTTTTTTTGGTGGAGTAGGGGTTTTACACCCAAATAGTTGAGGCTAGCTATGTCTTGTGCATTGCTGCATACGCAAAAAATCAGAAAAAAAACTATTTGGCAACTACGCATGATAAAAACAAAGCCGTTTGTTTGTAGATTTCTCAGTAAAAGTACATAATATTTAAAAAAACCTTAAGAAACACTCAAGATCTTTTCGTTTGTGTGACCAAATAAAAAAAAATGCTTTTATTTAAATAATTTATAAAACAACATAACATGAAAAAAGCAATTTTACTGACTCTAGTGTTGGCGTTTGCCAGTTGTGCAAACCCCACTGCAACACCTGAGGCAGTTGAAGGAGTGGGCTTCTTTAAGCCCATGCCGGAGGAGAAGTTTATCGCAGGATCAGATGATATAACTGATTTTTGGATGAAGTATATTGAGGCGCACAACAACAGAGATATTGAGTCGATAAAGGCGATGAGTGCCGACTCGATTTACGTTTTAGGTCCTGACGGATCTGAATTGTTTACCAACGTCCAGCAGGCCGAATTACTAGAAGTTTGGTTCGAAGCTGCAGATCCTAAGTGGGATACCTATTGGGCTATGCCCTACAAGGCTGTTCCTAGTGGGGCAGAATGGATTATAGCCGGGCATCAAGTAACCGAAACAGTTGAAGGTGAAGAGTCTGTTAGCCTTCAAATGATTGATGGCGAGATCAAAGACAACAAAGTGGTACGCTTTTTTGTTTATGCCGCCCAAACTCCTGCTGAATAAAGGAACTCTTTTTACAGTAAAAAAAAACACCCATAACAGGGTGTTTTTTTGTTTGGTGTAACGGTCTCGTGTATGAGTAGTAGCGGATTTCTACTCAGAAACCTTTCGGTTTTGCACTGACCTTTGTTTTATGTTTATAATTTGGTTTTATCACTTGAACCGCTATTACTTATACACCTTAGTTAGGCACAGTTGTTTTATTCGTCAGTTTAATAGTCAGTGGAATTGATACAGTTCCTATTATAAAAACTATCAGTATCATCATCCAATATTTTTGCTCAATATTTCCTGCTATTCTGGTCAATAAAAATATTCCAAAAGGGATAAATATTAAAAGTCCTGTTATTAGCCCCGGGTTATATTTTTTAAGCATAAAAAACATAAATGTGTGCATTATTCCATTCAGTATTGTCAATCCTGAAAGTCCAATTGTCAACCATATTAGCTTTTCTCCATAAATTGCAGCAATAAAATATGCCGTCCAAGCGAGAATTACATTCACAATTAAAATACCTTTGTGATTCAGTTCAAATCTTGTAATCGGGTTTTTGTTCCAGATATTCGTGTTATAAAATTCCTTGAATTTACCAGGTATTGAATACTCTTCAAATTGGTGTAGTAGTAAAATTGCTAAATGAAGCTAAGTCAGGGATTGAATAGAAAATACTTGCCTCCCATTCAGAAGAATAGTTGTAATAATTGCAAACCCAATTACTCCACCTAAATTCGGCCAATATTTATTTATCAAGTTCATTTATCCTAATTGTGCCTAACGCTTAAATATACGAATGTCGTATATACGCTCTTTACAGATGTCGTATATCCATTTTAACCTTTTCTTACTATGTTTATGAAAATCAGCAAAATAGCCTATATTTTTTTCGAATATCGATTTACCTAAAGCGAATGTTATGCCCCAGCATCAACAACCTCCTTTCCGATTTTGTATTCAAATTACGTCTGCAGCGCGTGACTAACCTTGTTTAAAATAGGTACGCGTCATAGACCTGTCTGCCCTGACTGCCGTCAGGCAGGCGACAGGCAGTTGCGCACCAGCGGGTTCAATACACCCCATTTTGGCATGTATAGTGCCACTCTTTTTTGGTTAGTATTCAAAAACAGCGCTACCATTTTCACACAATACACGGCTCGGTTCTAATGGAGTGGAACAATCACTCATGATCCCCCATTTTATGTTAAATTCTTGTTGTGCAATTTTATATTCATCAATTTTTTTTAGAAAAATTTTCGTGTCAATGTTTCTTGAATATGCTATAAAACCCACTGGACCACCACAGGCTTTGCTTCCGTAATCAGTAAATGTCCATTCAGAAGAATCTGTACAACTTTCGCTATTTGCTAAACGTTCGATTTCAGAAAATAATTGAATTAAATTTTGATTTTCTTGTTTTTTAGTTAGCTCATTATTATTGCCGCAAGAAAAAAATATTACCAATAAAAAGTTTAGTCCAAATATTTTTAATTTTTTCATATATTTTTATTAACTATAATCCATTTTTATATTAATTACGTATAAATATGATTTGTACGTTAATATACGCATTGCGTATATCAATTCTTAATAGAGAATGTAAATCCTAAATCCCTAATATGTTAAAAAAAAAATGCGGAATAAGCGGTTACTTTCGTTCAAACAATTTGGGGTTTGTTTAACGCTAATATAACAAAAAAATAAAAAGGCATATCTCTGATATTTCAACAATCCATCCTTCTTAATTGTTAATTTCTTTGTTGCAGAGGCGTTTTATGTTACAGGCTGATGCGTTAATTTAGCAACCCATGGCCCAACAAACCCAATACAACGAAGACAACATACGCTCCCTCGACTGGAAGGAGCACATCCGTATGCGTCCGGGTATGTATATTGGGAAATTAGGTGATGGCTCTTCCCCAGACGACGGCATCTATATACTGCTTAAGGAAGTCCTTGACAACAGCATAGACGAATTTGTCATGGGCGCAGGCAAAACCATCGACATCAAAATAGATGAAGGCAAGGTAAGCGTCCGCGACTACGGCCGTGGCATTCCGCTGGGTAAGGTCGTCGATGTGGTCTCTAAAATGAATACAGGCGGTAAATACGACTCCCGTGCCTTTAAAAAATCGGTAGGACTCAACGGGGTAGGAACTAAAGCCGTAAATGCCTTATCAGCCTCTTTTTTTGTGGCCTCAACCCGTGACGGACAGCGCAAAACAGCCCTGTTTAACCAAGGTGTGCTCGAAGAAAACGAACCGCCATCAAGCAGTAGTCAACGCAACGGAACACAAGTGTCCTTTGTTCCCGATGAGACCATTTTTAAAAAGTTTCGCTACCGCAACGAGTACGTGGCCAAGATGCTCAAAAACTACGTCTACCTCAACCCAGGGCTGACCATCGTGTTTAATGGCGAAAAATACGTTTCCAAAAATGGCCTTAAAGATCTACTCGAAGACAACAACAACACCGACGATTTTCTCTATCCAGTTGTTCATCTAAAGGGCGATGATATTGAGGTGGCGATAACCCACAGCCGAACCCAGTACAACGAAGAATACCATTCTTTTGTCAACGGGCAACACACCACCCAAGGCGGAACACACCAAACCGCCTTTCGTGAGGCTTTAGTAAAAACCATTCGCGAATTTTATGGACGTCAATTTGATCCCTCTGATATTCGTAAGTCCATCATTTCTGCCATTAGCATCAAAGTGATGGAACCCGTGTTTGAATCGCAGACCAAAACCAAGCTAGGGTCAACAGAAATGGGAGGCGGCCTGCCAACGGTACGTACCTACATCAATGATTTTATCGGTACCCAGCTGGATAACTTCCTCCACAAAAATCCGCAGACCGCCGAGGCCATTCAGCGTAAAATTCTCCAAGCAGAAAAAGAGCGTAAGGAACTTTCAGGCATACGTAAACTCGCGCGTGAACGCGCCAAAAAAGCCAGCCTCCACAACAAAAAACTAAGAGATTGCCGTGTGCATTTGGGCGATATCAAAAAAGACCGTCGCTTGGAATCAACTTTGTTTATTACGGAGGGAGATTCAGCCAGTGGTTCCATAACCAAGTCTCGAGACGTAAATACCCAAGCGGTCTTTAGCCTTCGTGGCAAACCGCTAAATTCCTACGGGATGTCTAAAAAAATCGTTTACGAAAACGAGGAGTTTAACCTCTTGCAAGCTGCGCTCAACATCGAAGACAGCATGGAGGATTTGCGCTACAACAATATCGTTATTGCCACCGATGCCGACGTAGATGGGATGCATATTCGCCTGCTTTTGATTACGTTCTTTTTGCAATTTTTCCCAGAGCTCATCAAGGAAGGACATTTATACATTTTGCAAACACCGCTTTTTAGGGTGCGCAACAAAAAGAAAACCATTTACTGCTATTCCGATCAGGAGCGCTTGGATGCTTTGGAAGAACTTGGCAAGCAAGCAGAAATTACCCGATTTAAGGGCTTGGGTGAGATTTCTCCAGATGAATTCAAACACTTTATTGGCGACGATATCCGCTTAGACCCAGTGATGTTGGACAAAAACATGACGATAGATGAGTTGCTGTCCTTTTATATGGGCAAAAACACACCCAAACGACAAGAGTTTATTATCGACAACCTTAAAGTTGAGTTAGACAAAATAGAAGCATGAACGAAGAGGAGCAACACTTAGCTGCTAACGACGAATTGGTTCGCGTAACCGGTATGTACAAAGACTGGTTCTTGGATTATGCCTCTTATGTCATCCTAGAACGTGCTGTTCCGGCCATTGAAGACGGATTTAAGCCTGTCCAGCGTCGTATCCTCCATTCGATGAAAGACCTAGACGATGGACGTTACAACAAAGTCGCCAACATTGTGGGGCATACCATGCAATATCACCCTCACGGAGATGCCTCTATAGCTGATGCTATGGTGCAAATTGGGCAAAAAGACCTGTTGATTGACATGCAAGGAAACTGGGGGAATATCCTAACAGGTGACTCGGCAGCAGCCTCGCGATACATCGAAGCACGGCTGTCAAAATTTGCCCTTGATGTCGTATTTAGCCCCAAGGTCACCCAGTGGCAACTCTCATACGATGGACGAAAAAAGGAACCCATTCATTTGCCCGTTAAATTCCCGATGCTTTTGGCACAAGGAGGCGAGGGGATTGCTGTGGGTTTATCTACCAAAATATTGCCGCACAATTTTAACGAGCTAATCGATGCGTCTATCAAACATTTGCAGGGCAAAAGATTTACGCTAGTGCCCGATTTCCCCACGGGAGGGGTCATGGATGCCGATAACTATAACGATGGTTTACGAGGGGGTAGGATACGTGTACGGGCGCGTATTTCCCAAGAGGACAAGCAAACGCTTGTGATTAACCAAATCCCTTTTTCGACCACCACCTCATCATTGATTGACTCCATTTTAAAGGCAAACGATAAAGGGAAAATTAAAATCAAAAAAATTGAGGACAATACGGCTGCCAATGTAGAAATCAAAATTCACCTTCCAAATGGTGTGTCGCCTGATAAAACCATTGATGCGCTTTTTGCCTTTACCGCTTGCGAAACTTCTATTTCCCCACTAGGTTGTGTGATTGAAAACAACAAACCCAATTTTATTGGTGTTTCCGAAATGCTGCGACGCTCTACCGATCACACCTTGGGTTTATTGCGTGCTGAACTCGAAGTGAAGCAAGAAGAATTAGAAGAGCAATGGCACTTTGCCTCACTGGAGCGTATTTTTATTGAAAACCGCATTTATCGCGACATCGAAGAAGTAGAAACTTGGGAAGGTGTCTTGCAGGCCATACACTCAGGATTGGCACCGCACAGCATATACCTCAAGCGAGCCGTAACAGATGACGATGTGGTGCGTCTCACCGAGATCCGCATCAAACGTATCTCAAAGTTTGATTTGGACAAAGCCCAGCAGAAAATAGAAGCCCTAGAGGCTGATTTGGATCAAGTAGCTTACAACCTAGCCCATATCATAGAATTTGCAGTTGCCTACTTTAAACGGCTCAAAAAAACCTATGGCGTCGGAAAGGAGCGCAAAACAGAGCTAAAGGTATTTGCCGATGTAGATGCGCGCAAAGTGGTTATGCGCAATACCAAACTCTATGTCAGTAGAGAAGAGGGTTTTGTAGGTACTTCGTTGCGCCGTGAAGAATATGTCACAGACTGTGCCGATATAGACGATGTTATTGTTTTTACGGCTGATGGCAAGATGATGGTGACCAAGGTAGAAAGCAAAACTTTTGTCGGGAAGAATATCATTCATGTTGCTGTATTTAAAAAGAAAGACAAACGCACCATCTATAACATGATTTACCAAGATGGGCGAGGGGGTACTTCTTATATCAAGCGGTTTGCCGTCACGGGCGTTACTCGTGATAAGCACTATGATCTTACCAACGGCAGTCCACAGTCGAAGGTGCATTACTTTTCTGCCAATCCCAATGGCGAAGCAGAAATAGTGACCATTCACCTACGCCAAAGCGGTGCCATTAAAAAACTCAAATGGGATTTAGACTTTGCCGATTTGGTTGTCAAGGGCAGAGGAGTACGCGGTAATACGGTAACCAAATACGCCATCAAGCGAGTCGAACTCAAAGAAGAAGGTGTTTCTACCCTCAAGCCGCGTAATATTTGGTTTGACGAAACCGTACAGCGCCTCAATGCCGACGAACGCGGAAGACTGCTCGGTGCATTTAAGGGAGAAGACCGACTGCTAATTGTTACGCAATCTGGAGTAGTCAGAACCCAAATTCCTGATTTGTCTATGCACTTTCCAGAGGATATGTTGCTTTTGGAAAAATGGGAACCTAAAAAGCCACTTTCAGCTATTTATTTTGACGCTACCAAAAACAAGTATTTTGGCAAACGATTTTTGATTGAATCACCCGACAGAGAAGAAGCTTTTGTAAAAGAGGGATCAAAAATTGAGTTGTCCTGGTTTTCTGCAGACTGGCGACCTGTCTGTGCATTGCACTTCACCAAACCCAGAAATGCGGATGCAAAACCCCCTCAAGAAGTACGTTTTGAAGACTTTATTGCACCCAAAGGAATCAAGGCCATGGGGAATCAACTAGCCACAGAAAAACTCAAAAAGATTGAGTTAAAAGAACCCCTTCCGTATAAGCCCGATCCGGAAGTCCCAACAAACGAAATAGAAACAGAAGCAGAAGAAATCGATCCTTCCTCAGCAAATACAGACGAAGGACAAATAAGCTTAGAACTTTAGCGCTTGACCTTTTTCCGAAAACGCATATTTAAGAACTCTACGAGTAGCGAAAAGGCAATAGCAAAATATAGATAGCCTTTGGGAATGGCGCCAATACTTTGCCCCATAACCTCAAGCTGCGCCAAATGCGCCCCTTCTGTAATAAGCATAAATCCGATTAAGATCAGAAAGGAAAGTGCTAAGATTTGTAACGATGAGTGTTTGTGAACAAAGCGCGTAACAGGGTGCGCGAACACCATCATAACCAAAATAGAGACAACTACAGCAATAATCATAATCCATAGAGCCCCATCAATTCCAGTGGTCATGCCAACAGCAGTAAGGATGGAATCGACAGAAAAAACCGCATCGATCAAAATGATTTGAACCAGAATACGCGCCATGGTGTTGGCTGCTTTATTCTCCACTTTTTTATCGCGATCACCAGCGTGATCAATTTTTTCATGTATTTCTTTTGTGCTTTTGTAAAGCAAGAACAAACCACCGGCAATTAACACCAGCGATTGCCCGTTGATTTCAGCACTAAACTGCGCATAATCTACAGCGAGCAAACTCTCCTTCATGGCAATGACCCAAGTAATCGTAAACAAGAGAGCGATTCGAAGAACCAAGGCAAGTAATAGGCCAATATTTGTTGCGCGTACACGCTTCTCTTCAGGTAACTTCCCAACAACAATGGATATAAATACGATATTGTCAATCCCCAGGATAATTTCGAGAAATGTTAGGGTAAGTAATGCCGATATGGCTTCTGGGGTGAAAAGAAATTCCATTAGTTACTAAGTTTGGTTACGCGCCCACGCTGTTTGTTTTTGTTGTCGCCAACAAGATTGTACTCAAAGGTGTAGGTGTTTTCCTTTGTAGTCAATATTTTCATATGCACCGCTTTGGATTCTTGAAAAGAGAGCGGATGTAGCTTTTTTACAATACACTCACAGTCGTTTAACCAACGTACACTAGCTGTATCGGTTCGGTTTAAGTAATAATCCACCTCAATACTATCGTTGCGAACAAAAGTACTGGTCAGTGTATCGCCCAAAACTACAGAAGTAAAAGAAAAGGTTCCCGTGTGAAAATCTGTACAATTTCGCTCTGGGCTGAAGCACGAAATTAAAAAGAGCAGTAGTAGAGCCGGCATGAGTTGTTTCATACGCCAAAAATATCACTTTTTGTTCGTGTAGGTGCAACAACTTCCGTCTAAATAAAAAATGACGACACGTTCTACCGATGATTCAGTTGATGGTGCAGCTTGAGTTGCAATTTTTGCAGCTGTTGTCGGGGTAGGTACGTCTGGTACTTGGGGTTTTGGAGCAGCTGTGTTTTTTGTTGTGCCATCTGCCAATTTTGTTGGAGTAGGGGATAGATGTGTTCCCTCACCAAAAAGGAGCCAGTCTGAAGCAACCGTTGGAAAAGCCTTAAGCAGCTTTAAGATAAAATCTAAACTCGGCTTGTTGCGTCCCGAAAGTATGTGGGAAATTGACGATCGCTGTACACCCAGTTGGTCGGCAAAGGCAGCAGAACTCAGCTCACTGTCGTTGATTATTTTTTTTATTCGCTCAATTAAATCCATAGTTACAAAAGTAATTAATCTTAGTATTTTATCCTTAAATTATAAATATATGGAATAAAATAAGACTTATATTCATAAAGTAAAACTATAAAATAAGCACATAACTACTTTATTTTATGTTACTTACATTAATTATAAAATAAAAATGTAACAATTGTATTCACCTGTACACATTAGGGCGGTCAAATCGTTTACAAAATTAAACTTCTAATGTTTTCATTTGTAAACATTATTGGATTTACATTTGCAAACATGAAAAGCTTTTTGGACAGTCAGGCATCATTGCGCTCCTCTAAATTAAAAGGTCGGCAAATCACCTATGAGGCGATACGTCCTTTTTTGACTGATTTCGCCTGCACTACAATTGGCAATAGTGTTCAAGGGCATCCTGTTTCGTTAATAACGATGGGTGACGGCCCCACGAAGGTGCTTCTATGGTCCCAAATGCATGGAAATGAATCCACTTCAACAAAAGGTCTTTTAGACATACTTTACTTCTTAAAACTGCATCCAGCGCTTATTACGGGGCTGACATTACACTGCATACCTATGCTGAATCCCGATGGTGCAGTTGCTTACACACGCAAAAATGCCAATCAAGTTGATTTAAATAGAGATGCCTTAGACCAATCTCAAGTTGAGGCGCGTTTGTTGATGTCTACCTATGCTTCCTTTCAACCTGATTTTTGTTTTAACCTACACGGACAGCGGACTATTTTTGGTGTTGGAGACAAGCCGTGCATGCTTTCTTTTTTGGCTCCTGCAGCAGATCAAGAAAAATCCATAACCAGCGCAAGAGAGCAAGCCATGGGCGTA
>JAHEKR010000047.1 GCA_024638225.1 Flavobacteriaceae bacterium
TTTCGCCCCTAGTGGGCTGGGTGCACCAACCAAACAATGATTATTTTTCTGTTGGTAAAATTGCCTCTGATGGAATCGAAATAATGGCCGAAACGGGCGCTACATCGACATTAGTAGATGGACTTCAAGCGTTTGTAGCTCGTAATTTAGGACTCAGCGTTTACACTGGAAGTGGTTTGGGATCTGGTGTAGGTTCGATTAGTATCCAAATAACTGTTTCTAATGAGTATCCCTCTGTTACACTCGCAACAATGATTGCACCTAGCCCGGATTGGTACGTAGCTTGTGTCGATGAAAATCTTCTAGAGGGAGATAATTTTGTTGCCCAAAGAATGATTACTGGAATAGTTTACGATGCAGGAACAGATGATGGAACAAGCTTTACCTCTAATAACCAAGATACAAGTCCAAAAGCACCCATATCTTTACTTAAATCGTTGCCCCTTGGAGACAGAAACACAGTTAAGCCTACATTTTGCACCATAACATTTGAAAAGCAATAATCACCAATCGATAGCTTGCTCCAAATACGCATTGGCTTGACTAAAGTGCTTGTTTCCAAACCACAGGCCACGGTTGGCACTCAATGGCGATGGATGGCCTGATTCGAGTACTAAATGTTTATTTCGGTCTATCCGTTTTCCCTTTTTCCTAGCATAGTTTCCCCATAACATAAACACCACACCAGATTTATTGCTGGCTATAACATCAATAATATCGTCTGTAAACTTTTCCCAACCTCTATTCTGGTGGCTTCCTGCTTGTCCTGAACGAACACTAAGTGTTGCGTTTAGCAACAATACACCTTGAGCTGTCCAATATGCCAAGTTTCCACTCTTGGGATATTTTTTGCCAATGTCGTCTTCCAATTCTTTAAAGATATTGATCAGCGAAGGTGGATGCGCAATACCCTCAGGTACAGAAAAGGAAAGCCCATGGGCTTGGCCTGGTCCGTGATAGGGGTCCTGACCAATAATAACAACGCGTACTCGATCAAAAGGGCATTCATCTAGGGCTTTAAACATGTCTTTTGGGGGTGGATAACAGCGATGTGTCTGGTATTCTGTACGTACAAATTGAACCAAAGATTTGAAATAGGGCTGTTCAAAACTATTAGCTAACTGTTCTTGCCATGATGGTACTAAACGAATCTTCATCGAAAAACCTTATTTTTGCATCGCTTCAAGGTAGCAAAAATTGATATGAATAAAATAGCCCAAAAAACACTCGACGACCTTGAGTTTGGAACGGTCTTGGAACAAGCTGCTATACGCTGTGCTACGGCGTCTGGCAAATTGGCTATGCTGCAAACAGCACCTACTAGCGCTGTGGAGGATGTGCATACTGCTTTGTTGCGCACAGATGAGTATCTTTCCTCCTTTTCTGATGAGAAAACAATTCCAAACCACGGCTTTGAAGACGTATCCCAAGAAATTGCCCTATTGGGAATTGAAAACAGCAAAATTGAGGTTGAAGGCTTTAGAAAACTTTTATTACTCACCGAAACCACCAATACATTATTGATCTTTTTGAAAAAAAATAAAGATCGATACCCAAAGTTATTTGATGCAACAAATGGGCAAATTCCCGTTAAAGAAATTCCGGCAGAAATCAACAGAATCGTCGACAAATTTGGCATGCTTAAAGATCGTGCTTCAGATAAGTTGTATTCAATCCGCAGGCAAATGAACGGTGTCCGTTCAAAAATTAGCCAAAGTTTTGGCGCAGCCTTGAGCACCTATCAAGGCTCTGGTTTTTTGGATGAAATTCGCGAAACAGTTATCGGAAGTCGACGTGTGTTGGCGGTAAAAGCTATGTACCGACGCAAAGTTAAAGGGGTTATACACGGGAGCAGTAAAACAGGAAGCATTGTATACATTGAACCAGAAACTACCCTTCAATACACCCAAGAATTACAAAATCTCATATACGATGAAAAAGAAGAGATAGACCAAATTTTAAGAAGTCTGACCAATTTTATGCGCCCATATGTGGCAGACTTGAATCAGTATACTTCGTTTTTAACCCTAATTGATTTGCATGCAGCAAAGGCACACTACGCCACAGAAATGAACGGAGTGCTTCCTATACTTAACACCAAAAAGGAGACAGATATAAAAGAAGCGTATCATCCCCTACTCTACTTAAGCAATAAAAAGAAGAAAAACTCTACCTATCCACAAGATATACACTTGCATTCAGAGAAGCGTATTATGCTTATTTCCGGTCCAAATGCCGGAGGGAAAAGTATCACCCTTAAAACCATTGGCTTGCTTCAATTGATGTTGCAAAGTGGTTTTTTACTCCCTGTGAACGAGCAAAGTCATATGAGTGTTTTTGAGCGAATCCTAACGGATATTGGCGATAATCAATCTATTGAAAATGAGCTGAGTACTTATAGTTATCGATTGAAAAACATGCAGCGGTTTTTAAAAAAATGCGACGAAAATACCTTGTTTTTAATTGATGAATTTGGTACAGGTTCCGACCCAGAACTTGGTGGTGCTCTTGCTGAAATATTTTTGGAAGTATTTTACGAGCGACACGCGTATGGAGCTATTACCACTCACTATTCTAATTTAAAGTTGTTGGCCAATGAATTACCACATATGACCAATGCCAATATGCAGTTTGACGGCAGAAATCTACAACCCACTTTTCATCTGGTAACTGGAGAAGCCGGTAGTTCGTTTACTTTTGAAGTTGCTGAAAAAAATGGAATTCCCTACAGCCTAATAAATAAAGCTAAAAAGAAAATTGAGCGTGGCAAAGTACGTTTTGATGCCAGCATAGCGAAGCTTCAAAAAGAGCGTGCAAGCATGAGCAAAACCACAAAAGAACTACAACAGACTTCGATTAAAAACAAAAAAGAAAACGACAAGCTTGAGACGCTTAACGCCAAGGTAAAGCAAAAGCTGGAACGCTATCAAGAACTCTTCGATCAAGACAAACGGATGATTGTACTTGGCAATAAAGTAAATGAAGTGGCCGAACGCTTTTTTATCTCCAACAAAAAAAGACCGCTAATTGCTGAATTGTTGCGTATAGTCGAAGAAGAAAATGCAAAACGCAAACGCAAATCAGCATCTGTTCACAGAAAAGAGAAAAAAGAGAAAAAAGCAATTAAGGAGGAAGTTGTTCAAAAGGTAGCTCTTGTACGAAAAGAAAAGAAGAAAAAAGTAACCGAAAAGCCAAAAGAGCTGTTTCGACCTAAGGTAGTATTCAAGGTTGGTGATCAAGTGCGGTTATTCGATGGAAAAGCTGTGGGAACTGTAGATGTGTTGGAGAAGAAAAAGGCAATTGTCAATTACGGTATGTTTACCACTCAGGTAAATACCGAGGCCTTAGAACTTGTGTCGCGAGCAAAAAAGACCAAATGATCCCATGCACCATACTTTACGATGGGTATTGCGTGTTTTGTAACTTCTGGGTACGCCTATTGTGCAAGTGGGATACCGACGACAAATTGCGTTTTGCGCCATTGAATGGAGGCTTCGCCTCAAAAATACTTTCGAACAGCATTCCCGAATCTGCTTTGGTGGACTCCATCATTGTCATTTCAGTAAAAAACAAAGTACATATACGTTCTAAAGCTATTTTCACGATACTCAGGACACTTGGTGGGTTTTGGCATATATTTTTACTCATTTCCCTTTGTCCAACCCCATTATTGGATTGGGTATACCGATTAATTGCAAAAAATAGATACCGTTGGTTTGGTAAACACAACAGCTGCCCTATTCCCATAAAAAACTACGCGCACAAGTTTCTTTAATCTTTATATTTGAGTATGATAAAATTAATTCAAGGCCCACTAAAGGAATTTAAAAAATTCATTAATCGCGGTAATGTTATTGAAATGGCGGTTGGTTTGATTTTGGCTACCTATTTCGGTGCGATTATTAAATCACTGGTCTACGATGTAATCATGCCACCAATCGGGATGTTGTTAGGTAAAACAGATTTTTCAAACTTTAACATCGTTTTGCAAAAAGCCGAGGGTGAGATAGAAGAAGTGGCTATCAACTATGGCGTTTTCATCAACAATGTACTTACCTTTTTGATTGTTAGTCTTTCTATTTTTTTATTCCTTAAAATTTACAACAAGATGCAAGATAAGTTGATTGATAACGATGAGGACGAAGCTGTTGCTCCTACTCCACTTACTAAAGAGGAGAAACTGCTCACGGAAATTAGAGATTTGTTAAAGGAAAAAGACGATTAAATTGCTTAAGAATTGGGGTAATTATCATCCCAGTTTTTAACTTTGGGTGATCCGAGCTTGCCCAACCACTTGGCTACCAGCATGGAGACAGATGCATCTCCAGTTACATTAACACTAGTCCTGCACATATCCAAAGGACGATCTACGGCAAAAATAAGCGCCAGCCCTGCTTCCGGTATTCCTGCTTGCGCCAAAACAATGACAAGCATCACCATACCTGCACCTGGAACAGCTGCAGATCCAATAGATGCTAGTGTTGCTGTAGCAATAATTCCCAATTGTGCGGATAAGCTTAAGTCCATACCAAAGGCTTGTGCAATAAACACAGCCGCCACCGCCTGATAAAGGCTAGTCCCGTCCATATTGATAGTAGCCCCGATGGGCAACACAAAACTGCTCACATCTTCTTCCACGCCCAAGTGCTCGTGTACGCGTTCCATGGTTACGGGAAGTGTAGCAGCAGATGAACTTGTCGAAAAAGCAAGTAATTGAGCTGGTGATATGCCCTTTAAGAAAAAGCCTATTTTTTTGCCCGTAAAGATGCGGACAAGAAATAAGTAAAATACAATCATGAGTAGCAATCCAAGCAATACGGTAAGGGTATAAAGTCCTAGCGCACGAAACAAGTCTACTGATGGTGCTTCGGCAATAAGCGCAGCCAAAAGTGCAAAAACGCCAAATGGAGCTGCAATCATTATCAAGTCAATAAGCTTGAGAATAACTTCGTTAAGTGCATCAAAAAAATCTTTTACTGCCTTTGCTTTTTCTTTGGGAATAAACACTAAACCAATACCAAAAAACAAGGCGAAAAAGATCACTTGCAGCATATTGGCATTATCACCCATTGCGTGAAAAATATTTGAAGGAACCAAATCTACCAACGCTTGCAAGGGCCCTGCTTCTTTTTGTGCTGCAGCTACGGATTGTTTGGCCGCAGCATCATTTGCATAGGCGGCTAAAAGTTCCGTTCGGGTGCTTTCTGATAGTGTTTCTCCGGGTTTAATAACATTCACTACCGTTAAGCCGATGGTCACGGCGATTAGGGTTGTAAACAAGTACATGCCAATTGTTCTACCGCCCATGCTAGATAATTGGGCAATGTTTTTTAAATCGGAAACTCCTTTGATCAGCGAAGCGAGAATCAGCGGTACAGCAATTAATTTTAGGGAGTTAATAAAAATAGTGCCAAATGGCTTAATCCAGTCAATAACCAACGATTGTCCCCATGTAAATTGACTACACAACAAGCCGAAGAGAACGCCAAAAATCATTCCCAACAAGATTTGCCAATGTAGTGCCAGTTTACGCATGATTATATTTTTGAGTTTTTAGTCCTTAACGAAAAATCAGCCAAAACCAACGCAGTCATGGCTTCGACTATTGGAACGGCACGCGGTACCACACACGGATCGTGACGTCCTTTTCCTTCCATGGTAACCGTTTCGCCTTTTTTGTCAATCGTTTCTTGTGACTGCATTATGGTAGCTACAGGCTTAAATGCCACATTGAAGTAAATATCCATTCCGTTACTGATTCCACCTTGCACACCACCCGAATTATTTGTTTTTGTGGTCCCATCTTGATTGTACAAATCATTGTGGGCACTTCCTTGAAGTGCGGCACCAGCAAAACCACTTCCGTATTCAAAACCTTTTACTGCATTGATCGATAGCATTGCCTGGCCAAGCGTAGCGTGTAGCTTGTCAAAGACAGGCTCCCCTAGCCCAACGGGAACATTTTTTACAATACAGCTAACTACACCTCCAACAGTATCCCCTTCTTTTCGTATTTGTTTAATGTAATCCTCCATTTTTGACGCCATTTTGGGATCTGGACAACGAACTGGATTTTGCTCAATGAACGAAAAGTCATCGACCTGTTCTGGGTGTTTCATGGAAAGATTTCCAACGGCCGAAACAAATGCTTGAATTTGCATGGGTTGAATCAATTGCTTGGCGATACTTCCAGCTACGACTCGTGCAGCAGTCTCGCGAGCAGAACTGCGTCCGCCACCCCTGTAATCTCGGAAACCATATTTTTGATCATACACATAATCTGCGTGAGAAGGACGATAGCTGTCTTTGATATGGGTGTAATCCTTAGATTTTTGATTTGTATTGTGAATGACAAATCCGATAGGAACCCCCGTTGTTTTACCTTCAAAAATGCCAGAATAAAGTTCAACCGTATCGGGTTCTTTTCGCTGAGTCACTATGGCAGATTGGCCAGGTCGTCTTCGGTTTAAATCTTCTTGAATTTGATCGATATCTATAGAAACGCCAGCAGGGCAGCCATCGATGACACCACCTAATGCTGGACCATGAGATTCTCCATAGGTTGTTAACGTAAAAACTTTTCCAAAGGTATTGCCAGCCATTCAGTCGTATTTTACACAAAAATACAGCTAATTCAGTAATCAACATATAAAAAGTCACGAAGTAGGTCAAGATTGATGAATTCAACGCTCTTTATGAATTGTGGATATTAAGCGGAATACCGTTTCTTTTGCTTAAATTTGCAAAAAAACTATTCTATGCGCCCATTCTACATCGGCTTTGTTGCTCTTCTTTTTATCGCCTGTCAATCCACAGATTATACACTAAATATAACTGCAGATGTCGCAGACAGTGAGGAAATTTATTTTATCGTTTTGGATGATGCAAATCAACCCAAAACACTTGATACCTTAACCTTCACAGATGGAATAGCATCATACACCAACCGCATAGAGATTCCCGATATGCATTACCTGATGCTCGCTTCTGATAGACGCAACGTCATTCCATTTGTTGTCGAGCCTGGTGAGATCACCATAGAAGTTTTTAAGGATAGCATACAAAAATCAATTGTTAGCGGAACCAAATCAAATCGAGATTTTAAAACATACATGGAAGATGCAGAACCCATTGTTAACGACTTGTTTTCCATCCAAAACGAAATGCGCAATGCGATGATTTCTCGTGACAGTCTTTCTTACGTAGATCTACAAGAGCAATTTTCAGAGATGCAGCTCAAATTTGATGATTATCAGATTGGATATGTTGCGAATAATCCAAAATCGTTTATTGCAGCCCTTGTACTAGAACAACTGGTTAAAAACAACAAAATTGAGGTTGAAAAAGCACGCTCATTATTTGATGCGTTTAGTGCAACGATTAAAAAAACACGATCCGGCTTAAATATTGAAAAATTAATTGCTCCAGAAGAGGGAGACGTTCAAGTGGGCGATGTTGCTCCTGATTTTAGCGGCCCCTCTATTGATGGATCATCCAAAACGCTTTATACTTCTATGGGTAAATATACGGTTGTCGATTTTTGGGCTTCATGGTGTGGTCCTTGCCGTGTTGATAGTCCGCAATTAGTTGATTTGTATGCCTCAAACAAAGAAAAAGGACTCAATATTATAGGTGTTTCTGTTGACAAAGACAGAGAAAGTTGGATCAAAGCCGTCGAGAATGACAACCTCGATTGGGCTCATGTTTCACACCTAAAACGTTGGGACGAACCAATTGCAGCTCAATATGGAGTAACATCAATACCTCAATTATTTTTGCTAGATGCTGCAGGAAATGTGCTGGCAAGAGAAACAACAGTGGAAGAGCTTCGCCCAATTATCGAAAAAATCCTTCCCTGATTTTATACAGTTCAGGAAAATTCCAGTCATGAAACGACTTGTATTCATTCTAGTCGCTCCTTTTTTAATCGCAATATCAATAATGCCTTTTTGGCTGATATACTTGTGCTCGGATATATTTTACCTATTTACGTATTACATAGTCGGTTATCGAAAACAAGTAGTACGTAAAAATCTTAATCTCTCCGGTTTGGCTTCAACAGAAAAAGAGCTAAAAAAAATGGAGCGTAGCTTTTATAAATATTTATGTGATTTGTTTTTGGAAATAATCAAAGTGCGCGGTATGTCAAAGAAAGAAATGCTTCGGCGTTTTACCATGACTAATCCAGAAGTTGCAGAACAATATGCAAAGAAGAATAAATCAATTTTTGTGATGGCGGGACATTATGCAAATTTTGAATGGTTGCTTTCTATTGGTCATCACATAACACATACCCCCCATGCTATCTATGCCCCTCTTATGAATCCGTATTTTGACAAATACATTCAGTGGGTTCGTTCAAAACACGGTTCCTATTTGATTTCTAGAAAAAAATTTACCGAACAATTTAAAAAGCTTCAAGACAGCAATGCACTTAGTGTGGTGGGCTTTGCTGCAGATCAGTCTCCAAGGCGACACGCAAAAAATTATCACTTGTCCTTTTTGGGTCAAGAAGTCCCTGTGTTTACGGGAGCTGAACGTTTGGGAAAGGAATTTGACGTTCCTGTTTTGATGGCCAAAGTAAGGCGGATAAAGCGCGGATATTATGAAACCACACTGAGTGTACTCGCGGAAAGTCCAAAAACAGTACCCGACTATCAAATAACAGATGCGTTTTATGCAGAACTAGAAAGCTTGATTAAGGAGGATCCTTCGCTTTATTTCTGGACGCATAATCGCTTTAAGCTGATGCGACAAAAGCAGCAATAGCCGCCTCAATTTTACCTTTTTTCTGTTCTATAATCGCAAGACTCTTCGCCTCAGCATAAAGCCTGATGATTGGCTCTGTGTTTGACTTACGCAAATGAATCCATGAATCTGCAAAGTCAATCTTAACTCCGTCTATAGTGCTAAGTCGCTCATCTGCAAAAACGGTTGCTATATGCGCCAGTAATGCATCGACATCCCAATCTGGAGATAGATTTATCTTGTCCTTTGCCATTACATAGTTTGTATATCGCTTTTTAAGTGAAGCAACCGTAGTTTTTTCGTTTGCAAGAAAACTTAAAAACAAAGCGATGCCAACAAGCGCATCACGACCGTAGTGGAGCTCAGGATAAATGATCCCACCATTTCCTTCACCTCCAATAGGTGCATCTACTTCTTTCATTTTTTGAACGACATGTACTTCACCAACAGCACTCGCATGGTAGTTCACCTTGTAATCACTGGCCAAATCGGCAAGAGCTCGAGAAGAAGATAAATTGGAAACCACAGCTCCTTTTTGATGCTGCAATACATAATCAGCGCAAGCAACGAGTGTGTATTCTTCCCCAAATAAGGTGCCTGACTCATCGACAAAAACCAAGCGATCTACATCTGGGTCAACGGCAATTCCCAAATTAGCATCGCTGTTGGAAACAGCTTCGGATAAATCTGTCAAATGCTCTTTTAAGGGCTCTGGATTGTGCGGAAACACGCCATTTGGGGTGCAGTGAATTTTAGTTGTTTTTACCCCCATTCTTTCTAGTAGCAGTGGCACGGCTACACCACCAGATGAGTTGACCCCATCCACAACGACATGAAAACTCGCCTTTTGTACCGCTTCAACATCAACAAGTGGAAGGGCTAGAATAGCATCGATATGTGCGGTGAGCGCGTCAGAGACAACTCGCACAGCACCCAAGGATTCTACAGCAGCAAAACGAAAATTTTGGTCATGCACATACTGCATTAAGGCTTCGCCATCTTGTTTGCTGATAAACTCTCCTTTACTGTTGAGTAACTTTAATGCATTCCATTGTTTTGGATTGTGACTCGCTGTTAAGATGATTCCACCCTGCGCATTTTGACGGATTACTTCCATCTCAACGGTTGGTGTGGTCGACAAGCCAAGGTCAATAATATCGATACCTAGACCAACAAGTGTCTGTTGTACAAGCGATTGAACCATAGGCCCTGAAATGCGTGCATCGCGACCAACCACTACGGTACACGACTTGGGAGCATTTAATGCTTGTAACCAACTTCCGTAAGCAGCAGCAAATACGACAACATCTACAGGTGTTAAGTTTTCTTCGGGAGCACCACCAATGGTTCCACGAATTCCAGAAACGGAGGAAATTAAAGTCATATTTTTGTTTGTGCAAATATACATAAGACTTCACGATGAATTACTTGGCACATCTCGCTCTGGCTTTTCCTCACAACGGACTTATTATCGGAAATTTCATTGGTGATCATATTCGGAATAAGGACTTGAGCCATTTCAATAAAAACATACAAGATGGGGTGCTGATGCATCGCGAAATTGATTTGTTTACTGACAAGCATAGGCAAACCATAGCGCTTCGAAAACTACTTTTTCCAGCGTACAGTCATTTTAGTCGTGTATTGGTAGATATTTATTACGATCACTTTTTAGCACTTCATTTTCAAAAATATCACCAACAAGAACTTGCTGCTTTTGTAGTGGAAGTTGAGGCTATTTTAACAAAACACAAAGACGAACTGCCCAATTCAGCACAGCGCTACCTAAAGGGCATGGTCAATCAGGGATGGATGTTGATGTATGCCGAAATCGAAGGAGTAGACAAGGTTTTACAAATGATGGGCAAACGAAGTAAATACCCCATACTGCGTTCTGGAATTCATGGACTTACGGATCATTATGAACAAATAGAAACAGGGTTTCTAAATTTTTACCCTCAATTGATTGCCTATTGTTCTGCGATTATAAAAGAGTAGTTAGTAGAGTAAAATCTGAAAAAATCTACTATATTCGAAGATTGTCTTGACTATGAAAGAAACCATATCCGTTAAAGGTACACGCGTACACAACCTACAAAACATTGATGTGGAAATTCCACGAAATGCGCTAGTTGTGATTACTGGCTTGTCCGGTAGTGGAAAGTCATCCTTAGCCTTCGACACCATTTATGCAGAAGGACAACGTAGATATATCGAAACGTTTTCCGCCTATGCGCGACAATTTTTGGGTGGTTTAGAGCGCCCTGATGTGGACAAAATTGATGGATTATCCCCTGTCATTGCCATTGAACAAAAAACAACTGGAAAAAGCCCACGCTCTACCGTGGGTACCATCACTGAAGTTTATGACTTCTTGCGTTTGCTTTATGCCCGAGCAGCGGATGCGTACAGCTTTCAGACAAATGAGAAAATGGTTCAGTATTCAGATGAGGAAATCATTCAAACCATTAAAAAACATTATTTAGGTCGTAAAATTGCCATACTTGCTCCAGTCGTTCAATCCAGAAAGGGGCATTATCGTGAACTTTTTGCATCTATTGCTAAGCAGGGATTTACCCGTGTTCGAATAGACGGAACCTTTGTTACTTTAAAGGCAAACTTTAAACTTGATCGTTACAAAACACACGATATTGAAATTGTCATCGATAGGCTTTCTGTCAACGAAACCGAAAACGAATCAAAGCGTCTTGCCGAAAGTATAGCTACTGCTATGTATCACGGCAATGATATGCTGTTAATTGTAGATTACGAAACAAACAAAACTAGATACTTTAGCAGAAAGCTGATGTGTCCTTCCACTGGTGTCTCGTACCCAGCTCCAGAGCCAAATAGCTTTTCGTTTAATTCGCCAAAAGGAATGTGTCCAAGTTGTAATGGGCTAGGTGTAAAACACGTTGTGAACAAAAGCAAAATAATCCCCGATGACAGTGTGTCTATTAAAGCTGGCGGCATCACCCCTCTTGGAGAAGAAAAGAACAACTGGACCTTTAAGCAGATGCACAGTATCGCACAACGCTATTCTTTTGATCTCTCTAGCCCCATCAACAAAATTCCAAAGGAGGCTATGGAAGTTATTTTATACGGCGGGAATGAGCGTTTTTCTGTTGCATCCAAATCGTTGGGAATTTCCAGGGAATACAACATCGATTACGATGGAGTAATTCCTTTTTTGGAGCACCAATATGAACAAGGGCATACAAGTGCCTTAAAGCGTTGGGCAAAAGGTTTTATGAACGAAATTTCTTGCCCAGAGTGCAAGGGGTCAAGACTAAAAAAAGAAGCTTTGTTTTTTAGGCTAGATGAGAAAAACATTGCTGAACTTACGCAAATGGATATTGTACAGCTCCAAAAGTGGATTGTTTCTATCCGAGCTAAGTTATCCGAAAAACAGCTGCTAATTGCTAAGGAACTGCTTTTAGAAATTGAAAAAAGACTCCAGTTTTTACTCGATGTTGGTCTGGATTATTTATCGCTCAACAGAAGTGCTAAGTCGCTTTCTGGAGGTGAAGCTCAGCGAATTCGTTTGGCGACGCAGATTGGCGCCCAGCTTGTAGGTGTTTTGTATATACTGGACGAACCCAGTATTGGTCTCCACCAACGTGATAATGAAAAGCTTATTGAGTCGTTAATGCAACTTCGCGATATCGGAAATTCAGTTATCGTTGTTGAGCATGACAAAGACATTATGGAAAAGGCAGACTATCTTATTGATATGGGCCCAGGCGCAGGTCGCCACGGCGGTACGATTGTAGCCGCAACGACACCTCAAAAGATGAATCGCCTCAAAACGGATACTGCAGCTTATCTATCGGGTAAGAAACAAATTGAAATTCCTCAAAAAAGACGCAAAGGAAATGGTAAAGCACTAATACTGAACGGGTGTACTGGGAATAACCTGCAACAAGTGAACATCAAACTTCCGCTGGGAACCATGATTGGTGTTACTGGAGTTTCGGGTAGTGGGAAATCATCTTTAATTAATGAAACCTTATATCGAATCCTTAATCAACATTTTTTTAGAGCAGTAAAAAAACCCTTACCCTACAGCACAGTTCATGGGCTAGAGCATATAGACAAGGTAATTGATATAAACCAAGCACCTATCGGCCGTACTCCGAGAAGTAATCCTGTCACCTATACTGGAGTATTTAGTGAGATACGTCAGCTGTTTACCAAAACTCCTGAAGCCATGATCCGTGGCTACAAACCTGGACGTTTTAGCTTTAATGTAAAGGGTGGACGCTGTGAGAGTTGTCAAGGCGCTGGAGTAAAAACAATTGAAATGAACTTTTTGCCAGATGTTTATGTGCATTGCGATGATTGTTATGGAAAACGATTTAATAGAGAAACACTAGAAATAAAGTACCGCAACAAAAACATCAGCGATATCCTTGAAATGACAATTCATGATGCGTGCACCTTTTTTGAGCCCTATCCTAAAATTTTTAGAAAATTAAAAACAATACGGGATGTAGGTTTGGGCTATATAACACTTGGACAGCAATCCACTACCCTATCTGGTGGAGAGGCACAACGAATTAAATTAGCTACCGAATTATCCAAAAAGGATACGGGACAGACCTTGTATATTTTGGACGAACCTACTACAGGACTTCACTTTGAAGACATACGCGTTCTAATGGGTGTGCTAAACAGGTTGGTAAATAAAGGAAATACCATGATTGTCATCGAGCACAACATGGATGTTATTAAACAAATGGACCACATTATTGATTTAGGTCCAGAAGGAGGAGCAAAAGGAGGTACTGTTTGTTGTACGGGAACTCCTGAAGAAATTGCAACACACAAAAAAAGCCACACGGCTAGATTTTTACTAACAGAACTAAATAAAATATAATATGAGCACCCCTAAAACTTGGAATGAAATGAAGTCGAGTAACTCATGGTTACTTTTTAAAATCATGGGCGAATTTGTAAATGGATTTGAACAAATGGGTATGATCGAGCCCTGTGTATCTATTTTTGGATCTGCACGAACAAAACCTGATGAACCCTACTATGAGGAAGCCGTAGCTATTGCTGAAAAAATAGTCAAGCAAGGATTTGGTGTTATTTCTGGTGGTGGACTCGGAATAATGGAGGCAGCTAACAAAGGAGCTAAACAAGGAGGTGGTACTTCTGTTGGCCTAACAATTGACTTGCCCTTTGAACATCAAGAAAACAACTATATCGACGAGGATAAAAAAATTAATTTCGATTACTTTTTTGTTCGTAAGGTGATGTTTATAAAATATGCACAAGCGTTTGTGGTCATGCCTGGAGGATTCGGAACACTTGACGAATTATTTGAAGCCTTAACACTTATCCAAACAGAAAAAATAAAAAAGTTTCCCATTGTACTCTATGGAAGTGATTTCTGGGCTGGACTACTCGATTGGATAAAATCTACCTTATTGCATCAATATAAAAACATAAGCCCTGAAGACTTAGACCTAATCAAAGTTGTCAATAATGTGGATGACGCTGTAAAACACGTACTTCAATTCCATACGAAAGACAACTACTCCCCCAACTTTTAATTAATTAAGCCTAACTAGTTTGGCTTTAACAAATCCTTTCGCTTAGTTTTTCGTAAATTTACCATCTCTTATGAAGACGGTAAATCTTGCATCATCGAAGGGTACATTTGAAGAATTCAAAAAAGATATTCTAAACGATTTTTACATAGCCACACTTAGCCGTGAAGTAAGTCTTCTCGGGAGAAAGGAAGTGCTTTCAGGTAAGGGCAAGTTTGGCATTTTTGGCGATGGAAAAGAATTGGCACAAATTGCCATGGCCAAGGTTTTTCAAAATGGAGATTTTCGGTCTGGCTATTACAGAGATCAGACGTTCATGCTTGCTATAGGCGCTTTAGCACCCAGACATCTGTTTGCTAGTGTTTATGGTCACGCCGACCCAGTTGCAGAACCCATGTCCTCTGGCCGTCAAATGATTGGACACTATAATACCGATACATTAGATAAAGAAGGAAAATTACTACCTCTTACCAAGTTCAAAAATTCATTTTCTGATGTTTCGTGTACAGCAGCACAAATGCCACGACTGGTAGGCCTAGCACATGCTTCAAAACTATTTAGAACGGTTCCCGAAATGGAAGACGATTCACTTTCAAAAGACGGAAATGAAGTTGCTTGGGGAACTATAGGAAACGCCAGTACTAGTGAGGGCTTATTTTTTGAATCGTTAAATGCAGCTGGAGTTTTACAAGTACCCTTGGTTATAAGTGTTTGGGACGATGGCTATGGCATATCGGTAGACAATTCAATGCAAACGGTCAAAGAAAGTATTTCGAAGGCTATGGCTGGAATGCAACGCGATAGCGACTTGACAGGTATCGAAATTATTGAAGTAGCAGGCTGGGACTACCCTAGTCTTGTACAAGCGTATACAAGAGCTAGTGTCATAGCACGTGAGGAACACGTACCTGTTTTGGTTCATGTCACAGAATTGACACAACCTCAAGGTCATTCATCTTCTGGTTCGCACGAACGTTACAAATCCGTTGAGCGTTTAGTTTGGGAGCAAAAATTTGATTGTAACAAAAAATTTAAAGAATGGATCATAGGCAAGAATATCGCCACTGCCAGCGAACTTGAATCGCTTGAACAAAAGGCTGCTACAGATGCGGCAACAGCTAAGAAAACAGCATGGGAGGCCTATCTTGAGCCGATTAGAAAGGAACAACAGCAAGCCAGCCTATTGCTTGATGCGCTTGCACAGAATTACGCCAATACCAAAGCATTTTCTGCATTACAAGCCACTTTATTAAAAAAAAGTATCGCATACCGAAAGCCCATTTATGAGGCAGTACGGCAAGCGCTTTGGCTTACAAAAGACAACCCGACCACTGAACGGGATGCACTTCATCATTGGTGGATTGAAAAACAATCCGAAACACAAAAACTATACAGTGATTCCCTTTACAATGAATACGCTAGCTCCTCACTAAATGTTCCTACTGTCCCTGCAAAATACTCCGAAAATCCACAATTGGTAGATGGACGTGTGGTACTTCGAGATAATTTTAAGGCCTTACTTCTTGCATACCCAAAAATGCTTGTTTTTGGTGAGGACAGTGGAAAGATTGGGGATGTAAATCAAGGTCTAGAAAATCTTCAGGAACAATTTGGAGCACATCGAGTAGCTGACCGTGGTATTCGCGAAGCCACAATAGTCGGAGAAGGTATCGGTATGGCCTTTCGAGGACTTCGCCCTATTGCAGAAATTCAGTATTTGGATTATGTTCTGTATGCACTTCAGCTTATGAGCGATGATTTGGCCTCGCTCCACTACCGAACCAGAGGCAAGCAACAGGCTCCATTGATTATTCGAACGCGAGGGCATCGCCTTGAAGGAATATGGCACTCAGGCTCGCCTATGGGTGGTTTAACTAGCTTGCTGCGTGGAATGTTTATTCTTGTTCCTAGAAATCTAACTCAAGCTGCAGGAATGTACAACACCTTGTTGCGAGGAGAAGATCCAGCTTTGGTTATTGAGCCACTAAATGGATATCGATTGAAAGAACAGCTTCCAGAGAACCTAGGCAGCTTTACGGTTCCCATTGGAGTAGCAGAACAGCTCAATACAGGTGAAGATTTAACTGTAGTTTCTTATGGATCAACCCTTCGATTGGTACAGCATGCACTGGTCAAATTGAAAGAAATGGGTATTAATGCAGAACTGATTGATATACAATCCCTTATTCCATTTGATACTACAGCCGTGATTGGTGCTAGTGTAGCCAAAACAAATCGATTGCTGATTGTTGATGAAGATGTTCCGGGAGGCGGAAGCGCCTATATTCTTAGCCAGCTTTTAGACAAACAAGATATATACCCCTATTTAGACAGTAAACCCACCCTTTTGACTGCAAAGGATCATCGTCCCGCATACGGAACAGATGGTGATTATTTTTCAAAACCCTCCATAGAAGATATAGTTGAAGCCGCATATTCCATCATGCATGAGGTAAAGCCAACTCAATATCCAGCGCTTTAGCAAATTTTACTTACTAATTGCTGTAAGGCCTCTCGTTCTGATACAGGAACAGCTTCTACTCCTTTGGCTGCTAGGTCGGCTTGTTTGATAATTCCCAAAATAGGGACTATAGTTTTTAGTGGATAGCGATTGGCAGCCTGTTCAATTTCAC
This sequence comes from Flavobacteriaceae bacterium, assembly GCA_024638225.1. Classification (GTDB taxonomy): domain Bacteria; phylum Bacteroidota; class Bacteroidia; order Flavobacteriales; family Flavobacteriaceae; genus UBA7446. The sequence continues at coordinate 16,940 of JAHEKR010000047.1, forward strand.
GAACAAAAAAAGGATGTATGCCCAATGTTTTTGCAACCGTGTCTGGATTTTTTGATGCTAAACCGTGGTATGTGAGCAACTGAATAAAAAAAGCATACAAACTGTTAATGGTGCCCAATAGTGGATGCTGTTTTGGATGCATCCCAAAATAATGTACAATTTTATAAGCCTGCGCAGTATTTCCAACACCAAGAGCCTTGCGCAACTCGAAATTGTTAAATTCTTTACTTATCCCGACGTGTAATTCAATATGCTCTACTCCTATCTCTTGCCCTGATCCAACAACTAAGCATAGTTTAGTCAGTTGATTGTTCAATGTACCCAGATCTGCGCCTACACTATCCGCCAACAGCATAGATGCTTTATAGTTGATGCTTCGTCCTAAGCTTTGAACACGTTGTTCAATCCATGCGGGAAGTTTATTTTCGTAAATCTTCTTGCTTTCAAATATGGTTCCATGTTTTTGGAGTGCTTTGTATATTTTTTTTCGCTTATCTAACTTTTTGTATTTATAACACACAACTAGTACGGTTGTGGGCTGTGGTTGCTCGATATAGGCTGTTAATTGCTCCAATGTACGGCTTAGCTCCTGCGCTTCACGCACAACAACTAGCTGATACTCAGCCATCATGGGAAACCGCTTACAACAAGAAACAATCTCATCTACAGTTGTGTCTTTTCCATACAGTATCGTTTGGTTAAAATCTCGCTGTTCTTCTGGTAATACGGAATGAATCAATTGCTCACTTAATTCATCTACAAAAAACGGTTCTTCACCCATCAAAAAATAAACGGGCGAAAAAGATCGTTGCGAAATTGAAGACTTAATAGAAGTTAATGTGTCCAATGAAAAATAATTTAGCACTTTTGTAGTTATGCAGTCATTAGCATTTCCACATTATCGCTTTAAAACCAAAAGTAACGAAAACAAACGCTATATCTTTGACCCTATTCGAAAAAAATTTGTGTTGTTAACACCAGAGGAATGGGTACGCCAACATGTAGTCCAAGATTTACTTGATAAAAACATAAGTCAGACCAGAATTAGTGTTGAAAAGCAGTTTGATGTCATGGGACAAAAAAAGCGTTTTGACGTTGTAGTTGCTGGAGCAAATGCATCGATAGCTTTGCTCGTTGAGTGTAAGGCCCCCGAAATAGCGCTTAAGCAAAACACTTTTGACCAGATTGCTCGCTATCAACTGGCACTTAAAGCAGATTTTTTGATGCTTACCAATGGGATGCAGCATATTTACTGTCAAATAGATAAAACTAAATCAGCTTACACTTTTCTTCCTGATTTTCCACAAAAAGAACTTACCCTGTGCGTATAGCTATAGCCATTTTGAATTTTAACGGAGCTAAGCTACTTGAGCGTTTTTTACCAAGTATATTAAAACATTCTACTGAGGCAGCCGTGTACGTTGTTGATAACGGTTCTACAGATGACTCGAAAAAACTCTTAATGGAAAAATTTCCGCAGGTAACTTCAATAATTTTAGATACTAATCTAGGTTATGCAGCTGGGTACAACAAAGCGGTAAAAGAGATTAAAGAATCGATCATTTGCTTCTTAAATTCTGATGTTCAAGTAACCCAAAATTGGACCACGCCCATCATTGATTTTTTTAGCAACACCCCTGAAGTTGCGGTAATTCAGCCCAAAATTAAAGATCTTAATAATCCTGATTACTTCGAATATGCTGGTGCTGCAGGCGGGTTTTTAGATTTTATGGGGCTTCCTTATTGCCGTGGACGCTTTGGAAGAAGCTGTGCAATGGACAAAGGTCAATACGACGACAATACCGCAATTACATGGGCAAGCGGCGCATGTTTTTTTGTGCGAAAATCTGTTTTCGAAACTTTAAATGGCTTTGACTCCACCTTTTTTATGCACTTTGAAGAAATAGATTTTTGCCTCCGCGCGAAGAATATGGGGCATAAAATTTGGTATGTAGGAGCCAGTTGTGTTTATCATCAAGGAGCAGCTTCACTACTAAGGTCGGACGCCAGAAAGTTGTTTTACAACATACGAAACTCGCTATTGACTTACACCAAGTCGCTATCCCTTCCAGTGCTTCTATGGGTTTATGTAGCCCGTGGATTTTTTGACACTGCTTTGGTGCTTCTTTTTAT
>JAHEKR010000015.1 GCA_024638225.1 Flavobacteriaceae bacterium
GGAAAGCTGGAAAGTAGGCTTGTCAAGTACGAACTGTACAGTGGAACCAAGAAAACACATAAATTAAAAGGGAACAATGAGCATAACCACTAAAGCATTACTGTATAACCTTTTCGTTTTTGCTCTTTTGTTTGTCTTCTTTAGGCTTGTCATTGGTACGCTGATGCCCTTGCCGTATATCCCTTTACTTTTGGGGTCTGGGGTGTTGGCGAGCTTTGTAGCGCCCAAATTCTTGGTTAAAGAAGGAAAATTGTATGTCAAATTTCCTTGGCGGAAGAAACCAAAGAAGTTATAGTTACTTCTTATAAATGGGTAACTGATAACTTAGGGTATAATTAAGCCCTGCCCCATACGGATTATCTGTCAGGACTTTATTAAAACCAGGAATAAATAAATTTTCAAAATTATCGGGATCTTTATCGGAAAGAAGGCGATGCATCTGTATGCTTATTCCCATAAATAAATTTCGAAATAACTCCGCTTTCACCCCTAACTGAAGTTCAATCCAATGTCCATTAAGCCCATTGTAAGTTCGTGGAGTTTCTAAACGAACCAAATTCGATTCCTCCCAATACGGATTGGACTCTAGAATAGAATATCCAAGCAAGGTTTGTTTATGTTCGCTAAGCCCATAGCGGAATCCAACAACAATTAAGTTATCCATGCCGCGCCAATTGTTGTACACATTGTAATCAACACCAACTTTTAGAAATGAACCAGAAGTTTTAAAGTTTACCGCATCTTGATCGACAAGCTTTGATTCATTTCCAAGCTCAGCGGCTACGTATAAATTTCTACTCAATCTATAATCCGCCACCAATTCCAAGCCTTTATACTCGGGCTCAATGAGCATACGTATAGGTTTACTTAAATCGATACCAAACCGAATTCCATAGCGAAATTCTTCAGCACTCAAACTGTCTGAAATCTCCTCGTTTTGAGCCGATAAAAGCCCAAAAATAGAAAACATAAATATATTAATGTAATATTTTAACATGAGCTTCTTTAGTATTTGAAATAGAGTCAGTTACGACAATTATGTTTTCAATCCAAGTGGCCGAATTTAAGCGGGAAATGGATATATTTTTGTAACTTATTTTGAATCCGCACGCCCGACTGATAAATTCGTCATTAGCGGTGTAATCCACCCGAAGCAATTCCTCAAAAATCGTATTGTTTTCAGTTGAAATAAATGAAAAAGAACTTGAGGTTTCCTTAATCTTTAGCGGTATCGCTATAGAATCAGTTGTTGCATCGTAAAGCAATTCTTCCATATCCATTCCTTTAACTTGCAAACTAGAAACTTCTTTGGTTTGGTTGGGATTATCTTTATCATAGAAAACAATGATGAGTTGAGGCGTGCCAGGAATTCCTTCAATGCAGATATCATCTGGTTCGCATCCTGCAGTTAGGAACATACTAAGCAAAAAACGGTAGTAAATCCTTTTCATTATTTCCTGGATAAAAGTACAATATTTTCTACGTGTTGTGTATGTGGAAACATATCGACAGCCTGACTACTTTCTAGTTTATACACTTCCTTTAGTGCGATTAAATCTCGAGCTTGAGTGGATGCGTTACAGCTTATATAAAGTATTTTGGGAGAATTTATTTTAATCAACTGTTCGACTACTTTTTGATGCATGCCGTCTCGTGGCGGATCAACGATAACAACATCTGGCTTTTCATATTTTTCAACAAAATCATCTGTCAAGATTTTACGCATATCTCCAACTTCAAAATGTGTATTCTTAATCTTATTTCTTTTGGCATTTTCGATTGCAGCCTGAACAGCATCTGGCACAGATTCCACACCAACTACTTTGGTACAGGCATGGGCGCAGTATTGCGCAATAGTGCCCAAACCGGTATATAAATCGTATACAATATCGGTTTCTTTTAGTGCAGCTAGTTCGAAGGCTTTGGCATACAATACTTCTGCCTGAGCGGGATTGGTTTGATAAAACGACTTAGCCGTAATACGGAATGACAAGCTCCCCATTTTTTCAGTGATGTAGTTTTTTCCACTAAACAACAGGACCTCTTGATCATAAATACTGTCGTTTGCTTTCTCGTTGATAATGTATTGTAAGGAACTAATTTCCGCAAAACTATCTTTTAGGTGCTGCAATAACTCATTTTGGGCATCTACGTCTTCATAAAAAAACTGAATTACAACCATTAACTCACCCGAGCGGGTACTTCGCAGCATTAACGAGCGCAAAAAACCATCTTTAGCCCTGGAATCATAAAACGATAAGCTATTGGCTCGTGCATAAGCCTTGACTTCATTTCTTATTTTGTTGGGTAGTTCAGGTTGCAAGTGACAGTGGTCAATGTCTACTACTTTGTCCCACATTCCAGGGATATGAAACCCTAGGGCTGTTCGGTCTTTGATTTCTGTTTCCCCATTAATTTCCTCATAGCTCAGCCAACGTTTAGCCGAAAAACTAAATTCCATTTTGTTTCGGTATCCAAAGGTTTCGGAACATCCTACGATAGGTGCATAGCTAATGTTTTCCAGGCCAGCAATTCGGCTCATGGCATCCTCTACTTGCTGTTGCTTGTGTTTTAGTTGTGTCTCGTAAGCCATATGTTGCCAGCTACAGCCACCACAAAGGCCAAAGTGATGACATACGGGATCTGTTCTATCGGGGCTAGCTTCGATAATTTTAGTCACTTTTCCTTCTAAATGGCGTCGTCTTTTCTTTTGAATCTGTACATCGACCACATCTCCAGGGATCGCTCCCTGTACAAAAACGACTTGGCCGTCTTTAGTTCTTCCAACTCCTTTTCCTTTTTGGGCAATACCGTCAATAGCTAGCGCCGTAATGAGCGGTTGTGGTTTTTTTCTTGGCATGGGGCAAAAGTACACAATGGCAGCTTAGCAGCCCACTCATTTAAATCCATTATATTAGACTCATTAATTTGATAAATAAATAGCCATATGAAACTTGTTCATGTACTGACCATCTCGATCATGTTATGCTACGCCACAGCAGCCGCACAAAAAAAAGATAAGGACGAAAAAAAGAGCCATGTAGAAACAGCATTAAAAGGATTTTCATTTAGAAGTGTAGGACCAGCGTTTATGTCTGGCCGTATAGCGGACATCGCCATAGATCCTACCAACGAGCACGTGTGGTATGTAGCTGTTGGATCTGGTGGTGTGTGGAAAACGACTAATGCGGGCACTACTTGGTCAGCGCTTACAGACAGTCAACCCTTCTATTCTACGGGTGCCATTGCCCTTGACCCTAGTAATGCCCAAACAGTTTGGCTGGGTACAGGAGAAAATGTCGGTGGGCGTCACGTAGGTATTGGTCATGGGATTTACCTCAGTAGAGATGGAGGAAAAACATGGAAAAATAAAGGACTCAAAAAATCAGAACACATTTCCAAAATTATTATTCACCCAAATGATTCCGATACGGTATGGGTGGCGGCACAAGGGCCGCTGTGGAGTTCTGGTGGTGAACGTGGTTTGTATAAAACTACTGACGGTGGAAATACATGGAAACAAACCATGCCACTGGATAAATGGACTGGAGCCACAGATTTACTTATAGACCCAAGAAACCCAGATGTATTGTATGCAGCTAGCTGGCAACGTCATCGTAATGTGGCGGCTTATATGGGTGGTGGACCAGGAACAGCACTATACAAGTCTGTTGATGGAGGCGATAGTTGGCGAAAACTTAAAACAGGTCTACCTAAAACAAATATGGGTAAAATTGGCTTGGCAATTTCCCCGATGAATCCTGATGTCATCTATGCAGCCATTGAATTGGAAAGAAAAAAGGGTGGTGTTTATCGCTCTGCAAATGGCGGAGAAAGTTGGAAAAAAATGTCGGATACTGTTTCTGGTGGAACCGGACCACACTATTATCAAGAGCTAGTGGCTTCACCCCACCACTTTGACCGTATTTATTTGATGAATGTACGGGTACTGGTCTCTGAGAACGGTGGAAAAGACTTTTACACCATGAAAGAATCCAACAAACACTCGGATAATCATGCAATGGTATTTAAACATAGTGATCCAAATTATATTTTGGTAGGTACTGATGGCGGCATTTATGAAACTTTTGATGATACCCAAAACTGGAAGTTTGTAAACAACTTACCCCTGACGCAATTCTATAAGTTGGCGGTTGACGATGCGTATCCGTTTTATAATATTTTTGGTGGAACACAAGATAACAATACACAGGGAGGAGCCTCACGAACATTTAAAAGTAATGGAATCAGTAATGAAGACTGGTTTGTCTTACTTGGTGGGGATGGTCATCAGCCCGCAACAGAGCCTGGAAATCCAAATATTGTTTACGCACAGTCACAACAAGGAAATTTACACCGCGTAGATCGGACAACAGGAGAGGCGGTGTACATCCGTCCACAAAACACACTAGACGAGCCTTATGAACGCTTTAATTGGGATTCGCCCATATTGGTCAGTCAACACGATCCAAAGCGTCTTTATTTTGGTTCTCAGCGTGTATGGCGCTCAAATGACAGAGGAGATAGCTGGACGGCAATATCACCTGATTTGACAAAAGATGAAGAGCGATTGACGCTTCCCATTATGGGCCGTCAGCAAAGCTGGGATGCAGCATGGGATGTATATGCCATGTCTACCTACAACACACTTACTTCACTAGCAGAATCTGCTCAAGATGAAAATATACTTTATGCTGGTTCTGACGATGGGCTATTGCACGCAACCAAAGATGGTGGTGCCACTTGGACCAAACAAACGGTCGATAAACTACCAGATGTTCCAGCAACAGCCTTTATAAACGATATTAAAGCAGACCATTTTAATACTAATGTAGCTTATGTTGCTCTAGACAACCACAAGTTTGGAGACTACAGTGCATATTTGTACAAAACAACTAATGGTGGTAAATCATGGTTTTCAATTGCTGACGGTATTCCAGATGGGACACTTATTTGGCGTTTGGTGCAAGATCATGTGAATCCAAACTTGTTGTTTTTGGCAACAGAATATGGAATTTATGTAAGCCTGAATCAAGGCGAAAAATGGCATAAGTTTAGTAAGGGTATGCCCACTATTTCGGTTCGTGATTTGGCTATCCAAAAAAGAGAAAACGACCTTGTAGCGGCAACCTTTGGCCGTAGTTTTTATATTTTGGACGACTATAGCCCATTGCGAGATATTCGTGAAGAACGTTTGGCTTCAGGAGCTCAGATTTTCCCTGTAAAAAAGGCCCTTCAATACGTTCAACAACGCGGCGGTACATCCAGCCAAGGTGCGTCTTTTTACACGGCTAAGAACCCAGAATACGGTGCCCAGTTTACCTACTACGTAGCTGAGGATATCAAAACCATGAAAGCCAAACGCAAGAAAACAGAAAAGGAACTGAATAAAAACAAAGCCAATATTCCCTTTCCCGGGTGGGAAGCTATTGATGCGGAAAACAACGAGCAAAAGCCTGAGGCACTGTTGCGTATAACAAACCAAAATGGTTCCGTAATCGCCGAAATTTCGGGAATGTACACCAAGGGTATTCACCGGTTAAATTGGGATTTACGCCAAAGTATGGCGTCTGCATTGGACATCAGCTCCAATTGGAGTAGGGGTAGAGGCGTGCGTTTTGACGTGGTGCCTGGAAACTATCATGTCCAATTGTATAAAAAACATGCAGGTAGGCTAACAGCACTTACAGAAAAAGAGCCTTTTGAAGTGGTGCGTTTACGCCAAAATGTGTTGGCCAATCCAACGGCTGCTGCACACGATGCGTATAAAGACAAGTTAAATGAACTGTACGCTTCTATACAGAAAATGAATCATAGCTTTGAAAAGAGCAAGAAAAAAATAAAGGCCTTGTCGCGTGGATTGGCTTACATTCAATCTGACCAGAAAACATTGCATCAAACAGTTTATGACTTGCGTGAGCAACAATTAATATTGGAAAAAGCTATTGGGGGTAGTCCAGCAAAAAAAGAAGTTGGTGAAAAAGACACGCCTACTTTGTCTAACAGATTATCTGTGGCTACACGTGGGTTTTATTCAAACACCTATGGTCCAACCAAGATGCACATGGAGAGCTTTGAAATGGCGAAAACGCTTTTAGAAAAGCTAAGCGCTCAGGTTGATGCATTGGCGGTAGATACAGACGCGACTATTGTTACGGCTGAGGCTGCAGGTGCACCTGTCATCCTTGATTAACAAAATCATCTACCAACAAGCCAACCACCAACGAGTAGCTTTTAATTCCTGCTTGTTGTTGGTTGGCTTTTAGGTATTGATCGTAGCTTTTTTCAAAAACTTGTTCAAATGGGTTTTGATACTTCTGCCAAAATTCACGCATCTCGACCATGTGCAATCGGGTTCCTTTTGGTAGTTGATTGATCAGTTTTTCTGCAGTTGCTTTATCTGCACGGTAAAGACTATTTATCAAATAACGAAAGGCGAGGAGGTTGCCTGCATATGCAAGTATTGGATCTTCAGCTACAACACTTACTTGAATGCCAATATAATTCGCCTCTTCCTCAGCAGCATATCCCCACTGATGCGCTATTTCGTGGCAGCTAGTGGTCAGTATGCTTAGCTTGGGTTGTAGCGTGTTTACTTGTGCCTCATGGGTAAATGGATTGGCATAACCGCCAAAGCCCATATAACTTAAGAGAGTGGGGAATAAGTTTGCTTTTGCTTTACCGTGGATATTTTTTGGTCGTAAATCAGAAGCTTCCATGCTAGCTGTTGCTAATGACAATAGCTGTGCTTTGGTCTGTGACAATACAATTTTTTCGTTTGAACTTGTGCTTAATTCTTCATGAAGTTCCGTAAGCTGATCCGCATAATGCGTTGTCGTTTTAATCAAGGCAGTAGTACCTAGCTCTGCTGTTAGGTTCCTTTGTGCTCGTAAGGATGGCTTAAAATAAAGTGTTCCCCACAAGAAATAGAACAAGAAAACAACAAAAGGAAGCAGTCGAACAAACGCTTTGATGGATTTCCAGAAGGCGTTTCGAAATAAGCACCAAAAGATATACAATAGGCCTACGACATACCCTAAATCTCCTATAGAAAAAGGGATGTTAGCCCAAAGCCCCTGATTTATTTTAGACAACCAAGGGTAGATTAGGGATACATAGTAGGTATCGACCCACAGTGGTTTTTTGCTAAATACGAATAGGATAATAAAAAACACCACCAAGGCCAAATAAAGCCAGCGATGTATAGCTCGAATCACTCGTTAATCACTTGTGTTATCTCTACTTCAAAAATAAGGGTAGATTTTGGTGGAATTACTTGATTCCCTTGTTCGCCATAAGCGAGGTCGTAGGGCAAGTATAGCGTTGCTTTTTCGCCTTCTTTCAGTAAGGCGATACCTTCCTTAAAACCAGCAATAAGCGACACTTCTGGATCGACACGAGCTTCAATAGGGCGGTAGCCTCCTCCTGCTTCACGACGTTGATCAAACTTATCGTAAGCCTTTGCGACTTCAGCTATTGAAGTATCTAAAAGACTCCCGTCTTCAAAGTAAACGGCATAGTGTGTCATGGCGGTTACGCCAGGAACAACTGCAGCTCCGTCCGCACTTTGCGTAATGACGTAGCTCAATCCACTTTGTGTCGTACTGGCCTGTTCCTTCAATGCACTCAATGCAGCGGCTTTATCTTTCTTTACTTTTTCAAGCTTGGCTATTTTGGCTGCCTTTCTGGCCTCTATTCCGGCAAAATGATCGTCAAATACCTTAGCTGCTTCGAATCTTCGCGCATCCTTGCCTTTTCGGATAATAGAAACCTGTACGATAGTGTCGTTTTGCTGAATGGAATCAACAACTTCTAGGCCTGTGACCACGCGACCAAAGACGCTGTGCTTGCCGTCTAGCCAAGGTGTTTCTTTGTGGGTGATAAAAAATTGACTCCCGTTTGTGTTTGGCCCAGAATTAGCCATAGACAATACCCCAGGTCCATCGTGTTTTAATTCAGGCGAAAATTCATCTTCAAAAGAATAGCCTGGTCCGCCACTTCCCGTTGCAGTTGGGTCACCACCCTGAATCATAAAGTCTGCAATGACTCGGTGGAAAAGTAGTCCATCGTAGTATGGCTTTCCGGTGTAGTCCTCACTAACCTGATTGTTCGTGCCTTCAGCCAGCGAAACAAAATTAGCGACAGTAGTTGGTGTTTCCTCAAAACTCAGTTTGAGTAATATAGAACCTCTATTGGTTTCGATATCAGCGTACAAGCCCTTGTCTAATCCATTTTTTGACGTTGAGCAGCCTAGGACAAGTAGCAAAGAAAAAGCGGAATAAATGATTTGTTTTGACATAGTGTTGTTTGAGTAGTGAAAAATACAAAAAAAGGGAACAGTTGACAGTTAAATAGAAAATGATTTTAATACATCCAAAAAATAGTGTTCAGTGTCATCCAGGCTTCGGGTGGATTTTCCGCCCGCAGCATTGATGTGTCCTCCTCCTTCAAAGTATTCTTTGGCAAATAAATTAACAGCAGTCGCTCCTTTACTTCGGAAGGATAGTTTGATGATTTTTTCACTTCGATGTTCAATCATAAGCACTGCCAGTTGAACACCATCAACAGACAAGGCGTAATTAACCAAGCCCTCGGAATCACCTTTTTGATAGTCGCAACTGTCAAGCTCTTCTTGACTAAGCTTGATGTAAGCTGTTTTGTATGACGGCAAAATAACCATATTGCCGAGTGCAATTCCAAGTAATTTTAATCGCTCAGGGCTCTTATTTCCTGAAATTTTTTCGTGAATAAGATGATGCCCTATTCCCGTGGCCAATAAATCTGCAACAGCTCTGTGTGTATCAGCTGTAACACTTGCGAATCTAAACGAACCCGTATCGGTGAGTATTCCTGTGTACAAGCAGCTTGCCACTTCTTTGTTTATTTTATCCTTAGCTTCTAAGGCAACGATAATTTGGAAAACCAATTCACATGTTGAGCCCATGTCGGGATTCGAAAACATCAAATCAGCGTAATCTTCTGGCTCTTGATGGTGGTCAATCATGACTTTTTTCGCCTTGCTTTGCGCCACACATTCCCCCATATAATCAATTCGTTTAAGGGTGTTGAAGTCGAGCGTAAAAACCATATCGGCAGCAGCGATTAACTTCTTGGCTTGTGTTGTATTTTCATCGAAGTACAAAACGCATTCATGGCCTGGAAGCCAATGCAAAAAACTCGGGTAGGCATTGGGAGCAATGACCACTGCCTCATGTCCCATTTGTTGTAGTATATTTTGCCATGCCAAACTACTGCCCATGGCATCGCCATCGGGGTTTTTATGTGGAATGACGATAATTTTCGCTGGAGTTGCTAACCATTGTGCCAATTGGGCAAGTTGTTGTTTAATCATAAAACAAAGATAGTTATTGTGAGCATTAGTCTGCTTTTTGTACATTTGATATTCATTCCAATACAAGTGCGTCTATCTTTTTTAAAACAGCGGAGCAATCGTCGATTTAATTATACCCCAAGGTATTTTAAAGGCAAAAAGGATGCAAATCCTTATGATTTTGGTTCTGCCTTCGAACAATATCGCGATACGCCTAATACAAACGACTTTGGCGCTCATTGGCGTGAGGCCCGTCGTGCGAGTCGCACTAGAGGAAACCGTAGTTTTTCTCCTTTACTATTGATTATTATCGCCCTTTTGTCGTTGGCAGCACTTTTTGTTCTAGACTTTGATCTTTCTATTTTTTAGCTTCGATGAGTGATGTGATTCGATTGCTTCCTGACCATGTAGCAAACCAAATTGCCGCTGGTGAAGTGGTACAACGACCCGCTTCAGTGGTAAAAGAACTGATGGAGAATGCCATTGACGCCGCCGCCACGCGTATCTCCCTGATTGTGAAAGAAGCAGGCAAAGCACATATTCAAGTTATCGATAATGGAAAGGGAATGACGGAACCCGATGCACGGATGTGTTTTGAGCGTCATGCTACCTCAAAAATTGAAAAGGCAGATGATTTATTTAACCTGAACACAAAAGGTTTTCGTGGCGAAGCCATGGCAAGTATTGCTGCAGTAGCACAAGTTCAGCTTATCACTAAAACCGAACAAGACGAACTGGGTGTGCGTATTGATATTGAGGGTTCACAGGTAACACAACAACAGCGTGTTACAGCAGCCCAAGGAACCTCTGTTTCCGTCAAAAACTTGTTTTTTAACATACCTGCCCGTAGAAACTTTTTAAAGTCCCAACAAGTTGAATTTCGTCATATTACCGATGAGTTTCACCGAGTGGCACTTGTGCACCACGACATCCATTTCGAACTTATTCACAATGGGGCTGAGGTTTTTCAGCTACCACCCACCAATTCCCGTCAACGCATTGTTCATATTTTTGGACCAAAGTTTGACGAGCGTTTGGTCCCTGTTGAAGAAGCTACCGAATTGGTACAGATCAAAGGATTTGTGCTCAAGCCTAGCTTTGCCAAAAAATCGAGACACCAACAATTCTTTTTTGTCAACAACCGATTCATTAAAAGTGGATTTTTGCATCATGCCGTTATGTCAGCTTTTGAAGGGCTGTTGTCGCCAAACCATCAGCCAGGTTATTTTCTATATCTAACAGTTCCTCCCAAGCAATTAGACATCAATATTCATCCAACCAAAACGGAGGTTAAGTTTGAAGAAGAGCATGCCATTTACGCTGTTTTACGCGCTGCTATAAAACATAGCTTAGGCCAATTTAGCATAGCACCTGTTTTGGATTTCACCCAAGATAAATCCTTGGATACACCTTACAAACAGCACCAAGCAGCACCCGTAACTCCACGTGTTTCGGTTGATTCAAGCTTTAATCCTTTTTCATCGAGGAAAAGTAGTTCAGCTCCGACCCAAACAGTTCGTTTTGATGACCTAGTACCAGAAATACCAGCCGAGCAACTGATTCAAACTGAATCAAATACGATTTCTGTTAGTTTTCAATGGGCCAACAAGTTTTTGATTGCACCACATCAAAACGGAGTTGTGATAGTACACCAAGCTCGTGCACATGAGCGTGTGTTGTATGAATCCTATATGCGTGAATGGGAAACTCAAGATGCTGTATCCCAAACCTTGGCTGTCCCGCTTGCCTTGACTTTGGATGTACCCAGTATTCAATTACTTGAAGCGCATAAACAATTGTTGTTCACTATGGGCTTTGGGATTTTGAGCATAGACACTGATACCATTGAGTTTGATGCTATACCAGATGTATTTACTGCTCAAGACATTCCACACTTTTTGCAGCAATGGCTGACACAAACAACTCATGGCACGGTTCATGCCTTTTCTCAACTTGATGTAATGGCACGAGCGCTATCAAAACAGCGACGTATTCCTAGTGGAAGACAGCTGGCATCACACGAACAAATAGAACTGATACATAAATTACTTGCTTGTAAAGAAGCCGATCGTACACCGGACGGAAAGCTAACTTTCCACGTGCTTTCTACGCGGGCAATGGAATCATTTTTTTCAATATGAGATCGATACCTGAAATAATCAAACACCTCCTCATTATAAATGTACTGGTCTTTATCGGCAGTCAGGTTGTGGGTACGCTTATATTTGATTTACTTGCCCTGCACTATCCAAAAAATGATTTATTTGGCGTGTGGCAGCTTGTTACGCATATGTTTATGCATGGGAGTTTTTCACATATCCTTTTTAATATGTTTGGCCTTTGGATGTTCGGTTCTCCGTTAGCACAAATGTGGGGCAAAAATAAATTCTTATTTTTTTATCTCTCTTGCGGCTTGGGCGCGGCGGCTTTGCAATTGCTTGTGTATCATCTACAGATTCAAGATTGGCTAGAAAGCATGGTTGCACAAGGCATAACGCTTGATCAAGCATACACCTATTTGGAACAAGGGCAAACCTTGTTTAATGTCACCATGGTTGGTGCTTCAGGTGCATTGTATGGTGTTTTGGTCGCTTTTGCCTTTATGTTCCCTAATGCTGAACTAATGCTGCTTTTCTTGCCCATTCCAATAAAAGCTAAATTCTTTGTCCCACTTGTCCTATTGTTGGATTTGTTTTTTGGGTTTTCATCGTACTCCATGGGGCCAATCGCCCACTTCGCTCACGTTGGTGGAGCGCTGACCGGCTTTGCCATGATGTGGTATTGGAAACGAAATCAGTTTAATCAAAACCGCTGGTCTTAATGAGCTTAAAACAACAAATAGAGCGTAGTTTTTCAAAGCTAAATGTACTTGAGCGCTTGATTGCGGTAATGGTGGTGCTATTTATCTTACCCTTACTGATCAACACACTGTTGTTTTTGTTTAACAGTTCGGCGGCAGGTTGGTTGCGCTTTCTTGAATTATCAGCCGCTATTTCTGAACTAATTTACAAACCCTGGACGCTTATAAGCTATGGGTTTTTTCACGGATCATTTGGACATATTTTTTGGAATATGCTGCTGCTTTATATTTCTGGAGGACTGATGCTTAATCTCTTCAAAACCAAATTGCTCTTAAATACTTTTTTTGTCGGGATTATAGCTGGTGGATTGGTTTACATTGGTTCTTATAACCTCTTTCCCGCTTTTCACGGCACCAAGTCCGCATTAATTGGCAGCTCTGCTGGCGTAATGGCTGTATTGGTGTTCATGGCGTCATATATGCCAAATTCACCCATTCGCGTTTTTGTTTTTTCTATTCCCATCAAATACATCGCTTTGTTTTTTATTTTTTTGGATGTAATCCAAATTCCAGCTTCCAACGCGGGTGGTCATTTAGCTCACTTAGGTGGTGCTGCATGGGGTTATATTTATCAACGTGAATTTTTAAAAGGAAATGATATTGGGGCTTGGTTCATGCGTTTTATCGAACAGCTTAACTCCTTTTTTAGTTCTTCAAAAAAGCCCAAACGACAGAAGAGGAAAAAGTCAACAAAAACCACTACAACCAGAATCAATCAACAAAAAATAGATCAAATTTTGGATAAAATCGCTGCCTCAGGTTATGAAAGTTTAACCAAACAAGAAAAGGAATATTTATTCCGCGCTGGAAAAGAGTAATTATTGCTCAAAAAAAGAAAACACACAGCCTCCGTAGTTTCGTGCTGTTCTGAAAGAAGTTAATTCTGATAAGTCTATTTGCGGCGCATGCTCAATGATGATTAGCCCATTTTTAGTTAGCATGCCTTTTGAGATAATATTGTCAATTAAGGATTCGTATTCATCTTTTCTATAGGCGTAGGGTGGATCTGCAAAAATAAAGTCATATGTGCTGCCATTAGCCGACAATAAAAATTTAAGCACTGGACTTTTTAAGGTCGTTATGCATAGCTTTAACTTTTCTGCAGTCTGTTGAACAAAACGGATGCAAGCAGCATGTTGATCTACAGCAGTGACTGCTGCAACTCCTCTAGAAGCAAATTCATAACTGATGGCGCCCGTACCTGTGTACAAATCCAATACAGCGCAACCATTGAAATCATATTGATGCGAAAGTATGTTGAATAAAGCTTCTTTTGCTCGGTCGGTTGTTGGCCTCACAGGGAGATTTTTTGGCGGACTTATGCGCCTTCCTTTTAAGCTTCCTGAAATAATCCGCATGAATGTAAATTAAGCAAGCAGAAATCTTGGTGTTGGTTCAATTGGGGCACACTCAAGTTTACTTCAGATTCGGGCTTGATAAAATTGATACTTCGTACAAACGTATACAGCTCCTTAAAGGTGTTATCTCCTTCAATGAAGTCACCTACCACAAACAGGGGAACTTCTGCTGGATTAATACCAAGCTCTTTGGCAGTAAACAAAATGTAGTAGGTGATGTCTTTTGGATTACTGGCTTCAAAGCAAGTATAGTAGTGGAGTTTATCGTTTTGAAACAGCGCAATGTGAAGATTTTTACCCTCCTTGTACACACCCCATACTTGTTTTCCGTCTGCTTGGCTGTGTTTCGTTAATGCATCGAGCCAAACACTCACCGCATGATAATAATTAAAACTACCAAAATTATCGAGGAGCATATTATTGACATTTACAAAGGGAACATAGACATTGACCCAATCAGTATTTGGCAAAAGGTCGTGTGCAATAAAATCACCAGGTTTTAGGTCGATATCTTTGTGTAGATACTCTTCAAGGGCGGATAATTCAAAGAGCGCTTGTGGTACTAGGGTTGCAAGGTTATTTTCAACGCTACACCTAACCTGTGAAAATTTCTGTGTTAATAGCTTTTCTTGCTTCAACACTTGATGTAGTTGATCGTGTAGCTTTTCAGGACTCAACGCATCAGCAAATTTTCTTCTAACAATTGCAGAGGCCAAGCCTTGTTCGTTATGGGTAAAAAAAGAAAGTCCATTCACGTGTACGTGAATGGACAAATGTGTTGCTTTTGTCCGTTGATTAATTTTGGATTCCGGCATCATATATGGTGGGCCAGTTTCCATTAGTGCTTACTTCAGATAGCGATCCCAAAATGATGGTTGGTCCGTTTACGCCATCTACAGAAATAGTTGCCTTTTCTTGGTCAAGTAAATATGGATTTTGATCATGAAGAACTAAATCTTTAGAAACACTTACTTCAAAAACGGGCACTTGGTAGCCATTTTTATCAATAATATCGGCTTTCATGGTAAATGTAGTATCAATCCCTTTGACAGGAACACGCATCATGTATTTGTAATGATCGGAATCACCATAGAGTGAATCTTTGACCGAAACATAACCAAGAGTATCCACAATCTGTACTTCGCGTAGCATGTCGATGCGATATGTTCGGTCATATTCTAAATAACTTGAATCTCTTTTCTCAACAATAACATACTGTGCTGTATCGATAAAAGAAACCAAGCCATCAAAATTTTCGGCATAAACACCATGGACAGACTTGTGCGCAACTTGCGCATTTCCTATATCTTTTAGGTTTTTAATCACGTCAGTATAGCGTGCGTTTTTAACTTTATTGAACTGAATAGGTTCATAGACAGAGTTGATTAGCTTGTACCCAAAAAATACAATTAGAATCCAGAGTACAGCTAATAAGGCTTTTTTCATTTCAAGGTTTGATTTTGATAAAAACAAATCTACAATTTTTTTCAATTTGTGCGTGGGTAAACAAAACATTCCTACTTTTAAGCAATGATTGCGGAGCAGTTTTTAAAAACCTTAAAAAACAATTTTCCATTTACCCCGACAGAAGCTCAAGAGGAAGCATTATCGGCCTTTGCTTCATTTTTGACCACTGCTTCTTCAAATGATGTATTGCTTTTGAAGGGATATGCAGGAACTGGAAAAACAACACTGGTCGGAACCATTGTCAAAAGCATAGGTAGTTTGCGTTACAAAACAGTGCTTTTGGCCCCAACAGGGCGTGCCGCTAAGGTGATGGCTGCCTATGCCAAGCGAACGGCTTACACAATACACAAACGGATTTATTTCACACACCAGGAGCGACAGGGCAAGCTCAGTTTTAAACTGCAAAAAAATAAGTTTAAGCGCACCTTATTTTTAGTTGATGAAGCATCGATGATCGCTGATCAGCAGCAGCAAAGTAAACTTTTTGAAAACGGTTCGTTGCTCCACGACCTTATTTATTATGTGCATAGCGGAGAAGAATGTAGACTGCTGTTAGTTGGCGATACAGCACAGCTACCACCCGTGCATACTACGCTAAGTCCTGCGCTTGACACCGCCGTCTTATCATCGGAATATGGTCTAGTCCCATCAGAGGTCTCCCTAAATCAGGTTGTACGTCAAGGTCAGGATTCTGGAATTTTATTTAATGCCACCCGAATTCGTCATCAACTGTTTGCTGGAGACACCACATCATTTACATTTTCTTTACTTCCCTTTACCGATATCATTCGCCTCCAAGACGGATTTGAAATTCAAGATGCCATTGAAACCGCCTTCCGCGAAGTCGGTCGTGAAGAAACGGCTTGCATTGTCCGCTCGAATAAGCGTGCTAACGGATATAACAAACAAATTCGCACACAGATTTTGGGCAAAGAAGCAGAACTTGCCAAGGGAGATTTGGTCATGGTTGTTAAAAACAATTATCACTGGCTTAAACCCGATTCAGGTCCAGGATTTATCGCTAATGGTGATATTGTTGAGGTATTAAATATAAAAGCAATAAAGGAATTGTATGATTTCCGTTTTGCGGAGGTGCAGGTGCAAATGCTAGACTATCCAGATGAGGAGCCCTTTGACACTGTTTTTATTTTGGATACACTAGAGATGGATACACATGCCTTGTCGTTTGACGACAACACCAAACTTTATCAAGCTGTAAGAGAAGACTATGCTCATTTGCCACAATACAAACAATACCTTAATGTAAAGAAAAATCCATTTTTTAATGCTTTGCAAGTCAAATACGCCTATGCATTTACTTGCCACAAAGCCCAAGGAGGGCAATGGAAACGCGTTATCGTTGAAAAGCCTTATTTGCCTGATGGATTAGATGCAGCCTTTTTTAGGTTGTTGTATACTGCTGTTACTCGCGCAACAGAAAAATTATTCTTAGTTGGTTTTGGAGATGATCATATAGAAAACAATTGATTTAACTACATTTGCCCCATGCGATTTATAGCTGTTATCCCCGCACATCTTGAAGCCCAACGCTTCCCCGGAAAACTACTCGTAAACTTATTGGGTAAAACGGTATTGCAACGCACTTATGAGGCTGTTGTCCAGGCACACCTTTTTGATGAAGTCTGGGTGGCAACAAATTCCGATGCCATAGAGCAACACATTAAATCCCTAGGCGGGCTTGTTTATCGAAGTAAAATAAAGCATGACTGTGGGAGCAACCGTGTTGCCGAATGTATTGAGGGAATGGATGTAGATGTGGTTGTTAATGTTCAAGGGGATGAGCCTTTTGTTTCTGCGCAAGCACTTCTCGATTTAATGAATGCCTTTAGGCAAGATACTGACAACAAAATTGACCTTGCATCACTCATGATTCCCATTGAGGATAAATCAACATTTGAGAACCCAAATGTTGTAAAGGTAGTGACCGACCAATATGGGAAAGCGCTCTATTTTTCACGTACTGCTGTACCTTTTATGCGAGTAGCGGGGCAAGGGTTTCGTCATGTGGGCATCTATGCCTTTCGTAAAGCAGCTTTGTTAGATTTTTATACCCACGAGCCAACACCCTTAGAAAAAGCTGAAAAGATTGAAGTCATACGGTATTTGGAAATGGGTAGGACGGTACAAATGTTACCTACCGATTTTGTTGGGGTAGGGATTGATACTCCCGAGGATTTAGTAATAGCTACTGCCTTACTCAGCTAAAATCATGGTGTGATAGACGTTTTGCACATCGTCGTCTTCTTCTAACTTTTCAAGTAGTTTTTCCACTTCTTCAACGGCCTCACCAGAGAGGGAAGTGGTGGTGGTAGGAATACGCTCAAAACCCGAAGATAAGATTTCAATGTTACGTTTTTCCAATTCTTTTTGGATAGCGCCAAAGCTTTCAAAAGGTGCATAGAGCAATATGCCATCTTCGTCTACAAAGACTTCATCTACGCCAAAGTCAATAAACTCCAGTTCCAGTTCCTCGGCATCAATTCCTGCTTCTGCAATACGAAAGTTACAGCTATGATCGAACATAAATTCTACCGATCCTGATGTACCTAAGTTACCGTTGCATTTGTTGAAATAGCTGCGGACATTGGCAACTGTCCGGTTGTTGTTATCTGTAGCTGTCTCTACAAGCACAGCAATTCCATGTGGTGCATAGCCTTCAAAAAGGACTTCTTTGTAGTTTTCTGTGCTTTTGTCAGATGCGCGTTTGATGGCGCGCTCGATATTATCCTTAGGCATATTTGCTGCCTTGGCATTTTGAATTACCGCACGAAGTCGTGAATTGCTTTCCGGATGTGGACCGCCTTCTTTGACCGCCATGACAATATCCTTGCCGATACGTGTAAAGGTTTTGGCCATAGCCGACCAGCGCTTCATCTTACGTGCTTTGCGAAATTCAAATGCTCTCCCCATAAAAACGTTTTGTCAAAGATAAAAAAGCAAATGGTGTTTTTGCACGCAGCAAACATATATCTTGATGAGGGATACTTAAAACATGCAATTTTTGTATCCCTCGAATATGTAGTACT
This sequence comes from Flavobacteriaceae bacterium, assembly GCA_024638225.1. Lineage (GTDB taxonomy): Bacteria > Bacteroidota > Bacteroidia > Flavobacteriales > Flavobacteriaceae > UBA7446. Next base: position 18,064 of record JAHEKR010000015.1, read on the forward strand.
TAAGCGCATCATTTGCTAAAATGCAAGTTGTCTATAAGTACTTCAGCAGTTACAAAGGCATCGCTTGCATCCTGAGGATTCCACATGGAAAACGGAATTTTAATTTCTGAAACATCCAAATCAGTAAAATCGGCAAACGGGATCGTATATTCCACAAAGCCTTTGCCAACATCTGCACCTGTGTAATCTTTTAGGTACACGGTAGCATTTGTTTTTGGACTCTCAAGCTTAATTTCTGCATTAACCAACTCTGAAGGTTTGTATAAGGAGAATTTAAGGGATGTATAGGCACTTAAATCGACAGGGCTTTCTAGCTCGATGTAACCACCACCCCAATGACCGCCTGGAAAATCAAAGACCAGACTCATGGCGCCATCTACTGCCTCTTCAGATGTCTTAACCGTTGGCTCTCCACCCCCGCCAAATACCACTACAGTTCCATTACCTAAATCGGTAAACCCTTCTTTGATGGCGTGATTCATCACTGATGGATCAATGTTTTGTCCTATGGTTTCCTCATCTATATTAAGTTCTGGTGCATCCGGGGCATCGTATCCGTTCTTTTCATAGACCCGAACGTAGTCGATGTACATTGTTTGGGGAAATACGGTTTCATCGTTAGGGTCCCTTGGCCAGTTGCCACCAACTGCCACATTGAAGATTAGGTAAAAGCTTCTTAAAAACTCCTTCATATCAGCAGTGATGGCTACTTGCTGGATTTCTGTTCCATCTACATAAAAACGCATCTTTTGGTGATCCCAATCAATACTAAAAATATGGAATGCGTCGGCAAATGAACTGTCCGAAAGTATGTGGTCTTTTTGCGTTTCACCGTGCCGATTATCACCGTCAGTATAATGAAGGGTGGTATACATTTTTTTGGGTTCGTGGCCCAAAACCTCAGCAATATCAATCTCACCAC
>JAHEKR010000052.1 GCA_024638225.1 Flavobacteriaceae bacterium
GACTTAAAAGTAAAAAAAAAAAACGAACCCGAAAATCAATCAAAACCCCAATGCTCATGAACAAACTTTCTCAAAAAACTAAGTGATTGTTTCGAAAATAGCTCAATGGGGTGTACGATTTTATTCCCAAGAATAAATTATTATTTCTAGAAATAATCAGTGGAGTCGGAGGGAATCGAACCCTCGTCCAAACAAGTCAAGCCAAAGCTTTCTACAAGTATAGTTTTCGTTTTATTTTCGAATAGCTGCTGACCGAAAACCGCCCACAGCTAGCTTAGCTTCTTTGTTTTGAGAGCGCGTCGAAGCGCCGTGCTCTCTATGTTGACTTTGATGGTGCCTTTTGGTGAGACGCCGTCAACAAGGGCTTCCCAAAGACATCTTGCCTTCCCGCCTTGCGGGACTAGGGCCTGGACCTACTATAATTCAGTCAATTAGGCTGCAAGAGCGTAGTTATTCTCGCCATTTAAAATGGTGGTACTATGATATTTACGAGCTGTAGTCCAGCGCTCGACTTGCTTACATTGTCATGAATCTCGCTGTCAATACCAGTCGACCCCATGTATTCAAAGAACATTCCGCCTAAGGCGGGTGCAAATTTACGAAATTTGATTGATGACTTCGCGTAATTTGGCCAATCTATTCAATAATCCAGCCACTTGTCCCAGCGGAAGCATATTAGCTCCATCACTTTTAGCACTGCTTGGATCGTGATGCGTTTCCATGAACAAACCATCTACACCAGCTGCAATACCTGCACGCGCCATGGTCTCTATAAGCTCTGGACGTCCACCCGTAACCCCACTCGTCTGATTGGGTTGCTGTAGCGAATGTGTTACATCCAAAATGGTGGGTGCAAAGGACTTCATCACTGGTATCCCCCTAAAGTCAACCACCATATCTTGGTAGCCAAACATGGTGCCTCGATCTGTTATCCATACGTTGTCATTTCCTGAGTTGGTGACTTTACGCACAGCATGTTCCATGCTTTCTGGGCTCATAAACTGCCCTTTCTTTAAGTTAACGTACTTGCCCGTGTTAGCAGCAGCCACAACCAAGTCTGTTTGCCGTACCAAAAAAGCAGGTATTTGCAACACATCAACATATGGGGCAACCATGTCAGCATCTGTCGTTTCGTGTATGTCGGTCATTGTTGGAATACTGAAAGTCTGCCCCACCTTTTGGAGTATTTTTAAGGCTTTGTCATTACCGATTCCTGTAAAACTGTCCATACGGCTTCGATTGGCTTTTTTAAAACTCCCTTTAAAGATAAATGGGATTTTAAGTTCTTCCGTATTATGTACCAGGTGTTCTGCAATGCGCAATGCCATATCTTCTCCTTCTATGACACAAGGACCTGCAAGAAGGAAAAATTGATCAGAGCCTTTGCGATGTGCTTCAAATACTTTCATCGTATAAACATACGGAATAAGGCCAAGTAATGCACATCCAACTCCATTGGAAAATAGTGTACATTTGTCGCGCTAAAAAAAGCTATGCAAAATATTCGAAATATTGCCATCATCGCACACGTTGATCATGGCAAAACCACACTGGTAGACAAGATACTTCACCATTGTCAATTATTCCGAGATAATGAAAATAAAGGGGAGTTAATCCTCGATAATAATGACTTAGAGCGTGAACGTGGGATAACCATTTTGTCCAAAAATGTTTCGGTTCGCTATCAAGACACCAAAATTAACATCATTGATACGCCAGGCCACGCCGACTTTGGAGGAGAGGTAGAACGCGTATTGAACATGGCAGATGGGGTTTTGTTACTAGTTGATGCTTTTGAAGGGCCCATGCCGCAAACACGTTTTGTTCTGCAGAAAGCGATTAATTTAAAATTAAAGCCCATTGTGGTTGTCAATAAGGTGGATAAAGAAAATTGTACTCCAGAAGAGGTTTATGAAGCGGTCTTTGATTTGATGTTTGAACTAGGTGCCGAAGAGTGGCAACTCGACTTCCCTGTGCTCTATGGTTCTGCTAAAAATAATTGGATGTCAGAAGACTGGCAAAATCAAACGGATTCGGTTGCTCCTTTGCTCGATGCAGTTGTACAACATATTCCTGCTCCAAAATTAGAGGAAGGGACAACACAAATGTTGATTACCTCATTGGATTATTCATCTTTTACGGGTCGTATTGCCATTGGTCGTCTACACCGAGGTGTGCTTAAAGCCTCCGATACCGTATCGCTTGTAAAGAGTGATAACAAAGTAGTAAAGTCGCGAATTAAGGAGCTGTTGGTTTTTGATGGATTAGGCAGAAAAAAGGTGGATGAGGTAAACGCTGGCGACTTGTGTGCTGTTGTTGGTCTCGAAGATTTTGAAATTGGCGATACCATTGCTGATGTAGAACACCCAGAGGGATTGCCTACGATAGCCATTGACGAGCCTACGATGAGTATGCTGTTTACCATTAACGATTCTCCATTTTTTGGAAAAGAAGGGAAATATGTCACATCTCGCCACATTAAAGATCGTTTGGAACGCGAACTGGAAAGAAATCTAGCCATGCGTCTTAAAGAAACTGACGCAGCGGATAAATTTATGGTTTTTGGACGAGGGGTGTTGCACTTATCTGTTTTAATTGAAACCATGCGCCGTGAAGGTTATGAATTACAAATTGGGCAACCGCAGGTTATTATCAAGGAAATAGATGGAAAAAAATGTGAGCCAGTCGAAGAATTAACAATCGATCTTCCAGAGAAGGTTTCGGGCAAAGCTGTAGAGATGGTTACTATGCGGAAAGGGGAAATGACGGCAATGGAACCCAAAGGCGGTCGCATGATTTGTTCGTTTAAAATTCCCTCTCGAGGAATAATTGGGCTTCGGAACCAATTATTAACAGCAACAGCAGGTGAGGCGATTATGAATCATCGTTTTATTGCCTTTGAGCCGTTTAAAGGAGATATCCCAGGAAGAACCAACGGATCGCTCATTTCAATGGAAAAAGGAACAGCCATTCCTTATTCATTAGATAAACTACAAGAACGCGGCAAGTTTTTTATTCCACCCGGTGATGAAATCTACACGGGTCAGGTGATTGGAGAAAACTCCAGAGCAGACGATTTGGTGGTGAATGTGACGAAAACCAAAAAGCTTTCGAATGTGCGTGCTTCTGGTTCGGATGATAAGGTGAAACTAGCGCCTCCAATAACGTTTAGTCTTGAAGAAGCATTAGAATATATCCAAAAAGACGAGTATGTAGAAGTTACTCCAAACTCGTTACGCTTGCGTAAAATATACCTTGACGAAAACGAACGAAAGCGCAGAAGTATTCAAGTAGGGTAATTATTTCACTAAGTTTGCGTTTTACTGTTGAAACAAAATCACTTAAGCAGTGATTTATGCACATATATAACTTTGTACAAAGTTTTTTCCTTATCGTTGGTTTCCATTGCTTTTAAGTTTCTTGTAAGCTTTTTGCTCACAAAGCTTTTTGCACTCTTGCTTGGTCCATCCGGTATTGCACTTCTTGGTAACCTGAAAAGTACCATGCAAATTCTTGTGTCGTCTAGTACTCTGGGGATGCAACAGGGTATCATTAGATTTACATCAGAGTTTAAGGAACAGCAAGAG
>JAHEKR010000026.1 GCA_024638225.1 Flavobacteriaceae bacterium
TGGTAGGGGTAATGATACCAAGTAATCATGGTATTCATATACTCAAAACCTTTGATTAGGATACCGGCCTTATCCATATTTGAAAAACCCATTGGTCCTTCAATGTAACTCATGCCTTCGGCTATGGCAACTCCCTCGACAGCTGCAATTAGCTTACGGCTAACTTCCAAATCATCAACAGTATCGTACCAGCCAAAACGAACCTTCGTTTTTTTTAATTCTTCAATTTCTACCCAATTAATCATGGCAGCAATTCGACCTACAATGACCCCGTCTTTTTTGGCTATGAACAAGCGTGCCATGGCATGGTTAAACACACGGTTTTTTCTTGGATTGAACACATCCTCTTCTTCTTTTGTAATTGGAGGGACCCACTGTTTGCAATTTCGATAAAGTCGGAACGGAAAACGAAAGAAAGATCGATACTGCTTCCGATTTTTGACCTCAACAATCTCTATCATTTTTTTCGCTTTATTTTACGTTCCAGACGTTTTTGCTTTTTGTCTAGTTTCCGAAGTCCCTTGTTGATTCGTCGCTCTGTTTTTTTTGCAGACTTGCTTTCAGATTGCGTCTTTTTCCGTTCCTTTTTTGCTTCTTTTTGCTCCGCGATACTTTGCGGGGCATCAGCATAAATATTATGCCTGTCAATCCTGTATGCAATCCCCAAGCCCACAGTGAGTAGTTGAGGCGTGTCTTTTAAATTCACTTGAGCAGCAACATCCAATTGAAAATTTCTATTAAACAAATAGGCTGCGCCCGCACCAACACTTAAATCGCGATACAAAACACCGTCGTCTAGTTGATATTCTCCGTAAAATGACCACTTGTCACGATGGCTGTAGGTGAGCGTACCGATAACTTTTATAGAGCTAAAATCGGTTGAAATGTACTGCATTCCTGCATTGTGAATCAAAACCCATCCCGGACGAATGTGCTGTTGGAGTAGTACCATGGCAGTTGCTGAAATAGCTGGCTCAACGATGGGTTTATAATTGAACCGAAACAAGGAATGAAACGGATATTGGTACGGATATACATCTCCGAGGTTAAATTGAGCAGCCGCATATACAGAAACCGCAGGAATCAAGTCGCGCCAGCGAAATTTATTGTTTGCATGCCAACTGTACAGGTTTACCTTATACTTGTCAACATTGCGAAACGGATCGTAAATCAAATATTTGGCACCGAAAGCAGCTTGCTTGAAGCCGTTGCGTACGATTGAAAAAGAACCTAAAGCGTTGGTGTAGGATAGCTGGTCCATTTGGTAATCTAGTGTACCCACAAACTCCAATTGTTCCTTAAACAGCCCAACGCGTAACTGTGCGCGTGAACCAATTCCCAAAAAGCGTGCATTGTAAAAAGAGGAAAAAGAACCACTTCGCATCGATAGCCCTTGTTCCCATTGATACACATTGGTGCCTACACTAAACGCACCCATTGATTGGCTAGGTCTGTTGCTGTTGATGATATCCGTATATTGAGCAGTTGCCAAAAATGGAATAATCAACAGGGTAGCAATGCTTATGTGAACAAAATAATTCCGCATATTCAAAGATATGAATTATAATGTCTGTTCATTAATTGTAGAGTTGTATTTTTGACATATGACACAGCGCTTTTCTGCACGTTATTGGCTTCCCCATGTTTTAGTTACGCTATTTTTTGTCATTATTTCACTCGCGTATTTCTATCCTGTCCTTTCTGGAAAATCTTTAGTGCAATCAGACATTGTACAATACAAGGGTATGCAGCGTCAAATTTTAGAACATCGTGCTACTTACGATGAAGAGCCTTATTGGATGGATAATGCCTTTGTGGGCATGCCTACTTATCAAGTGACACCTCGATATCCTTACGATTTACTACGTTATGTAGATGACTTTTTACGTTTCTTACCAAGGCCAGCAGACATGTTGTTCTTGTATCTTTTTTTCTTTTACGTTTTTGCCCAAAGCCGAAAGTTTACACTTCCTGTTTCCGTTTTTGGTGCCCTGGCTTATGGTTTTTCATCTTATTACATTGTCATTCTTATGGTAGGTCACAACACCAAGGCAATGGCCTTGGCCTATGCGCCATTGGTATTTTTGGGCTTATTTCAGGTTTTGTTTGACAAAAAACGCAGTGGGTTTTTATGGCTTACTCTTGGACTTGCTTTACAGCTCCATGCCAATCATTTGCAAATGACCTATTACACCCTGTTCATGGTTGGTCTTATTGCCCTTTTTTGGTTTATCTCCACAGCTGTAAAGCACAGAATAAGAGATGGTTTATTACCGATTGGAAAGCTAATTGGTGCGGGTTTACTTGCCCTGATGCTCAATGCGCAGAGTATTTTGGCAACTCTGGAGTATACCGAATTTAGTATGCGTGGACCTAGTGAGTTGACCATTCAAGCAGATGGGACTCCAAAAGATACATCATCGGGCTTGTCTTTTGATTACATTACCGAATACAGCTATGGCATCTTTGAAACATGGACATTTATTGCGCCAAACATAATGGGCGGTAGTTCGATGAACAGCTTCCCCATGGAGAGTAAATTTGTTCAATTTTTACGTACTCTAGATGCGGAAACAGCAAATACTATTTTTCGTTATGCCCGTCCATATTGGGGTAATCAGCCTATAGTGGCAGCACCTGTTTATTTGGGTATTGTCGTGTTGTTTTTTGCCCTTATTGGCTTGGTGGTGACCAAGCTAAAAATTCGTGTGCTCTTGCTCGCTATTAGTACCGCTTCTTTACTGTTTTCCTGGGGTAAAAATATACCAGAAATCACTCATTTTTTTATTGAATACCTTCCTTTGTATGACAAGTTCCGCGCTGTTAGCTCGGCGCAAATCATGATTATGCTTGTGGTGCCCTATGCAGCAATGATTGGGCTTAACTACTTCGTCAAAAGTAAAGTATTGTCGCGTCAGCAGATGGTTCCTGCATCTTATGTTTTAGCCTTTTTTGTGTTTTTCTCTTTATTCTTGGTTGGTGGCATCAACGGCTTTTTCTCTTTCGTTTCAGCCAATGAGCCTTTTGCTCAATATCCCGAAATCATGAATCCATTAGTGGAAGCGCGTGCAAGCCTCATCTGGCAAGACATTTACCAACTCATCATTGTACTTGCTCTACTTGTACTCTTGTATTATGCCTATTGGAAAAAATATATCCGTTCACATATTTTTGCCGTTGGTGTTTCTATAGTCATGCTTGGCGATTTATGGGTACAAAACCGCAATACTTTTGATGAAGAGCAGTTTGTTACTGCATATACATTCAAAAGACCCTTTGTTCAAACAGAAGTGGATAAGCAAATTGCACAAGACACGAGCAGGTACCGAGTGTTTGAGCCTGGCCTCGGCATGGCCAATGCACGAACGGCTTATTTTCATAGTAGTATTGGTGGTTATCACGGCGCCAAGCCTGCAGCCATCCAAGAAGTCTATGATTTTTATCTGCAGCAAGAGGATAGTATTGTTTTGGATTTACTTAATGTGAAGTACGTCATTGATCCAGCGACTTCGGCTGGTTTTTACAAACGCTCTTCAGCATTAGGCCCCGCATGGCTTGTGTCCAAAAGCAGAGCAGTATCCAATGCAAATCAGGAGCTTCTTTCCCTAAGCTCCATTAACCCCAAAGAAGAGGCTGTTTCTACCCAATTGAGCGATGCAGTATATACAACATCTGATAAAGACTTTATTCAATTGAAAAATCATCGTGCCAATGAATTTGAATACGCAGCAAGCCTAGCCAGTAATCGCTTAGCGATTTTTTCGGAAATGTATTACGCAAATGGGTGGAAAGCATATATTGATGGAGTAGCCCATCCGCATTATCGGGTTAACTACCTTCTTCGTGGCTTATTGATACCCGCCGGTAATCACGAGGTTATCTTTCGCTTTGAACCTACTGTGCTGCGTCAAGGAACTGTTTTGATGGGTGGCGGATGGCTGCTTTTGATTGGTTTGTTTGTCTTGTTTTATAAACGATCACAAAAAATAATTGCTGGTGTCTAAACAAATGCACATTGCTTTGGTTGCTTATTATTGGCCTCCATCTGGTGGTTCTGGTGTACAGCGCTGGTTGTTTTTTGTAAATGCTTGGGTTAGCGCAGGAGTTCGTGTGACTGTATTTGTTCCAAAACGTCCGCGAGTAGCCGAGATAGACACATCACTCCAACATGAATCCGATGAGCGGCTGACAATTGTTCCTGTTCTTGGTTGGGAGCCTATGCGGGCTAACAAAACTGAAATTGCCGAAAATATTGCCAATAAAAAAGGGTTAATGGCTCGTTTATCTCGCTGGATTAGAGCCAATTTTTTTATTCCAGATGCACGTGTGTTTTGGGCAAAAGCTGTCACCAAAACGGTTATTAAGATGTATGCGCAAAGTCCGTTCGAGGTGCTGATTACCACAGGCCCTCCACATTCCTTACATTTAGTTGGATTAAACCTCTCAAACAAAATTCCGATTAAATGGATTGCGGACTTTAGAGACCCTTGGGTTGATTTTTTTCAAAACAACAGCTTGCCAATGGGAAGTCGTGCTAAGAAGAAACAACGCGCATTGCAAGAATCAGTTGTACGAACTGCAGATCACGTGGTGGTTACTGCTCCTACACTTGCAGCTGCGTTTAAGGAAATGACCCCTGCTGTAAGTGTCTTGACAAATGGATATCAAAAACGCTTGGAACAACAGAAGAATCCAAGTATGGGTATGCTGCATACGGGTAGTTTAAAAGCACAGCAAAACCCCGAACAATTATGGGCTGCTATTGCAGCGCTAGTTAAAGTAAATGAAGCCTTTGCCAATCATTTTAGCTTGTGTCTTTACGGTAGTGTGGCAACATCCATCAAAGATTCGATAAACGACTACGGGATAAGCAGTTGGGTTCATTGTAAAGGATATCAGCCAAAAGCACTATTGGATACTATTCTACCAAAAGCAAAAGCCCTTTTACTTGTTGGCATCGCAATGCCCAACACGGGGAACATCATTCATGGGAAACTATTTGCGTATATGGCTGCAGGTCGGCCAGTATTGGGCATAGGCCCCATACCAAGTGATATGCAGGAATTGTTTCAAAAACATAAGTTGGGTGTTTATACAGGATTTACAGACGTAGAAACGATTAAAGATACTCTATTGCAGTGGTTTACAAAAGAAAAAATTAATTTCGCTAGTAAAGGGATAGAGCAGTATGAACGGTCTCGTGTTGCAAAAAACTACCTAGACCTTATTGAAGAGTTAAGATGAATATGATAACATCACAATCCGCAAAAAACCTGGCGAGCATCATGTTTGCCTTCGGAATAGGCGCGGTCAATACCTTGGTTTTATATCCGCATTTTTTTGGTGCCGCCAATCAAGGTCTGGTTGTATTTTTGCTGTCTTCATCCAATTTATTAATGCCGCTTATTGGCTTTGGTGTAGCACAAACAGTCATTAAGTTTCACAGTAGCTATGCCAAACCAGCACAACAAAATTTTTTATCCTTTATCGTGTTACTTCCCTTGGTGGTTGTGGTTCCCGTTGGTTTTTTGGTGCTTTATTTTCACGATGTAATCGCTGCTTTGCTGTCGGTAGAAAACCCCATAATCGAAACCTATACTTGGGTCATATTTGCAGTTGCCTTTGCTACTGCCTACTTTGAAGTGTTTTATTCTTGGGCGCGTGTTCACTTCAAATCCGTTAAAGGGAATATGCTTAAAGAAATTTACCCCCGATTGAGTATTTTTATTTTATTGCTTCTTTTTGGGCTTGAGCTGATTGACTTAGACTTGTTTTTTGTTTTACTGGTAGGTCTGTACTACGTTCGCTTAGTGTTGATGATGTTTCTAGCGTTTACAATTCAGCCTCCAAGCTGGTCGTTTAAGACTCCAGAAAATGCCAAAGAATTATTGCGTTACTCTCTTTTTCTGGTTTTGGCCGCATCCGCAGGCAGTTTGATTATTGATATTGACAAGTTTATGCTACCGCAGTACAAAGCAATAGAGCAGACCGCGTTCTATTCAGTAGGAATCTTTACCGCTACGCTTATTGAAGTACCTGGACGTGCCATGTTTCAAATACTAAACCCGATAATTGCCAAGGCACTCAATGAACAAAACAAAGACCAGCTTGCCAAGTTATACAAGGACAGTTCCATTAATTTGTTGTTGCTCGGAGGATGGTTTTTTCTTCTCGTCAATGGGAGTATTACATCGCTTTTCGCATTGATGAACGACCAAGGCTATGGCAATGCTGTTTTGGTTGTCTTGATGATTTCTTTTGCAAAATTGGTCGCCATGAGTTCAGGTGCATCCACCACCATGCTCATCAACTCGAAGAAGTATCATATCGCCTTGATACTTACCATCTTTATGGCGGTTTTTGTTGTTGCAGGGAATTATCTTTTAATTCCATTGTACGGGATCAATGGAGCTGCACTATCAACACTTGTTGTTGTTGTAGTTTTCTCTTTTTTACGCATGGGTTATGTATACCGGGTTTTTGGTGTTCAACCATATGATCGACATACGGCACTCGCCTTTGCTGTTATTGGTTTGCTGTATGGGGCAGTTGGACAAATTGAACTCGATCTTCACCCTTTGGTTGTGATTTTACTTAAATCAGTCTTGATAACGCTTATTTATGGATGCTTGATTAGCTTATTAAAACTATCCAAAACAGTCAATGGGTGGGTAAGTCGTTTTACTGATCGCTAAGCAAAAGTTTGTGAAGGCTTGATTTTTTGTTTTTGTTTATTTCCTCCGGGGTTCCCGCTGCCAATACATAACCACCATTTATTCCTCCTTCTGGTCCCAAATCAACAATGTGATCTGCTTGTTCGATAAGGCTAATGTTGTGTTCAATAACGATAAGTGAATGACCCCGTTCAATAAGCGCCCGAAATGAGCCTACAAGCTTGTTGATGTCGTGCATATGTAGCCCAGTGGTTGGCTCATCAAACAAGAACAAGGTCTTCTCTTTTTGTGCGCCTTTTAACAAAAAACTAGCAAGCTTAATACGCTGTGCTTCGCCACCTGATAGTGTAGAAGATGATTGTCCTAATGCTACATAGCCCATGCCTACATCCCGGAGTGGTTGAAGCCTATGCGCAATTTTTGTTTCTTCATACTGATTAAAAAAAGCAATGGCCTCATCAATGCTCATCGTTAGAATGTCGTGAATATTTTTGTTGTAAAATCGAACAGACAGCACTTCCTTTTTAAACCGTTTCCCATCGCAATCGTCACAGATGAGATCAACATCCGCCATGAACTGCATTTCAATTTTGACGGTACCTTCTCCTTTGCAGTTTAGACAACGACCACCGTCCACATTAAACGAAAAATGTTTTGCTTGATACCCTTGGTGCTTTGCGCTTCCCTGTGCAGCAAATAATTTGCGTATTTCGTCATACGCTTTTATATACGTAACAGGGTTGGAGCGTGAAGAAAGTCCAATTGGTTTCTGACTGATGTATTGTATTTCGGAAAAGGCATCCAAATCTCCTTCAAGACCGCCAAAGTCACCTATTTTATCACCGTGTATATCTTTCCTTTTCCGCACTGCTGGAAGTAAAATATCTTTTACAAGTGTGCTTTTTCCACTTCCCGAAACCCCAGTGACCAAGGTGAGCATATTGAGTGGGAAAGTAACGTCAATATTTTTAAGGTTGTTTTCTCTAGCACCTTTAATTTTGAGTGTTTTGCCGATCTTAATACGCTGCTTGGGCAACTGAATTTTTTCTTTTTTGGCAAGGTACTTTCCGGTCCAAGAGTCTGCTTTAAGCAGTTCTGAAAAGCTGCCTTGGGCAACGATTTCACCACCAAAAACTCCAGCATCTGGCCCTAAATCGATTATTTGGTCTGCTTCCCGCATAATGTCGTCGTCGTGTTCCACCACAATAACCGTATTGCCCAAATCGCGTAGTGCTTTGAGCACTTCAATCAATCGTGCCGTATCCTTAGGGTGTAGCCCTATGCTGGGTTCATCTAAAATGTATAACGAGCCTACCAAACTGCTTCCCAATGATGTAGCTAGGTTAATTCGCTGAGATTCGCCCCCGGAAAGTGTACTGGCACGACGATTTAAGGTTAAGTAACTCAAGCCAACCTGCGTCAAGAAGTGAAGTCTATCTTTAATTTCTACCAATAGCCGTCGCCCTATCTGCAGCTGATAATCCGTCAATGTGAGTTTATCCATTAGTTGAGCTAATTCACAGATGGGCATTTCCACTAAGTCTGTTAGTTTGTGGTCGCCAACACGGACATAACTGGCTTCTGGCGCAAGTCTTTTGCCTTGACAACTGGGACAGGTAGTTTTCCCTCTGTACCGCGACAACATAACCCGGTTCTGTATTTTGTAATTTTTAGCTTCCAGTTTGGAAAAAAAGTGATTGATTCCTTTTATTTGCTTACTGCCTTCCCAAAGTATTTTTTTTTGGTCTTCTGTAAGTTCATAATAAGGTTTGTGTATAGGGAAATCTACTTGATATGCCTTGTCAATAAAGCTGTTTTTATAGCGCTGCATACGTTCTCCTTTCCAAGGAGCAACAGCCCCTTCATATAGAGATAAATTGGTATTGGGGATAACCAACTGCTCGTCTATGCCAATTAAGTCTCCGTAGCCTTCGCATTTAGGACAAGCTCCTAAGGGATTATTAAAACTAAAAAGATGTTCATTGGGCTGGGTAAAGAGAATTCCATCGCGCGCAAAGCGATTTGAAAACGCCAAAAAGCTTTCATCTGCTAGGTTGTAAACGGATAGTTGGCCATTTCCCTCGTAGAAAGCCGTTTCTACAGATTCCGCTAGACGGTTGTAAAAGTCTTCATCTGTTGCAACAACAATTCGATCTACAATTAAAAAAACACCGTCTTTAGTAGTGGGTTTGGTTTGATCAATACGCTGCATCTTACCGTTGACCAATAAGCGAGCGTAGCCCTGTTGTTTGTACAATTGAAGTGTTCCTTCCAAGCTTCTGTTTTTCGATAGGGTAATGGGTGCTAGTAGGAGTAGTTTTGTCTTGGGTGCAAATCGCTTAATTTCATCAAGTACATCCTTAACACTGTCTTTTTTTACCTCTTTTCCTGAAATAGGGGAGTAGGTAACACCTACACGGGCATACAGAAGTTTTAGGTAATCGTAAATCTCTGTGGCAGTACCTACTGTAGACCTTGGGTTATTACTGATTACCTTTTGCTCGATAGCAATGGCGGGAGCAATTCCGTTAATTTGATCGACTTTGGGTTTGTTTAATCTACCTAAAAACTGTCTTGCGTAAGAAGAAAGGCTTTCCACATATCTTCGTTGGCCTTCCGCATATAGGGTGTCAAAGGCTAAGCTCGATTTGCCCGATCCTGAGAGTCCAGTAATAACGACTAATTTGTTTCTTGGAATCCGCACATCAACATTTTTGAGGTTGTGCATCTGGGCTCCCTTAATCTCAATAAATTTTTCTTTTTTCAATGCAATAAATACAAGCTACTAATATAAATATTCAGAACAGAACTAAAAACAAAGATTGATTTATCCTGTTTAAATTATGTTTTCTATATTTGAAACACCTAAAAGGATTTATATAGCTAAAGATTTACTCAAAATTATTAACGAATTTTTTAAGAGTAAACTATTTCTATGCTTCCTGATAACATCCTTATTCAGCAATATCTTGCTGGTGACAACAAATCCTTTGAAGAACTTCTTTCCAGATATAAACAGCGTGTTTATAGTTTTATTTACTCCAAAATTAGGGATGGAGTAGTCGCTGACGATATTTTTCAAGAAACCTTTGTGAAGGTCATTAAAACGCTCAAAAAGGGACGTTATAACGAAGAAGGAAGGTTTGTTTCTTGGGTGATGCGCATTGCTCACAATTTAATTATCGACCATTTTCGTCGTAAACAGCGCATGCCCAAACACGAATCAACGCGCGATGACGAATACGATGTGTTCTATAAAATCGCAGAGCCCAATCAAAATATTGAAGATTTTATGATCGATGAACAAATCAAATTGGATTTGAATAAACTCATGCTCGAATTGCCCGAAAACCAGTTAGAGGTTTTGCGGATGCGCTTGTATCAAGACATGAGTTTTAAAGAAATTGCTGCGCGTACCAATGTAAGCATTAACACCTCCTTGGGAAGAATGCGATACGGACTTATCAATTTGCGCAAACTTATAGAGGAACGAAAGCTAACAATGACGCAATAAATCTCCTAATCCAGCGTTTTATCTGTAAACTATTTATGGATAAACTTTACACAACTTCTTTAACGGAAAAAACACCCAAACCAAGTAAATTTTCACTTCTGATTATTAAGCAATTTGCAGCTAGCTACACATCAAAGCGATTACTAAACAGCAATATGGATTGTTTTAAAAACTAAAAGCCGTGTTTTTTTAGTACACTTTTTCGCCCTATAGTTCTGGTAATGATGTCTTTTTCCAAATCCCAACCTCGGGCAGGAGAATATTCGCGTCCGTACCAAATGATTTGAAGGTGTAAATCGTTCCATTTTTCTTTGGGAAATAATCGCTTTGCATCACGCTCGGTTTGCACCACACTTTTACCATTTGAGAAACCCCAGCGATACATCAACCGTTGTATGTGTGTATCTACAGGAAATGCAGGTACACCAAAAGCTTGCGCCATGACTACACTAGCTGTTTTGTGCCCAACAGCAGGTAATTCTTCTAAATCTGCAAAACTTTGCGGTACTTTTCCCTCGTGTTTTTCAAGTAGTATTTTTGATAGCCCATGTATGCCTTTTGATTTCATGGGTGAAAGCCCTACGGGTTTGATTATTTCCCGAATTTGCGCTACACTAAGTTTTACCATATCCAATGGGTTATCAGCTTTGGCAAATAATATGGGTGTAATTTTGTTCACACGTACATCCGTACTTTGAGCGGATAGCAATACGGCTATCAACAAGGTGTATGGATCTTTGTGATCGAGCGGAATTGGAATTGTAGGGTAGAGCTCCTCAAGTGTACGAATAGCAAAAGAAACCTTATCGGCTTTATTCATTTTTGTATTTTTATACCCTAAAATAGAAAAAATGCTACAAGAAGGAAGCCAAATGCCTGCTTTTTCAGGATTAACTCACACAGGAAACCCCATAAGTGATCAGGATTATAAGGGAAAAAAACTAGTTGTGTTTTTTTATCCACGTGCCAATACACCAGGTTGTACTGCCGAAGCCTGCAACCTCAGTGATAATTATGCAGCACTTCAAGCTGCTGGATATGAGATTCTGGGTGTTAGTGCAGACTCCGTAAACAAACAAGCTAACTTTGCTACAAAATTTTCGTTCCCCTATCCTTTGTTAGCAGATGAGGATCATATTGCCATTAAAGCCTTTGGGGTTTGGGGCCCTAAGAAATTTCAAGGTAGAGCATACGAGGGTATTATTCGAACTACTTTTGTTATTGACGAAACGGGAACAATTGTACGGGTGATCAACAAGGTAAAAACCAAAGACCACGCAGCACAAATTTTGGCTGAATAGGCTTATTTTCCTTTGTAACCAAAAAGATTTTTACTTTTAATTAATTTGGAAACTCCCTCGGGTAGCTTGTCTTCCCATCCTTTTTCTCCAGCTTCGATTTGCTCCAGAACGTCTCTAGAGTAAACTTTCATATCGTCTGTATTGTAATCCAGGATATCGATGACTTTACCGTTGTATTTAAAGAAATTATACAATTCTTTAACTCGCGGGTGTACGCGTAAATTATTGCTATCCGTAATCTTTTCTGTTTTAGGATCAATGATGGGGTATAAATAAACCTTTAGGTTTTTAAAGAAAAGCTTACCAAACGCCTCCAATATTCCACCACTGAGCTGGCGATAGTATTTCTCGTTAAATATTTCAATTAGGTTGTTTACACCCATAGTTAGCCGAATTTTCTTCTCGGTATACTCAGAAAAATACTCAGCTAGTTTGTAATATTCTTTAAAATTAGAAATCATCACGGTTTGTCCCAACGAACAAAGTAAGCGGGCACGATCCATAAAATCTTGTTCGTCTATCTCTCCAGTAGACATTAAATTGGAAAGTGTAATTTCAAAAATGACCAAGGTTTGTTCTGGGTCAGTATCGACCTCTTTTTCAAAAATGGTTAATGACTTACGATACATATCTACATTTACTTTCGTAACTGGTCGAAAACTACCCCGTAGAGCAATAATGTTTTTCTTGTATAATTCACGAGCCGGCAGTAGGTTGTTTCCATCTGGTCCAAACATCACTGCATCGGTCATGCCCAGTCGAACGAGCTCTAAACTCAAAAGACGATTATCTACATGCGCAAACAAAGGTCCAGTAAAGTTGACGGTGTCAATTTCGATTGCATCGCGGTCAATGTGGTCAAAAAGATATTGGATAAGTTTCTTGGGCCGATCGTGCTGATAAAAGGCTCCGTAAATCAAATTGACTCCCATAACCCCAAGTGACAACTGCTGTGATTTAGTGTCATTTTCACGAAAGCGCACATGGGTGGTAATCATCGAATAGGGTTCGTCTGGATGGGTTTGGAATTTTATTCCCATCCAACCATGTCCCTTAAATTTCTTCGCAAAATCTATAGTTGTTACCGTATCGGCAAAGGTAAAAAAGAGCCTATTTTCGTTTTTTTTGCGATCAATTCTCTTCTCGAGTAAGCTCATTTCCCAATCCAACATCTTGTGCAGTCGCGATTGCGATACATAGCGACTGTCAGACTCTTTTCCGTAGATGGCGTCACTAAAATCTTTGTCGTAGGCACTCATGGTTTTGGCGATGGTCCCCGAAGCGCCACCACATCTAAAGAAATGCCGCGCTACTTCTTGGCCGGCGCCAATTTCGGCGAAGGTGCCATAAATATTTGTATTTAAGTTTATACGCAGTGCTTTTGCTTCGAGTGAGGGCGTGTTTTCAAATGGTTGATCTCCTGCAAGTTGAATGGGCATAAATGTATTTTTCTCAAAATTATAAAACTTATAGGTAATGTCGGTCATGAATCCTGTAATTTTGTGTCATGGGCATGAAAATTAATTTCCTTGGTACAGGTACTTCACAAGGAATTCCAATTATAGGAAGCAAAGACCCCGTTTGCCTTAGTGAAAACATCAAGGATAAGCGATTGCGTACTTCTGTATGGATCGAATGGGACGGCACTTCTTTTGTTGTGGATTGCGGCCCTGATTTTCGTCAGCAAATGCTGCGAAGTGGCTGTACAAAAATAGATGCATTACTCATGACCCATGAACATGCCGACCACTCTGCAGGTTTAGACGATATTCGGCCTTATGTATTTCGCCAAGGGGCTTTGCCCATTTTTGGACTTAAACGAGTCATTGACAACCTTTCTAGAAGGTTTGACTATATATTTAGCGATAAAAACAAATATCCCGGCGCTCCTTCTGTAAAGCCCGTGGTAATCGATCCCAAACAAGATTTTATTGCCGCTGGAAAAACGATAACGCCCATTACCGTTCAGCATTATGGTTTGGCTGTGCTCGGCTATCGCTTTGAAAATTTTGCCTATATAACCGATATGTTCTCCATTGACGATACCCAAAAAAGTAAATTAACCGGTATCGATGTTTTGGTCGTAAATGCATTGCGCATTAAACCACACCCATCTCATTTGCATTTGGATGCCGCTATAGATTTTGCTCAAGAAATAAAGGCTAAAAAAACCTATTTTACCCATATAAGCCACAAGCTAGGTTTTCATCAAGAAGTTAGTAAGTCTTTACCTGATAATATACACCTAGCGTATGATACGCTAGAAATTACCGTTTGATATGAAACAGAAAATCATTTTTTACCTCCTAATATTCTCCATCCTCATTAATTTATTTCTAGTTGCAGATTACGGAAAGCGTCTAAAGTACACTACAGATAAGTTGGCTAAAGAACAAGCCAAAACAACTCAATTAAACGATTCGATAAAGGTGCTAGAAAAGCAACTTAACGCTGTTTCTGTAGCCACTCAATGAGTGCGTCTAAATTTTCTTGATTGATACCATGGCCTTGAGTGTAGGTGTAAAACTCAGGATGATATCCAAAGCCTTTTAGCCTTTCTACTGACTGCTTGGCCCAAACATAAGGAACAACTTCGTCAGCACTTCCATGGGAAATATATATGGGTAGATTCCTTGATGCTGTTGGTTTTTCAAGCCGGTGGTCTAAGTAGCCACTGAGTGCAGCTATTCCTTGGATTGAGTTTCGCGTTAATCCCACCGATAAACTAAGCATAGCACCTTGGCTAAACCCCATTAAAAACACCTTTTCGGGGTTAATTGCGTTTGACGATGTATACGCATCAATAAAGTCATTGATATAGCTGATGGCTATGTGTACCTCTTTTTCATCTGTCCACCGCTCCATAGCCGCATCAAAATGAATAGGAAACCAAGCATAACCAAAACTTAGTGAACGTGGCGCACGTAAAGAGACTATATGAAAATCATTAGGGAGATAAGGCGCTAGCGAAAACAAATCGGCTTCATTGCTTCCATACCCGTGGAGGAGCAATAATAGGGGAGCACCAGATTTAGTTGCTTCTTTATGTAAATAGTTAAAGGGGTGCATATTAGTTTTCTTGGAGAAAGTATTTATCCCCACGGATAACTCCAAGTACTTTTCCTGAAAGTGTTTCCCCGATAAAGAGGCTGTTTTTAGAAGAAGTACGTATAGATGATTTACTAACTTCAGTAGTGCCTTCGTCAGTAAATAGCGAAAGATCTGCCACAGCACCAACATCAATAGGATGTTCTTCTATTCCAAATCGCGCTTTTCCACGTGTGAGTATCTCGGCCGCTTCTTCAATGGAAAAATGGCGTAACAAGCTACCAAAGCTGTGTTCCAAGCCTATAGATCCGAATTGGGCTCGGTCCAACTCCATGTCTTTTAATTCACTGTTTAATGGCTGGTGGTCGGAAGTAACCATATCTATTGTTCCATCCGCTAGCGCCTTTTTAAGTGATTTTTGATCGTCAATTCTTCGTAATGGAGGCAAGAGTTTAGCATTAGGATTAAACCCTTGAAGTGCCTCATCAGTAAAAAATAGATTAAATATGGATACACTACAACTGACATCCAAACCTAGTTTTTTAGCCTCTTTAATCAGTTTAACCGAAGCACTGGAGGATAGGGTTGGAGTGTGAAGTTTGCCAAATGCGTATTCAAGTATCCCTAAGTCCCTTTTGAGCTGTACTTCTTCTACAACTGCTGGAATTCCATTGAGCCCTAGCGCAGTGCTAACAGCCCCCTCATGCATGATGCCCTCATTTGCCAAATCTTTATTAAAAGCAAAGGATTCGACTAAACCCTCAAAATCATTACTGTATTGCAATGCAAGTTTTAGTGCATTGGCATTGGAGATAGATTGCTTGTGGTTACTAAATGAGACAGCTCCCGCTGCATGAAGCTCCCGAAGAGGAGCTAGTTTGTCTGTGGTTGTTGTGATGCATGCCTTGGGATGCAGTTGGGTCACATGACCATTAGCCAATTCGAGTAAAAACGAAATATCAGCTCGACTATCAGGTTTGGGTGTGGTATTTGTGTTGTAGGCAATATGGGTAAAGCCACTCAGTGCAGCAACTTGCAGCCCATTATCAATGGTTTCACGCTCTTCGTAACCTGGTTCGCCAAAAGAAACACTGCTGTCGAACCACCCTTGAGAGATATGTAAATTTTTAACGGCTAGTTGTTTTGCTTTGGGGTAGGACAGGTTTTTCCCTATTTCCTTGATCACCCCCTGTTGAATATAAATATCGAGCTGTTTCTTGTGAAATGGACTAGTTGGGTCTAAGATGGTTGCAGCCTTGATCAGTATATTCATGTAGCTTGATGCACTTAATAAAATCTTTGCAAAGATAGAAAAACAAGCAACACGAGTTAAAACCCTTCAAAAACGCCTAGTCCAAAAAGCGCATAATCGTATTTAACAGGGTCGATAGGATCCATTTGCCGAAGTTGCCTGTCTAATTCAATAACGGCAGCCAAATCATTTTGTTTTCGCTTAAGCAGTCCCAAGGCACGTGCTACATTGCCCGAGTGAACGTCAAGTGGACATGATAAAACGCTAGTGCTAATCGTGTTCCAAATTCCCAAATCAACGCCAGCAGTATCTTTGCGTACCATCCAGCGCAAAAACATATGTAGGCGCTTGGCTGCGGACTTCCTTTCTGGATTGGCTATATGTTTTCGAGTTCGTTTTGGATGAGGTACAGCAAAAAACAATTGATGAAATCTCGATAGCGCATCATGGGTGTTTTGTTCCTCTTTGTTGGGCGCAAAGAGATTTTCTAAACTTCCATATTCTTTGTATAGCTGCTGCAATCGCTGCACAAAATACACTGCATCTTCTTCTTGATATGTCCGGTGGACAAATCCGCTAAAAACAGAAAGGTCATCAATAGTGTGATTACGGATAAAATCGTAGGGTGCATTGTCCATACGCTTCATTAACGACCGTGCGTTAGACAAAATACTCTTACGGTTTCCCCAGGCTATAGTTGCTGCAAAAAAGCCAGCAATTTCGATATCTTCTTTTTTAGAAAAGGCGTGTGGCACCGCAATCGGGTCATTGTCAATAAAAGTCAATGTATTGTATTGGCTTACTTTCTGTTCAAGAAAGGATTTAAGTTCTTCTGAAGTTAACTCCATTGACCATCAACTAGTTTCAGCATGCGATCTGCACGTATTGCCAAGTCTTTATTGTGTGTCACCAAAATGATGCTAATCGAAAACTCATCGCGTAGTTTAAAAAAAAGGTCGTGAAGTTGTTCTGCCGCAACTGTGTCTAGATTTCCGCTAGGTTCATCTGCGAGCAACAGGCTTGGTTTGTTGATTAGGGCACGAGCAACAGCTATACGCTGTTGTTCTCCTCCAGAAAGCATGGCAGGTTTGTGTTCTGCTCGATTTTGCAAGCCAAAGAAACGCAATAACTCTGTCGCTTTTCGTTCGGCTTTGTCTTTGGACGTCCCCTTAATGTAGGCTGGTAAACAAATGTTTTCCAATGCCGTAAACTCAGGCAGTAGTTGATGAAATTGAAACACAAAGCCAAGTTGCTGATTCCGAAAACTAGATAGTTCTTTGTCTGATAGACGGGTCATATCTATACCTTCAATTTCAAGCTTTGTCTCTTCTGATTTGTCTGGCCTATCGAGTGTCCCCAATATGTGAAGTAATGTCGTTTTGCCGGCTCCGGAGGGGCCTATGATGGATACAATTTCAGCAGGAGCCAACGAAAAATCAACTTTGTTGAGGACTTTTGTTTGCCCATAGGTCTTGGAAATGTTCGTTGCATGAATCATGGTTTGCAAATTAACCAATTTTTGATTTTATCGTTTCATAAACTAAAAGAATGTTTTCCAAATAGCAGTTTTATTTTTCTTTAAATTTGAAAAAATATTTTTTATGGCCTTAGCCACATTTGCTGGTGGATGTTTTTGGTGTACCGAGACCTTATTTGCTCGCTTAAAAGGAGTAACGGATGTTGTTCCTGGATATACAGATGGACATATTAAAAACCCAGCATATCGCGAGGTATGCACGGGTAGGACAGGACATGCCGAATGCATTCAACTGGAATACGATCCAGAAAAAATTTCGTTTGTGTCACTTCTTGAGGTTTTTTTTGACACCCACGACCCAACTACGCTAAACCGTCAGGGTGCG
>JAHEKR010000007.1:0-17714 GCA_024638225.1 Flavobacteriaceae bacterium
CAAGAACGATATTAAGCCCGTTGGTGCGGTGGAGTTTTTGGGCTACGACAGCCCCTACAAATTTTACAATCGCCGTAACGAGGTCATGGTGGAAATTGACTATAAAAATTAACGCTTTTACTACATACCTTTAGATGAATATTCTTATCCTTGGCAGTGGCGGTAGAGAGCATACCTTTTGCTGGAAGCTCGCACAAAGCACACAACAACCCAAACTATTTATTGCCCCCGGAAATGCGGGCACCGCACAACTGGGCACCAACCTCCCCATCGATCCAACCGATTTTGATACACTAGCGCAAGCCGCTACCTCCCACGCCATAGACCTAGTCGTTGTTGGACCAGAAGTGCCCCTAGTGGCAGGTGTTCACGATTTTTTTGCCACCCA
The DNA here is from genome assembly GCA_024638225.1 of Flavobacteriaceae bacterium. Taxonomy (GTDB): domain Bacteria; phylum Bacteroidota; class Bacteroidia; order Flavobacteriales; family Flavobacteriaceae; genus UBA7446. Next base: position 389 of record JAHEKR010000007.1, read on the forward strand.
TCCTAAGCTCAGCCATATCCCCGTGATTGGACCCAAAAAAGAAGCTGCTCAACTCGAAGGCAGTAAGGCGTACGCCAAAGCCTTTATGGAACGGCACAACATCCCCACAGCACCCTACAAACAATTTACCGCCAACTCCCTAAACGAAGGATTGGCCTATCTAGAAACCACCCCTGCCCCTTATGTGCTTAAAGCAGATGGGCTCGCCGCCGGAAAAGGCGTACTCATTATTCACGATTTGGACGAAGCCAAAACGGCACTTTCCGATATGCTGGCCAACAAAAAATTTGGCGCAGCCAGTGAACAAGTGGTTATCGAAGGCTTTTTGGACGGCATTGAGCTTTCGTGTTTTGTCCTAACCGATGGTGAAAGCCATGTGACCTTACCCTTTGCCAAAGACTACAAGCGTATAGGCGAAGGTGATACGGGACTCAACACGGGTGGTATGGGTGCGGTGTCGCCCGTCCCGTTTAACGATGCTGCGTTCAAACAAAAAATCCACGACCGCATTGTCTTGCCTACCATGGAAGGACTGAAAAAAGACCAGCTCGATTTTGTTGGTTTTGTGTTTATTGGCCTTATTCGCGTGGGCGATGATCCCTTTGTGATTGAGTACAATGTGCGCATGGGCGATCCCGAAACCCAAGTGGTGCTACCACGCATCCAAAATGATTTTGGTGAATTGCTACAGGCTACTGCCGAGCAGCGCCTTCACGAAACAGAACTTCGCATAAGCCCCGAGGCAGCCGCTACGGTTGTTGCCGTGTCGGGTGGTTATCCAGAAGCCTACGAAAAGGGGAAGGCCATTACTGGTTTGGCTGGCGATGGACTTATTTTTCAAGCGGGAACTGCTGAAGTCGATGGTCAGGTTGTGACCAATGGCGGAAGGGTATTGGCAGCAACAGGCTTTGGCGCCGATGTGCAAGAAGCGCTCACATCAGCATATAGCAAGCTGTCAACCATTTCGTTTGAGGAAATGTATTTCCGAAAAGACTTAGGTTTCGATTTATAAAAAGGAGTGAGAAGTAGAGTCGCGGTCCTCCTCATCGTTGGCGTCAAACTTTTTTAGTTGCCCCAACCAATAAATCAATCCAGCAAAGCCAACCATCAAAAATACCCAGTTAAACGCATTGGCAAAAACCCAATTGGTCAGCTCCAACTGACGGAGCAGATTAAGCGGAATAAAGAGTACTTCTTCAAATAAAAAGGCGATGGCTTCAAAAAAGGCTTTCATAATCTTGATTTTACTTGGCAAAATTACGCCTAAAATCGGCTAGATGCAAGTATCTTGAAGCTTTTGGTTTTTGGGCTATCTTTGGTTGCGTCATAAAGCAAAACGACATACGGCCGTATGACTTTTCATGCAGCTGGCTGTGCCAACACAACAACAATGGTAGCAAAACACATCATGGTGCTTCACTTATCGCCCTCCTTGGGAGAGGTGGCGATGTGCTTGCCCCTACTGCGTTGCCTCAGTTCCGCTTATCCAGAAGCCAGGCTGACCCTTGTTACAACTGCGCGGTTTGTCCCACTCTTTGAGGAGTTGCCACAAGTGGCATTTATCACCCCAGAATTATACGGAAAACACAAAGGGTTGAGTGGCTTATACCAATTGGTCAAAACCCTAAAAAAACTTCGTCCAACACATATTGCCGATCTGCATCAATCCTTTCGTACACAAATGCTCCTCACTTTTTTTCTACCGTATATACGCATCAAAAAAGTAGGAATTGACAAAGGGCGTGCAGCCAAAAAGCGACTGACCCGACCCAAGGCGAAAACCTTGGTTCCCTTAATCCCGCAAATCTACCGCTACGCACAAGTATTCGAACGACTAGGCTTTCCTGTGTCGCTGGAAGCACATGAGTTTCCTCCAAGGCCCATCTGCCCAAACATAGAGGCTCTAAGGCTAGATAAAAGCCGGAAATGGATAGGCGTGGCGCCATTTGCTGCACACAACACCAAGCAATATCCACTGGATCTGATGCAAAAGGTGGTTGCCTATTTACAACAAGATCATCAGGTAATTCTTTTTGGCTATGGTCGTCAAGAGCGCACCCAGCTGGATATCTGGGCAAAGGCCTACAAACATGTCGCCAATGCTACCAGTGTCTATGCCTTGGGAGCAGAGCTTCGCCTGATTGCGCAACTTGACTTAATGATCGCTATGGATTCGACAAACGGACATCTAGCTGCCAATTACGATGTACCAGTCCTTAGCCTTTGGGGAGCAACACACCCTTGTTTGGGCTTTGCCCCTTTTGGGCAGCCCGAAAAAAACAACCTTACTGCAGACCGAACTCAATATCCCTTTTTGCCAACCTCTGTTTACGGGCACAAAACCCGCAAAGGATACCAAGATGCCATGCGATCGATCGCGCCCAAGACGGTGATTGAAAAAGGGTTAGAACTGCTCAACTAATGTAGTTGCGAAACTGCTATATTTGTAACGAACCTATTATTATGTTTGGAAAGTTTGTATACCTTCAATGGAAATCCTTTTTTAGAGCTGCCGGCGCAGCTACCAAACTAGCACAAAAAATCCTCATTGGCTTTGTTTGGGTCTATTTAGCTTTTGTTTTAACTGGCGTTGCCATTATTATTTCTGGCTTTATACAGGAAGAGTTGGGCCTTGATCCCTTGGCTACCGTTAGTGGTTTGTTGATTTATGGGTTTGTCCTTTGGGTTGTCCTGCGTTACTTGATTCAAAAAATGCCCGTCATGCATGTACAGCCACTACTGGCTTTGCCTATTCCAAGGAAAAAAATTGTTCGCTTTGGACTTACCAAAACAGTTATCAGCTTTTTTAATATCATCAACCTTTTCTTTTTTGTTCCCTTTGGAATTATTTTACTCAAAGAGGGTTATTCTCCTTGGGGGGTCGTGGGCTGGTGGATTAGCATAGGCTGTATTATCATAGCAACCAATTTTTTAAACATCATGCTCAACAGCAAGGACAAGCTATTGATCCTGACTGGAGCCGTACTGCTCAGTCTATTTGGTATGCAATATATGGGCTGGTTTGATATCACTACCTTATCGACCCCCGTTTTTATGGCGCCATATCACCAGCCCCTTTGGGCTTTGGTCCCCTTTGCGCTCATGCTGTTGACCTACTACTGGAGCTTTCATCACTTTCGGGCTATCCTGTATATGGACAGCGATGCGATGCGTCCCAAAAAAGAGACACATCGGGCAACTGAACTCAAATGGTTGGATGGTTTTGGCCGTACGGCTTTCTTTCTAAAAAACGATATTCGGCTTATCGTACGAAACAAGCGCGCGCGCATGGCCGTTTGGATGGGCTTTGCCTTTTTGTTTTACGGACTTATTTTTATGAGTGACCTTTATAGCGGTGCCGTCTGGCAGGTGTTTGTTGGCATTTTTGTCAGCGGTGGCTTTTTGTTGAGTTTTGGACAGTTTGTTCCCAGTTGGGACAGCAGCTACTACTCGCTGATGATGACCCAAAATGTAGCCTACAAAGAATACTTGATGTCCAAGTGGTGGCTTGTGGTTGTCGGTACCTTAATCAGTCTACCCTTGGCAAGCTTTTACCTGTTTTTTAGTTGGGAAACCTATCTGGCGATTCTCGTTGGAGGCATATACAATATTGGCGTAAATGCTCATATGGTACTGCTCTCGGGTGCCTATACCCGAACGCCCATTGACCTCAACTCCATGGAGCGCGCCTTTGGAGACAAAAAATCATTTAATGTGAAAAGTATATTGCTTAGCATTCCGAAAATTTTTGTGCCTATGTTTTTATTTTATGTCGGGGTATTGATACATAGCAAAATGCTGGGGTTTGTCCTTATTGCTGTAATTGGCATACTGGGGTTTGCCTTTCGCAACCTTGTCTTTGGATGGATCGAGCGTATCTATCAACAAGAAAAATACTTAACCATTAGCGCTTACAAACAAAAAAACGCATGATTGATATTAACCAGCTTTCAAAAAAATACGGTGAACAAACCGTACTCAATATTACCGATTTACAAATTCCAAGTGGACAAACTTTTGGCCTGGTGGGCAATAACGGTGCCGGAAAAACAACGCTGTTTAGCCTTATCCTAGACCTGATTGAGCCCACTACAGGAGAAGTCAAAAACAAGGGGAATGTTGTCTCCAAAGACGAAAGCTGGAAAAAACATACGGCTGCTTTTGTAGACGAGCAGTTCCTCATTGGCTACTTAACCCCAGAAGAATACTTCCATTTTATAGGCGGATTACGCGGCATGAAAAAAGAAGCGGTAACGACAGCCCTAGAACCGTACAAAGACTTCTTTCACGGAGAAGTTCTAGGACAAAAAAAATACATCCGCGACTTGTCGAAAGGAAACCAAAAAAAGGTAGGCATAGTCGGTACGCTGATTTCCAATACAGATTTGGTAATCTTGGATGAGCCTTTTGCCAACTTAGACCCGACCACGCAAATAAGGCTGAAAGCACTGCTCAAACAAGAAGCCACCAATTCGGGAAAAACGTTTTTAATCTCCAGCCACGACCTACAACACCTTACCGAAGTTTGCAATCGGATAGTGGTGTTGCACAAAGGAGAAATGGTTCGAGACGTAACAACAACAACCGCTACACTAAAAGAATTGGAGCAATTTTTTCAAGATCAACTTTAATGTGTATACTAAAGTTTTCTTTTTATAGTTTTATAGTTTAGGTGGGTTTATGAAAAAAATAGTCCTTTTTTGCCTTGTTTGTTGGCTGCTTGTTGGCTGTTCAGCCAAAAAAGACAGCTTTGTTAATCGTGCCTACCACGGGACCACTGCAAAATTTAATCCCCTTTTTAACGGAACCGAAGCTTTGCGCTTTGGTCGTTTGGATATCGAAAACAACTACCAGGACAATTATTGGGTACAACTTCATGTTGCCCCCTATCAGCTTCCAGAAATCTATGCAGACGAAGCGCAAACAAATGCCTTTTTTGATCGAGCAGAAGAAAAAGCGATACTTACCGTGCAGAAGCACTCCATGCTCATAGACGGTGAGCAACGCAACAAGCAAATAGCCAAAGCTTACCTGCTTTTAGGTCAAGCGCGCTATTTTAATGGACGCTACCTCCCTGCCATTGAAGCTTTTAGCTACCTAATCAAAAATATGCCGCAAGCCGAACAGACCAAAGAAGCTGAATTATGGCGTGCCAAAACTTATCTTGAGCTCCAACAGTATTCGCGTGCAGCTAGAGAACTCCAAAATTTAAGTGTCAACGATGTGCTGACGCAAGAGCAATATGCGATTGCCCAAGCAGCCCTCGCAGATGCTTACCTGCTTGAGGACCAAGACACGCTCGCCACAAGACCCCTGACCGTCGCCATGGCAACAGAGAAATCCGCCCAATTGCGTGGACGCTATGCCTATTTGCTGGGGCAGTTGTACGAAAAGTTATCTTATGCCGACTCGGCCATAGTTGCCTATCAGCAAGTCCTCGATCTAAACAGGCGCATTCCTCGAGAACTCTGGATTCATGCACGATTAGCACAGCTCAAAAACAACCCGCCCAACGACGAAAAAACACACACCACCTACAAACGCTTGTTGCGCAGTGACGAAGACCGAAGGTTTCGCGACAAAATTCATTACTTCTATGGGGTGTATCAACTTAAAGCCGCAGATACTCTTTTGGCAGAGGAACACCTCAATGCTTCGTTAAAAACAAATACGCAAGACAATTACCTAAAATCCCTGATTTACAACCAGTTTGCCGATAATCGCATTGACCAAATTGACTATGTGGCAGCAGGCGCCTACTTAGACAGCACCTTGCAAAACCTAGATAACAAAAGCAGACGCTACCGCAAACTTGAACGAAAGCGCAAAAAACTAGACGATATTATTAGCTATGAAACCACCATAGTGGCAACAGACAGCCTGCTCCAACTAATCCATATGTCTGCAGAAGAGCAATTGGCCGTAGTCGAAAATTTGGTGACTCAGCTTAAAGAAAAAAAGGCTAAAGAAGCGTCTCAAGCAAAAAGTCAAGATGCCAATAACGCAAACGGCTTTGGAACCTTTTATTTTTACAATCGTCGGGAACTTGAACTGGGGAAGCAAGTTTTTAAACGCCAGTGGGGCGAAATTGCTCTAACAGACAATTGGAAATATCAGCCAACCGATGCCCCTAGTGCTGCGCAAGCATCCGATAGTTTAGGTGTTGAGACTACTCCGCTAGACCCAGAGCTGGATCCCAAAACTTACTTAGCGCTAATTCCTGAGCCAGAAGCTGCAGATAGCCTGCGTTTGGTGCAGCACGAAGCCTATTTTCAGGCAGGTATTGCCTACAAAGAACAGTTTGCCGTTGCCGAAAAAGCCATCGGTCGATTCACTACTTTATTGTCCAAAGACATCACCACACGCTATGAAGTGCCCGCGCTTTATCATTTATATGAATTGTATGCCAATACAGGAAATACGACGAAGCAAGAGGCGGTGAAGCAACGTATTTTTTCTGCATTCCCAGAAAGTGATTATGCCAAAATGTTGCGCAATCCTGAGGCGCTTGCGGAAAATAAAGCTCAAAATTACAGCGCATTTACGGCAGCCCAAAAGCAATTTACGCAACAAGCATATCAAGAAGTTATTGCGTTGAGTGAAAAGAAAATTCCTTTGCTTACTGACAAAGAATTACAAGCCGATTGGGCCTTACTACGTGCCAAATCACTTGGAAGATTGGATGGATTAGATGCCTATAAAGAAGCGCTTACGGTCTTGGTCCAAACTTATCCCAAAACATCTGCTGGACAAGAAGCCAAAACCTATTTGGATCGCTTTGATATTTACAACAATGAAGATGCAGGCGATAACGATACTGCCAAACTGGTTTTTGTGCGTGACCCCAGCGAACACAAGCGTACAGAATCCGATCAAGATTGGCTTGACAAATGGATTGAGGAGCAAAAAATAGAAGCGCAATTGACCACATCCATTGACGTTTTTGACAGATCAACGGAGACTTTGGTCGTTCACGGTTTTGGCTCGAAGGCCTCTGCAACTGAATCTAGCCGATTAATCCGCAGCATGAACCCTGATTTGTTCAATTCCGAAAATATTGTAATTTTGGCTTCCCATTATCGCAATGCGCTAATTAGCAAACAATTGGATAGTGATACGAACAATTAATGTTCACCCAATAACCAAAAGAGTAGAATTATGGATTTAGGTAAAAATGCTGTAAAAATAAATTTCGTTGAGCCCAACACGCGCATCAAAGGAGAAATAGAGTCTAAGTCTGATTTTAGAATCGATGGGACTTTGGAAGGAAAAGTAAATACCACAGGACGTGTAGTCATTGGAAAAGAAGGTACTGTCAACGGAGATGTGCATTGTGGCTACGCGGATATTATGGGTAGTTTCAGCGGGAAATTATTCGTTGATGGATTACTTACCATAAAAGCGGAAGGTATTATTGAAGGTGAAATTACTGTTGGGAAGCTTGCTGTTGAATCTGGAGCTACCCTAAATGCACAATGTAGTATGAAAACGGCTTCTGTAAAGTCACTTGTAGATGAAGACTCCAAAAAAGCCGAAAAAACGGCCTAAAACTTGGGCGCTGCTTTCGGGCACTGCGCTTCAAATGGGTGTTACGCTTTATCTGGCTTCTAAAGCTGGAAAAGCATTGGACGCCCACTGGGAAACCGGCCGAACCTTTACCCTAGTTTTTCTTATGTTGATGTTGGCGCTAAATATGTATGGGTTAATTAAGTTTTTAAATCGCTACAACTAGCTTTTTATATTTGAATAAATCCATGTTCAAATTAATGCCTCAATTGCCTTTTTTTCTTGTGCGTAAAAGTGTACATTTGCTGCGTTTTAGCAACAACCATAAATGGCGATTAAAGCAAAAACATTGAAACACTTATTTTTAATCCTTTTTACTGTTCTATTGGCCACCAATGCCTTTGCGTTTTCATCCGTTGATGAAGAGGAAAAGAAAGGCTCCCTTAAGGAAGAAATAAAGGCCTACATTCAGCATCACCTCAAAGACTCCCACGACTTCTATCTTGGCTCGTACAAAGACGGGGACAAAAAAAAGTACATTGGATACATTGGGCTACCCGTCATACTTTGGGATAATGGGTTACATTTCTTTTCATCTGCCAAGTTCAAACATGGTAAGGCAGTTGTCCAAAAGGGCGAAAGTTTCTACAAACTATATCACGGAAAGATTTACAAAACAGATGTTGCTGGAACCATCAATTATGATGCGGAAAAGCATCCAACCAACGAAAAGCCGCTTGACTTATCCATGACAAAAAGTGTCATGACCATGCTCTATACGGCCTTATTGATGTTCTTTTTGTTTCGCTCACTTGCGCGCTCCTATGCCAAAAATGGAAATGTTGCTGCTGGAATTGGTCGCTTTTTCGAACCCATTATTTTATATGTTCGTGACGACATTGCCATCCCAAATATTGGCGAGAAGCACTACGGACGCTATATGAGTTTCTTGCTAACCGTATTTTTCTTTATTTGGTTTTTAAATTTGCTAGGACTGACGCCACTTGGTATAAATGTGACGGGGAACATAGCCGTTACTTTCGGCTTGGCCTTGATTACCTTTCTATTGACCAACCTTACTGCAAACAAAAATTATTGGGCGCACATCTTTTGGATGCCTGGCGTTCCCGTTCTGATGAAGATAGCTTTAATGCCCATCGAACTACTGGGTGTCATCATCAAGCCTTTTTCGCTGTTGATTCGTTTGTATGCCAACATGCAGGCGGGACATATCGTATTGATGAGTCTTATTGGGCTTATGTTTATATTCAACAACTGGATTGGAAGTAGCCTTTCGTTTGTTTTATCATTTGCTATTTCCATAATCGAATTATTAGTGGCCGCATTGCAGGCCTATATATTTACCATGTTATCGGCGCTCTATTTTGGGTTTGCCGTGGAAGAACATCATGATGAAGCGCATTAAACATTAACAATAACAATTAAATATACACACATGGAAATTCCAGTAATCGTAGGTGCAGGTCTCGTCGTAATCGGCGTAGGTATGGGAATCGGTAGAATCGGTGGCTCAGCTATGGAAGCTATTGCTCGTCAACCTGAAGCATACGGGAAAATTCAAACAGCTATGTTGATTGCAGCCGCTCTTATTGAAGGGATTGGTTTTGCAGCACTATTTGCTGTATAACAAAAAATAAGTTTAAGACGGGCGGTAGCCAGGCTATCGCTTGTCACACTTAAATTAGAACCCTATGGAAAAATTATTAGGCGAATTTTCGTTTGGGCTGTTTATCTGGCAAACCGTCATTGTCGTAGCGCTAATTTTGTTGCTGCGTAAATTTGCATGGAAGCCCATTTTGACAACCATTAACGACAGAGAACAAGGTATTCGTTCGGCCATGAAGGCTGCCGAAGACGCGCGCCAAGAAATGGCAAATCTCCAGTCGGACAACGAGCGCATTTTAAAGGAAGCACGCGCTGAGCGCGAAAGCTTACTGAAAGAGGCGCGCGAGTTGCGTCAAAAAATGATCGATGACGCCAAAGGAGAGGCTAAAGTACAAGCCGAACAACTCATCACGCAAGCCAAGGAAGCTATTGAAAACGAAAAGCAAGTTGCCATTACCTCACTAAAAAATGAGGTTGCTGATTTGTCGTTGCAAATTGCCGAAACGCTTACCAAGGAGCAGTTGTCGTCGGACAAAAAGCAAACCGTGTTGGTGCAAAAATTACTAAAAGACGTTAACCTTAGGGGATGATCGGAACTAGAGCAGCATTGCGCTATGCCAAAGCGGCCATGCAAAAAGCTATCGAAGATGGTACTGTAGATGCCTTGGCTAAAGACATGAAAGTAGTGTACGATACGGTACAAAACAATCGTGACTTGGAAGGCGTGCTGCAAAGTCCTGTTATTAGTACGGACTTAAAAAACAATGCCCTCCAGGCAATATTTGCTCAATGCAGCCCAGCTGGAAAAAGCTTGTTGCGACTTGTGGCAGAAAACAACCGAACGCATCACCTCGATGGTATTGCTTTCAAAGTAATCGAATTATATCAACAACACCTGGGTTTAGTCGAGGCAATTGCGACAACCGCCATTCCCATTACTCCAGAGTTGGAAAAAGAAATTTTGACTAAAGTTGCTCGTCTTACCGACAAAAAAGTAACGCTTGTCAACAAAGTGGACCCTGCCATCGTTGGTGGCTTTGTCCTTAGGTTGGGAGATGTAGAACTAAATGCTAGTGTCGCACATCAACTCAATTCATTAAAACAAACATTACGTTCAAACGCAATATCATGGCAGAAGTAAAAGCCGCGGAAGTATCCGCGATATTAAAACAGCAATTAACAGGATTTGACAGCAGTGTCTCCCTAGACGAAGTAGGATCAGTACTCCAGGTAGGAGACGGTATTGCTCGTGTCTACGGGCTTTCAAACGTCCAATATGGAGAGCTCGTTACCTTTGATTCAGGTCTTGAAGGCATCGTCCTTAACCTCGAAGAAGACAATGTAGGGGTAGTTCTTTTAGGCCCATCTAAAGGAATAAAGGAAGGAGATACCGTAAAACGAACCCAGCGCATTGCATCGATCAATGTTGGTGAGGGTGTTGTTGGGCGCGTAGTCAACACACTAGGTGCGCCCATTGATGGTAAAGGGCCGATTGATGGCGAAACGATTGAAATGCCACTTGAGCGTAAAGCTCCTGGAGTTATTTATCGTCAGCCGGTAAACGAACCCTTGCAAACCGGTATCAAATCCATTGATGCCATGATTCCAGTAGGAAGAGGGCAGCGAGAATTGGTCATCGGGGACCGTCAAACAGGAAAAACAACTGTTTGTATCGATACCATTCTTAATCAAAAAGAATTTTATGATGCTGGAGAGCCCGTGTACTGTATTTATGTGGCCATCGGACAAAAAGCATCAACGGTTGCTGGAATAGCAAATACCCTTCAAGAAAAAGGAGCAATGGCGTACACCACTATCGTTGCAGCCAATGCCTCTGACCCTGCTCCGATGCAGGTATATGCTCCCTTTGCAGGTGCAGCAATTGGTGAATACTTCCGCGATACAGGTCGTCCAGCACTTATTATTTATGATGATTTGTCCAAGCAAGCGGTTGCCTATCGCGAGGTGTCCTTATTGCTTCGTCGCCCACCAGGACGCGAAGCGTATCCAGGAGATGTATTTTACTTACACTCGCGTTTATTAGAGCGTGCTGCAAAAGTAATTGCCGATGACAATATTGCCAAGCAAATGAACGATTTGCCTGAGGGGCTAAAGTCGAAAGTAAAAGGCGGTGGGTCGCTTACCGCACTTCCAATTATTGAAACACAAGCAGGAGATGTATCTGCATATATTCCAACAAACGTAATTTCGATTACGGATGGACAGATTTTCTTAGAATCGGACTTGTTTAACTCTGGAGTTCGTCCAGCGATTAACGTAGGTATTTCTGTGTCGCGTGTGGGTGGTTCTGCCCAAGTAAAGTCGATGAAGAAAGTCTCTGGTACATTGAAGCTTGACCAAGCACAATTCCGCGAACTCGAAGCCTTTGCTAAATTTGGTTCCGACTTAGATGCAGCAACGATGAATGTAATTGAGAAAGGGAAGCGTAATGTAGAAATTCTAAAACAAGCTCAAAACGACCCCTTTACGGTTGAAGATCAAATAGCCATCATTTTTGCAGGCTCCAAAAACCTATTGCGTCAAGTGCCGGTTGAGAAGGTGAAAGAGTTTGAACAAAGCTATCTTTCACTGCTTAATGCCAAACACCGAGCTATACTAGATACGCTCAAGGCTGGAAAGTTAACGGACGAAATAACCGAAACGCTTACTAAAGTGGCTGCCGATGTAGCTGCTCAATACGCATAATCCATGGCCAACCTAAAGGAAATACGCAACCGGATTAGTTCTGTATCTTCAACGATGCAGATTACCAGTGCCATGAAAATGGTCTCTGCCGCCAAGCTGAAAAAGGCGCAGGATGCCATTACAGCCATGCGTCCCTATACTGCCAAGCTAACCGAATTGTTGCAAAACCTTGGTGGTGCCGTACAAGATGACGTAGAAAGCCCATACACCCAAGCACGTCCTGTAAAACGTGTGCTTTTCGTAGCGATTACCTCAAACAGAGGACTATGTGGTGGATTTAATTCGAATATAATTAAAGAAGTGAAGGCCAAAGCTGCCAATATTGATGCTGCGACAGCTGTATTTACTCTTGGTAAAAAAGGAAACGATATCCTCAGCAAAGAACATGAGATCGTTGGGCACAACACCGCTATTTTCGATTCACTCAACTTTACCGAAGCTGCTGCCTTAGCCCAAGAGCTTATGGACGGATATGCGGCAGAAGCTTATGATGAAGTACATCTAGTGTACAACCGATTCAAAAATGCAGCGACACAAACGGTAACTGTTGAACAATTTTTACCTCTTGTCCAGCAAGAGACAGCCAATCAAACCCAAGTAGACTATATCTACGAGCCCGGGCAAGAAGAAATCTTTACGACACTTTTGCCAAAGGCGCTCAAAATGCAGCTATTCAAGGCGCTCCGCGATTCTTTTGCAAGCGAACACGGCGCACGTATGACCGCCATGCACAAGGCAACAGATAACGCTACAGATTTACGTGATCAACTCAAATTGACGTACAACAAAGCCCGACAAGCGGCTATTACCAACGAGATTCTTGAAATCGTTGGTGGTGCAGAAGCGCTTAACGGCTAGGTATTTTACGCTTATTGTCTAGGCAATGAAAAAACGTGTACTGATGCAACTGCTAGGTGTTTCACTCTGTATACTTTGCGTTCCCTTAATTTCCATGATGATGACCGATCAGGTGGCGTGGGGCCCTGGAGACTTTATTATTGCCTTTGTTTTCCTTTTTGGGCTGGGTAGTTCTATTGTGTTTTTCCGAAAAAAATACCCCCGAAAAACGTGGATTATCTTCTTAATCATCTTGCTTTTTTTGTTGCTATGGGCAGAACTGGCCGTAGGTGTTTTTGGTTCAACAGTTGCAGGGAACTAAACACTTTGGCGTTATTTTTGACAACCCTTTTCCAAATCTTTTATCATGAAATACCTTTTGTTTACCCTTTTTGCATTGCCCTTATTGTGGGCGTAACCGCAAGCCGAAAATCACATTCCGTATATAGAAACAACTGCCAAGGCAGATTCATTAGTAGTACCCGATGAAATTTACCTTAGCATACACCTTAGAGAAATAGATGAGCACAATAAAGTAAGTGTGGAAGCGCTTGAAAAGCGCATGCTGCAAACACTACAAAAACTGAGTGTCAATATCGAAAAACAGCTTAAACTAGCTGACTTATCGAGTAATATCAAAACCTATTTTTTGCGTAAGAAAGACATTAATAAAAGCAAGCGCTTTGAGTTAAAGCTCTATGATGCAAACTCCGCAGGGCGGGTGTTGGCAGCTCTTGAAGAAAAAGGGATTTCAAATGTGCATCTTTCCAAAGCCAATTACAGCCAATTGGAGGAGTTAAAACACCATCTTTTGAGTAAGGCGGTTACCAAAGCCAAAATGCGCGCCAATGCTATGGCAAGACCTCTTGGACAATATGTTGGAAATGCATTATATATCTCAGACGATTTCCATTCGGGCTTTGTTGGTTACCGCCAAAAAGCACTTGACGAAGTCGTAGTAGACTATGCCACCGTTAAGGAAAAAACTGCCCAGCCTGAAATACAGTTTAAACCACAAAAAATAGAAGTACGAGTACAGGTGCGCTTTAAATTAAATAAATAAATCACCCTAATAACGCGACAAGAAGCCTCGTAAAAGGGCTTTTCGTATTTTTGTGTTTATGAACATCCGCATTGTAAACCAATCTCCCCACGCGTTGCCTGAATACGAAACCCTAGCCTCGGCAGGAATGGACCTTCGTGCGCACATCGAAGCGCCCATCGTTCTTGAACCACTAGCAAGAGTCCTTGTCAAAACAGGCTTGTTTCTGGAACTTCCCATTGGAATAGAAGCTCAAGTGCGCCCACGTAGTGGATTGGCACTCAAAAAAGGAATTAGCGTACTGAATGCTCCTGGCACAATTGATGCAGACTATCGAGGAGAAATTGGCGTTATTCTAATAAATTTGTCGCAGGAATCGTTTACGATAAACAATGGTGATCGGATCGCTCAAATGGTCATTGCCAAGCATGAGCGTGCCCAATGGAATGAAGTTGAATCACTAGAAGAAACAGAGCGTGGCTCTGGTGGATTTGGTAGTACAGGAATAAAATAACATATGAAGATAATCGTTCCCATGGCGGGTAGAGGATCGCGATTGCGTCCACATACACTTACAGTTCCCAAGCCTTTAATCCCTGTTGCGGGAATACCCATTGTCCACCGGTTGGTAGCTGATATTGCCAAACTACTTCCCGAACCCGTAACCGAAATTGCCTATATTTTAGGCGACCCTGCCTATTTTGGCGATCAGGTCGTTGCAGCACTTACAGAACTGTCCGAAAGCCTAGGTGCTAAAACAAGTATTTACCGCCAAAATGAGCCGCTAGGAACTGGACATGCGGTGATGTGTGCCGAACCCTCCCTTTCTGGTCCTGCCGTAGTCGCCTATGCCGACACCTTGATTCGAGCTAATTTATCCCTTGACCCTGATGCAGACAGCGTTATCTGGGTAAAAAAAGTAAGCAAGCCAGAGCAATTTGGCGTGGTTCAGCTCGATAAATCAGGAGCCATAAATGCCTTGGTCGAAAAACCAGCTAGCTTTGTTTCAGACCTAGCCGTAATTGGCATTTATTATTTTAAAGATATTGGTTTGCTAAAAGCTGCCTTACAAGATGTTCTGGATGAAAAGCTCACCCATGGTGGCGAGTATCAAATTAACGATGGGATTTTGCGTATGATGCAAGATGGCAAGCGATTTGTTCCGGGAGAGGTTGACGCTTGGATGGACTGCGGAAACCCCAATGTTACAGTCGAGACCAACAAACGCATGTTGGACTATCTTGCAGAAGAAGAAGCCCCCCTTATTGGAAACATAACTCAAAAGAACAGCACTGTAATTCCACCCTGCTTCATCGCCGATGGAGTACAACTCATCAATGCAACAGTAGGTCCACATGTAGCCATTGGACGCAATACAGTCATTTCGGATAGTTCCGTCAAAAACAGCATCATTCAGGCAAATACCACTATAGACCACGCTGAATTAAATGGTGCCATGATTGGCAATCACGTACACTACAGCGGAACACAAAAGCAGATCAGTTTGGGTGATTATTCAGTAGTCAAATAACACATGAAAAAATTAAGTCTTATTGGTGTGGGACTGCTGCTGCTTGCAGGGTGTAAGTCACTTGCGCCAATAAGTCCAAAAAAATCAATTGATACGGGCTTATCATCAAGGGTGGTACAACAACAAATCGAAAGCCAAGCCCTTGCCTTTGAAAGCTTGCAGTGGAGAGGAGATGCCCAATTGAGCCTAAATAAAAAAAGGCAACGCGTATCCATTACTACCCGAATAAAAAAAGGGGAAGCCGTCTGGGTGAATGGCTCCATGATTATACCCTTAGGACGTTTGATGATTACGCCTACATCACTACAGTTTTATGAAAAAATTGGCCGTCGATATGCCCAACTAGACTATCGTGATCTTAAGAAGAGATTGGGTATAGCCGTAGATTACAGCATGCTCGAAAATGTTTTGACCGCCAAGCCTATTGTACACCGATTGTTTAGGCGCACTACACTAACGTTTACTGATAAAAACTATGTTTTAACTTCTAAAAAACGGGGAGTGTCCGCTACTTTTGAGTACGATGCTGCCTTTAGACTTATTCGCCAAACTGTTGGAGTCGGACAGACAAAAATAGAAGCCAACTATGGGGCTTATGTAAAAAAGGAAGGGCAATGGATTCCGCAGCAGTTACGCTTAGGCCTTACTGATGGAAGAAAAACGACTTCCCTACAGCTCCGTGCAAAACAAACACAACTCAATGGCGAAGTAAATATTCCCTTTGTAATCCCTAGCGGATACACCTCAATAGTTGACCCATGAAGCGTTTTTTCTGGTTGTTTTTGCTTTTGTCTGTTTTGGGAACTGCCCAAGACAAAAAAGCAGCGCTTGAAGCGCAAAAGAAGCGCTTACAACAAGAAATTGTTCAAATCAATGCACTTATCAAGGAAAGTGCAAAAAAACGGGCAAACGTACTGACTGAAGTCGAAAACGTACAATTAAAAATGGATCGGCAAGATGCCTTGATCCGACTAACCAACCGTCAAATCAATCGTCTGAATCAAGACATTACGCTTAATCTACGCAACATAGAGCAGTTGCGTCAGGAGTTAGAAGTGCTTAAAAAAAACTACGCCGATATGATTGTTGCTGCGCGAAAAAATAAGTCTACACAAAACCGATTGATGTTTGTACTATCCTCGGAAAGTTTTTGGCAAGCCTATAAACGATTGGCGTACATGAAACAATATGCTGCCTATCGCAAACAACAAGGAGAGCAAATTGCCGCCAAAACCAAAACCCTACAACAATACAACAAAGACCTAGTGGCGCAACGCAAAGAAAAGGAAGCGCTTATTCGGAATAACCGTATTGCCCAACAAGAACTCGATTCGGTACGGAAGAAACAAAACTCCCTAATGCAACAACTTAAAAAAAGAGAACGGAGTTTTGCTGCTCAGATAAAGAAAAAACAAAAAAAACAGGAGGCTATTGACAAAGAAATAGACCGCTTGATTCGTGAAGCCATCGCTGCTTCAAATAAAAAAGCAGGGACGAAAACAACCACTTTTGTCCTAACTCCTGAGGCGAAAGCTTTGGCTGCTAGCTTTGCCTCCAACAAAGGAAGGCTGCCCTGGCCCGTTGCCAAAGGAATTGTTACCCAAAAGTTTGGAACACAACGCCATCCCGTGGTACGCACGACAACCATCAAAAGTAATGGCGTTACCCTCTCGGTCCCAAAAGGCACTGAAGCACGAAGTGTCTTTGAAGGAAAAGTGTTGAATATAGTCCAATTTAAAGGCAGTAACCCCATTGTCCTTATCCAACACGGAAACTACATCACAAGCTATAAAAACCTAAGCGCCGTTTATGTGAAAAAAGGAGAGCGCGTTTCTGCTAAGCAATCCATCGGAAAAATCTTCACCAATAAAGACACCAACAAAACAGCCTTGCAGTTTAGTTTGTTCCAAAACACCACACCACAAAACCCTGCTTTGTGGTTGTATCAAATGAATTAGCCTTATTGAACAAAAAGCTTGGTGATTTGCTTTTCTTGTCCATGGCGGATATGCATCAAATACAAGCCGCTATTTAAGTGACCTACGTCTAGCCGTTGCATCACTGTTGTCGCTAACTGA
>JAHEKR010000007.1:17814-73685 GCA_024638225.1 Flavobacteriaceae bacterium
TTTGCTTTTTGAAGTTATTGAAAGTACCGTGTTGCTGCTATTAGGCGTTGGGCTTGCTGCTTTAAAACTACCATCTGCTTGGCGTTGCAATGAATGATTCTGCGCATCCAAACCTTCATTTTCGTTGTACTGAACCGTTTCGCCTAAGTCGGTTAACAAGCCCGTGTCGTCTGCATCATCGCTGTCATAAACAATGGCATCAATTAGGTTGGTAGTCGTGGCTGGGGTATCGGTAGGAAAGTCTGACTTATTTGCCTGATAAAGTCCCACGGCGTCGGGACCGTTTTGAATAGCTGAAGAGTTTAGCGTAATCGATATTCCTGTTACTCCAGAGTCGCCAACGACAAAATAACCGTTGCTGTCCGTACTAAACCCGTCTAAATCATAAGCTGCATAACTAGCATCATCAGCACCATTAAATAACACCAAAACATAACCCTCCAATGATTGGTTTGGTGAGGAGGAAAACAACTCAATAAATTCAGCTGTATCTGTACCTGGAGTATCGGCATCTAGTTCGTTAATCACAAGGCTTTGGGCGTTCAAGAAGCCCATACCTATAACATATAGGCAAATAAATATAGGTTTCGTGATGTAAGATTTTAAGGGCTCTAAATTAAAAAAAGTTAGCGTTTGTACAAAAACCGCTCTCTTACTTAAGCCATCTTAGCGATGTACTTCCCGATCATATCAAATTCTATATTGACCAAATCACCTAGCTGTAATTGGTGAAAAACAGTGTGTTCATAGGTATATGGAATTATGGCTACGCCAAAGGAATTGGGTTCGGAGCCAACTACCGTAAGGCTAGTGCCGTTGACACAGATAGACCCTTTTTCAATGGTGATGTTAGGTGATTGTTCCGCGTAAGAAAAGCGAAAAAGCCAACTTCCATTTTGTTCCTCAACTAATGTACAAGTAGCCACTTCATCTACATGCCCTTGAACCATATGACCGTCCAGACGATCGCCCAATCGCATAGCGCGCTCCAAATTGACTTTATCGCCAACAGACCAGTTTTTTAGGGCTGTTTTGTCTAGTGTTTCTTGGATCGCTGTTACCATATACTGATCGCCTTCTATAGCCACAACGGTTAGGCATACCCCATTATGCGCCAAGCTTTGGTCTATTTGTAATTCACTCGTTATCCTACTCGACAGCGTATAGTGCACATTTCCGCCATCGCGTTGGATTTGCTCAATTGTACCCATAGTTTCGATAATTCCTGTAAACATAGCTTGTGAATCTGTACCTTTGCCAAGCAAAAGTACATAAAATGCCTGCCTTACCCATCATAGCAATTTCTATAGGTGATCCAAACGGTATAGGAGTAGAAATTATCTTAAAGGCCTTCTCCAATCCCGCTCATTTTCATCACTGTATCCCTGTGGTATTTGCCCATTTGGATTTTATGGAGCAGCAACAAGAGCATTTTAACACAACTGCACCTCTAGCCGAGCAAACAGGCAACCCAAAGCAAGGTTTGCTTTATGTTGCTTCGATATGGAAAAGCCTTCCTAAAGTTTCGTTTGGAGAACAAAGTCCTCTGGCTGGCAAAGCAGCATTTGAATCATTAGAAGCAGCAGTAACTGCAGTTAAAATACAACAAGCAGATGCACTAGTTACTGCACCCATCCACAAAGTATCGATAAAAAGTAATGCATTCCCTTTTGCCGGTCATACGCACTATTTGGCTAAAAAGTGGGGCGGAACTGCACTTATGATTTTAGCGCACAAATTATTGCGTGTAGCTTTGGCTACAGATCACATTCCGCTAAGAGAAGTATCCCATCAGCTAAGCCAACCGTTGTTAAAACAAAAACTCCTGCAACTGAACGCTACCCTAAAAAGAGACTTTGGTTGCCAATCTCCGAAAATTGCTGTGCTAGGTCTTAATCCGCATGCTGGCGATCAAGGGGTGATTGGAAACGAAGACGATGCGATACTGGTCCCTGTATTAAAAGAATTGGTAGATGATGGAATAAAGGTATCGGGGCCATTTGCTGCAGACGGGTTTTTTGGCCAAAAGAAGTATGCCAACTACGATGGAGTAATGTCCTGCTACCACGATCAAGGCTTGGTAGGCTTTAAAACCTTAGCTTTTGGACAGGGCGTAAACGTTACAGCTGGGCTCCCTTTTGTGCGCACCTCCCCAGACCATGGAACTGCGTTTGACATTGCCGGAAAAGGACAAGCCAAAGAAGAATCATTTGTACATGCTATTGCCGCAGCAGCAACAATATGGCAAACAAGGCAAAAGAAGATTTAATTGGAAGCGAGTACCAGCAAATTTTATATATTTGCCGACTGTAATGAACGAAGCAAAAAATGTATTGGCTCCTTTTGTGCTTGCATTTTCCGGCTTAAAAGAAGGAGTACATACGTTTGACCGTGAAATTACAGCAACGTTCTTTGATGCTTTTGAGTACAATGAGTTTATTGATGCCCAGTTTGTGGTGCATATTGAGTTAACCAAAAAAGCCAGTTTGCTTGAACTTCAATTCAGCATCGTTGGATCGGTAACTGTTTCCTGCGATCTGAGTAATGAGCCCTTTGCATTGCCCCTAGAGCCTACCTATGAACTGGTAGTCAAGTTTGGGGAAACGTACAATGATGAAAACGAGCATTTGCTCGTGCTTCCACATGGGTCACACCAAGTGGACGTAGCGCAAACTTTGTTTGAAACCATTGTATTGGCTGTGCCGCAAAAACGAGTTCATCCAAGTGTTGCTGATGGGAGCATGCACAAAGATGTATTGAATCGATTAAATGCGTTACACCCAGCAGAAAGCAACAACGATACAAAAACAACGGATCCAAGATGGGATGCGTTAAAAAAATTAAAAAAAGACTAAAACAGCTGTTATGGCACATCCAAAACGAAAAATATCCAAAACGCGTCGCGACAAACGCCGTACGCATTACAAGGCCGTAGCGCCACAAATTGCAACATGCAAAACTACTGGTGAGGCACATTTGTACCACCGTGCACATTGGCATGAAGGCAAGCTGTATTACAGAGGAAAGGTTCTGATCGATAATTCTGTAGCGGCTGAAAGCTAGATTTTCTGCATCATATTTACAAAAGCGTCTTTCGAAAAAGACGCTTTTTTTACGCCTTTTTGATAAGTTTTTGATGTTTTTTACTCAAAATGGGTTGTTTTTTACTAATTTTCGCCAAAATTTGAAGGATATCGCTTAAATGCAATCCGACTTATATGACAACGACGGCAGCAATAACCGCCATTGGAGGATTTGTCCCCGAGTTTGTACTCACCAACGCTGCGTTGACCAAAATGGTTGATACCAGTGATGAGTGGATAACCACGCGAACTGGAATTAAAGAGCGTAGAATCCTCAAGCCCATGTCGCTTGGCACCTCGCATATGGCCATAGCTGCAGCTCAAGAGCTCATCCAAAAAAAGAATATAGACCCTTCGTCCATCGATTTGGTTATTGTATGTACCGCAACACCTGATATGCCTGTTTCATCGACTGCTTCATATGTGGCTACTGAAATTGGCGCAACAACTGCTTTCGGCTACGATTTACAAGGAGCTTGTTCTGGGTTCTTATTTGGTATGTCTGCTGCGTCAGCGCATATTTGCTCTGGGCGTTACCAAAAAGTATTGCTCATAGGGGCAGACACCATGTCCTCTATTGTCGATTATTCTGACAGGGCTACTTGTGTTATTTTTGGTGATGGTGCTGGTGCTGCTTTATTCGAGCCCAACACAGAAGGTCTTGGACTACAAGACGAAGTGCTTCGCGTAGACGGTAAAGGAAGAGATTATTTGCGTATAAAAGCGGGCGGATCCATGCGTCCAGCTTCTACAGAAACGCTAAATAAACGTGAGCATTTTCTTTATCAAGAAGGAAAAAGTGTATTTAAGTTTGCCGTTTCGAACATGACTTCTGCAGCATTCCAGCTCTTAGAGCAAAACAACCTTAACACAGATGACATAGACCATGTTGTAGCGCATCAAGCCAATAAACGCATCCTAGATTCAGTGGCAAAGAATCTAGATCTAAATGCAGGACAACTGCTCGTTAATATTGAGCGATACGGAAATACTACAGCTGCGACACTACCCTTGCTGCTGTGGGATTACGAAAAAAAATTAAAGAAAAATCAAAAACTACTTTTTACCGCGTTTGGAGGTGGCTTCACTTGGGGAGCTATTTATCTGACGTGGGCATACAACACCTAAAACAAAAACCATGGAATTAAAAGAAATACAAAATCTAATCAAGTTTGTGGCTAAATCTGGCGCTAGTGAGGTTAGCCTAGAAATGGGAGATATCAAAATCAACATCAAAACCAGTAAGGAAGAAACGGCTAGCCCTCCGGTCATTGTTCAACAACCCACTCCTGCTGTTGCTCCAGAGCCTGTTGCCACAGCTGTAGCGCCCGTTGCTCCTGTTGCTGCTCCTACTGCGGCGGCGGCTGCTCCAGAGGCTGAAGACGAAAACTTAAATACGGTCAAATCGCCAATTATTGGGACCTTCTACCGAAGACCCTCTCCGGACAAACCCAATTTTGTTGAAGTGGGCGATCGTGTAAACGAAGGAGACACCCTCTGCGTAATCGAAGCAATGAAACTCTTTAATGAAATTGAAGCAGAAGCAAGTGGCACCATAGTAAAGATATTGGTAGACGACTCGTCCCCTGTCGAATTTGATCAACCACTATTTGTTATAGACCCCGCCTAAATCTAGCTTATGTTTAAC
The DNA here is from genome assembly GCA_024638225.1 of Flavobacteriaceae bacterium. Lineage (GTDB taxonomy): Bacteria > Bacteroidota > Bacteroidia > Flavobacteriales > Flavobacteriaceae > UBA7446. The sequence continues at coordinate 22,546 of JAHEKR010000007.1, forward strand.
AAAATATTAGTTGCCAATAGGGGTGAAATTGCCCTTCGTGTTATTCGTACATGTCGTGAAATGGGAATCAAAACCGTTGCTGTGTACTCTAAGGCTGATGAAAATAGCCTTCATGTTCGCTTTGCTGATGAGGCTGTTTGCATAGGCCCTGCGCCTAGTGCCCAATCCTACCTGAATATGGTGAATATTATTGCTGCTGCAGAAATTACAAATGCAGATGCTATTCATCCAGGGTATGGGTTCTTATCAGAAAATGCCAAGTTCTCAAAAATATGTGAGGAGCATAAATTTAAATTTATTGGTGCCTCGGCTCAAATGATTCAACAAATGGGTGATAAGGCTACTGCAAAAGCGACCATGAAAGAAGCAGGTGTGCCCACTATACCCGGCTCGGAAGGAATTATTCCCTCCTTTGAAGAATGTAAGAAACTAGCAAAAAAGGTAGGGTACCCTGTTATGCTAAAAGCAACTGCTGGGGGAGGCGGAAAGGGAATGCGGGCTGTATGGGCTGCAGATGAACTACAAAAAGCATGGGAGAGTGCGCGTCAAGAATCAAAAGCTGCTTTCGGAAATGACGATATGTATATGGAAAAACTCATTGAAGAGCCCAGACATATTGAAATTCAAATTGTCGGTGATTCTTTTGGGAAAGCATGTCACCTTTCCGAGCGTGATTGCTCTGTGCAAAGACGTCACCAAAAGCTTACCGAAGAAACTCCTTCTCCGTTTATGACAGATAAGCTCCGTAAAAAAATGGGGGAAGCCGCTGTAAAGGCCGCTGAATACATAAAATATGAAGGGGCAGGAACCGTAGAGTTTTTGGTCGATAAAAACCGTAATTTCTACTTTATGGAAATGAATACACGGATACAGGTAGAACACCCGATTACGGAGCAGGTCATTGATTTTGACCTCATTGCAGAGCAAATAAAGGTTGCTGCAGGAATTCCGATTCTGGGGGAAAACTACTTTCCAAAACTTCATTCGATAGAGTGTCGTATCAATGCTGAAGACCCTTTTAACGACTTTCGCCCCTCGCCGGGTGTGATAAAAACCTTACACACGCCTGGTGGGCATGGTGTGCGTCTAGACACGCACGTGTATGGAGGGTATACTATTCCTCCTCACTATGACTCTATGATTGCCAAGCTGATTACAACAGCACAAACGCGTGAAGAGGCCATCAACAAAATGAAACGAGCGCTTGACGAGTTTGTGATTGAAGGAGTAAAAACAACCATCCCTTTTCACCGTCAGCTTATGGAACATCCCGACTATGTTGCCGGAAACTATACCACTAAGTTTATGGAGGACTTTGAAATGGAGGAGGTAAAATAATCTCTAGCCCTTCACTTTTTTGTTTGGAAGAACTTTATAACCCATATTGTAAAGTGTAAAGGCAAAGATGTCTGCGTATTGCTCTATGGTCTTATCCACAGGAGTTCCAGCTCCATGACCGGCATCCGTTTCTATACGTATAAGTACGGGGTTTGCCCCGGCCTGCTTTGCCTGCAGTTCAGCGGCAAACTTAAACGAATGTGCAGGAACAACCCTGTCGTCGTGATCCCCAGTGGTTATTAGTGTTGCGGGATAAGCGGTATTTGTCACTACATTGTGTACTGGTGAATAGCCTTTTAAGTAGGCAAACATTTCTTTAGATTGTTCTGCCGTTCCATAATCGTAAGACCATCCCGCACCAGCGGTAAAGGTGTGATAGCGCAGCATATCCAACACGCCCACTGCAGGTAGTGCTACCTTGAATAGTTCCGGTCGTTGCGTCATGCAAGCGCCTACCAACAAACCGCCATTAGAACCTCCGCGAATCGCCAAATATTCTGGGCTGGTGTATTTTTCATCAATCAAGTACTCCGCTGCAGCAATAAAATCATCAAACACATTTTGCTTTTCCATCTGTGTCCCCGCATCGTGCCATGCTTTGCCGTATTCACCTCCGCCTCGCAAATTAGGAACGGCATAAATACCTCCTTGCATCAACCAAACGGCGTTGGTAATACTGAAAGAAGGGGTTAGGCTAATATTAAATCCTCCGTAACCATACAATATGGTTGGGTTCTTAGCAGTAAGTTCAAGCCCTTTTTTATAGGTAATCATCATGGGGACTTTTGTTCCGTCTTTAGAAGTATAAAAGATTTGTTTTGACTCGAATTCGTCTGGATTAAACGCAATATCTGGTCGCCAATATTGCTTTGTTTTTCCTGTCTTTGGGTCTAGTGTAAAAGAAGATGATGGCGTATGGTAGTTTGAAAAATTGTAATACAGTATTTCTTGATCTTCCTTTCCGCTAAAGCCGCTCGCACTACCTGCGGCTGGTAGTTTAATTTCACGAACAAGGGTTCCATCGTAAGTGTACTGAAATACTTTAGACAAGGCATCAACCATATACTCAGCAAAAAAATACGAGCTCCCGCTACTGATGCTTAGTACGTTCTCCTTTTCGGGGATAAGGTCTGCCCAATTTTCTGGTGTAGGACTCTTAGCCTTGGCCACAACTACTTTTTTGTTGGGTGCATTTAGGTTAGTCACCAAAAACAATTTATCTCCTTCAGTATCGAGCACATAGGTATCTGAGTCTTCATGGTCAACAATGGGTTTGATGTTTGCCTTTGGATTTTTTAGATCTAACATAAAAAGTTTATTCCCCGAAGTTGTGTTGGATGCACTAATAAACAAGTAACGTTGATCATCCGAAACATAGCCCCCAATATAGCGATGCTTTTGCGTTGATATGCCACCAAAAACTACCTTATCATCGGCTTGAGCGGTGCCCAGTTTGTGGTAATACAGCTTGTGTTGATCTGTCTTTGCAGAAAGTTCAGAACCCTCTGGCTTATCATAAGAAGAGTAATAAAAGCCTTTATTTCCTCGCCATGAAACGGAGCTAAACTTAACGTTTGTCAAGGTGTCCTCAATAATCGTTTTTGATGCCGCGTCCATGACGATAATTTTACGCCAATCTGAGCCGCCCTCAGAAATTAGGTAAGCTAATCGGCTCCCGTCTTTGGTAAAACGAACGCCCGCTAAGGAAGTTGTCCCGTCTTCAGAAAAACTGTTGGGATCCAAGAATACTTCTGCAGCACCATCCTCTTTTTGACGATACAAAACATAGTGGTTTTGTAGCCCATCGTTTTTATAAAAGTATGTAAAATCACCTTCGACAAATGGGGTTGAGCGTTTTTCGTAATTCCAGAGTTTTGTCAAGCTTTGCTTGAGATCGGCTCGGTATTCTATTTTTGCTAAATAATCAAAAGTTACTGCATTTTGCCGTTTGACCCAATCTTCTGTTTCTTCAGAACGGTCATCTTCGAGCCAACGGTACGGATCTTCAACCGTTGTTCCAAAAAAACTATCGACAACAACTTCTTTTTTGGTTTCGGGATACATAATGGATGATTTTTTGGCGCAAGAAGTAATTAGCGCTGCAAACATTAGGAGTAAATAGGGGCGCATGTTTTTAATTTTTCCTAAATGTAGAAAAAATTAGATAAACCCTTTGTCCGCTAGGTATTCTGCTATTTGTACCGTATTGGTGGCAGCTCCTTTTCTTAGGTTGTCGGCAACGATCCAAAGGTTGAGGCCATTTTCTTGGGAGTTGTCTTTTCGAATGCGTCCAACAAAAACCTCGTCTTTGCCATGTGCCATAAGAGGCATTGGATAATGGTTCTGTGCCAAATCGTCTTGAACCACCACACCAGCTGACTCAGCCAGTAAGCTTCGCACACGTGAAACGTCTACTGGCTTGGTTAGTGTTAGGTTTACCGACTCGCTGTGCCCACCAACTACGGGGATGCGAACGGCTGTTGCTGTCACGCGAATGTTGGGGTCTAAAATTTTGTGTGTTTCATTGACCAGTTTCATTTCTTCCTTGGTATAGTCGTTATCCAGAAAAACGTCGCAATGAGGTAAGGCATTTCGGTGAATTGCATGCGGATAGGCCATTTCGCTCGCGTTCCCTTCATATTCATTTTCCAATTGTTGTACTGCCTTGACACCCGTACCCGTAATAGACTGATAGGTAGAAACAACAACACGCTCAATACCAAATTCGGCATGTATAGGAGCCAGCGCTACCAACATTTGTATGGTAGAACAGTTAGGGTTGGCAATGATTTTATCGCCCTTGGTCAATACGTCAGCGTTAATTTCAGGGACAATTAATTTATGATCGGGATGCATCCGCCAAGCAGAGGAGTTGTCAATAACGGTACACCCTATTTCTGCAAACTTGGGCGCCCAAGCCAATGAAGTATCTCCGCCCGCTGAAAAAAGAGCAACATCTGGCTTTAGTACGATTGCATCTTCAAGGGTAACAACCGTATAGTATTTGCCATTGTAACTCAGCTGCTTACCAGCAGAACGAGCCGAAGCAACAGGAATTAATTCGGTTAATGGAAATTGACGTTCTGCCAACACTTCCAACATTACTTGACCAACCATACCGGTGGCGCCTACTACTGCTACGCGCATGTGTTTATTTTTGCTGCGAATGTACGGCATATCTGCTTTATAAAAAGAAGCATGCTACACTTTATCAAAAAAATAACAGTTTGTTTGTTTTGTAACTTTTAATGGATCAATTTACGTTTTATCCTTTGTGATAATCCTGTAATAAACTCATAAGAAATGGTTCCCGCAGCATTAGCAAGGTTTTCGGCGCTTGCATCAGGTCCTATAACAGTCACTGCATCTCCTTCCTCGCAATCAATATGTGTAATGTCAACCATTATCATATCCATACATACATTTCCTATAATGGGTGCTTTTTGCCCATGAATCCAGACAAAGCCTTTACCATTGCCGTAAATACGTCCGATTCCATCTGCATGGCCCAATGGCAGGGTTGCGGTCTTGATAGGTTTTGATGCTATAAGTGCTCTGTTGTAGCCCAAAGAATCTCCTCCTTTAAGTTGATGTATTTGCGAAACAACTGTTTTGAGGCTTAGTACGGGTTTTAACTCTTTATCTACTTCTGCTGCATTCCCATATCCATAAAGGCTAATCCCCGTGCGCACCATGTCGTACTGAAAAGTGGCGTGGTTGACTACTCCCGAAGTATTTAATACATGAGCCAAAATATTGGGATAGTGTGTTCTAAAACGCTTTTCAATTAGGGCGAATTTAGCTAATTGGCTTTGGGTAAACGAAGCTTCTTTGGGGTCGTCAGAAGCGGCTAGGTGCGAAAACACGCCAAGCGGATTAACCCATTTTTTGTTTGCTTCCAAAGTATTCAAAAGGGCTTCGGTTTTGTCGGGTAAAAATCCTAACCGGTTTAGGCCCGTGTTAAATTTAATATGCACGGGATATGCTGAAGCGTTTGCTCGTTGTGCTGCCTCAATCATTGCGTTCAACAGTCGGATGCTGTACATACTGGGCTCTAGTTGATGCGCAATTAATTTGTCTAGATTTGCCATTTGGGGATGAAGCACTAAAATAGGCTGGGTAATCCCAGCTTTACGAAGCTGTATCCCCTCGTGCACATAGGCTACGCCAAAGTAATCAGCCCCTTCATTCGCCAAGCACTCCGCAATGGCGATGGCATCGCTTCCATACCCAAAAGCTTTTACTACAGCTAATATTTTGGTGTTAGAATTAATTGTCTTTTTTAGGAAGCTAAAGTTGTGGCGCAGATTAGGCAATTGGATTTCTAGGATGGTTTCGCTCATATTGCCCTAGGCTTTTTTACTTTTTTTGGAAACAACTTCTTCGGCGGTAACGTTCATTGTTCGCACTTTTTCGCCAACTGTTGCCTTGTAAAAAGCAGCACGGCTTAGGGGTTCGTATTCCGCAGTTTCACCCAGCATCACCAAACTGTCGTTTTCGCTTTTTCGGAAGCTGTAGTTGGCAAGCCGACCGGTTCGTGTACATATCGCATGGACTTTGGTGACATATTCGGCTGTAGCCATAAGTTGTGGCATAGGGCCAAAAGGATTCCCCTTAAAGTCCATATCCAAGCCTGCGACAATAACGCGAATACCTTTGTTGGCAAGGTCGTTACAAACAGCTATAATTTCATCATCAAAAAACTGAGCCTCATCTATTCCTACTACATCACAGTTGTCTGCCAATAAGCGGATATTGGCTGCTGCAGGAACAGCAGTAGAGACAATTTCATTGGCGTCGTGGGAAATAACCTTATCCTCGTCGTATCGATTATCCACTTCGGGCTTAAAGATTTCCACTTTTTGTTTGGCAAATTTGGCGCGCTTAAGTCGTCGAATCAGCTCTTCGGTCTTTCCAGAAAACATAGAGCCCGTGATGACCTCTATCCATCCAAAAGAATCGCTGTGCTGTGCTTGATTTTCCAAAAACATGACTGTTGCATTTTGTCCCCTTGCCCATAGCGTCGGAACCATTCAAAAGTATTAAATTTAGACAGCCAAAAGATATGGAGAAAGAAAAAGTTATTCAAAAAACCGTTGAAGCTGCCTTGATGAGCCTTGCGCACGAAATTTTACGGAAGCGCAATCGGATGGATGTTGTCCAAATCCAGCAAATGGCACAACGAGTAATCGATCTTGCTAAAGGCGATAATCAAAAGGCAATTGCTTCCAAAAATGAAATGGAAGCGCCTCCAAAGGCCATTGAAGAAGCACTACGCGAACCCGTAAAGGAAGCCGAGTTTGAAACGCCAACTATAGATTTTGTCTCTACACTTTTTGAAGGAAGTATTGCAGACTACCACCGGGTTATGTCTGTGCTTCAATCAAAGCAAAATAAAGAGGAAGCCATGTTGTTTATTGAGCAAATGGTAAAACCTGATTATGACTGGAGCGATAAAAAAGAAATTGTAGCTGCCTTTATGGATGAGGTTTCAAAAAACTACAGTCCCCAAGCCTAAACAAATTAAATTGGAAAACAACTCACTACATACAGGCTCTAGCGGTCTTTGGCTAATCCCAACTCCAATTGGAAACTTGGGTGACATCACCTTTCGCGCAGTGAAAACCTTAGGGGCTGTAGATTTAATTCTTGCCGAAGACACCCGAACCACGGGGAAGCTCTTAAAGCACTATGAAATCGATACGCCAATGCGCTCGTATCACATGCACAACGAACACCAAGCTGTCCCAAAAATTATCTCCGAGCTAGAGCAAGGGAAAAACATCGCCTTGGTTTCTGATGCAGGTAGTCCAGGCATTTCAGACCCAGGATTTTTATTGGTTCGTGCATGTGTGACTGCTGGTCTTACTGTTCATGCGTTGCCCGGAGCTACAGCGCTTATTCCCGCCATTACCCTTAGTGGTTTGCCCTCAGAACGGTTTTGTTTTGAGGGGTTTTTACCCCATAAAAAAGGACGACAAACTCGTTTGGCTGCGCTTACAAACGAATTGAGAACTATTGTTCTTTACGAATCGCCGCATAGGGTTCTAAAAACGCTTACTCAGCTTGCAGAGCATTTAGGAGAAGATCGGCAGGTTTCTGTATCTCGTGAACTCTCTAAGAAATTTGAAGAAACCATTCGTGGTTCTCTAGCCGAGGCAGTTGCTCATTTTAGTGAGCACCCACCAAAAGGAGAATTTGTCTTAATCATAGAGGGAGTTTGATATGCAATGGAAAGCCAAAGCTATTCCCGATGCAAAAACCATTGTTCATTTACAAGAATGCTTGGGTGTAAATCAGGTGGTTGCTTGCCTATTGGCACAAAGAGGAATAACCACCTTTGACCAAGCAAAATCCTTTTTTAGACCTGACTTAAGTCAAATACACGATCCCTTTTTAATGAAAGACATGGATAAGGCTGTTGGGCGTCTTCAAAGGGCAATTGATACCGCAGAGCCTATCATGGTCTTTGGCGATTACGATGTAGATGGGACAACGTCGGTTAGTTTACTGACGCATTTTTTGACAGAGCAAGGGCTGGAGGTTACTGCATATGTTCCAGATCGATACAAAGAGGGCTACGGTCTGTCCATACAAGGTATTGACACAGCACATCAATCTGGTATTCGGTGTATCGTTGCACTCGACTGTGGTGTAAAGGCATTAGAACAGGCGTCCTATGCAAATGGGTTAGGTATTGATCTGATTATTTGTGACCACCATACTCCAGGCGATCTACTTCCAAATGCACTAGCGGTATTGGACCCCAAGCGTAGTGACTGCGCCTATCCGTATAAGGAACTTTGTGGTTGTGGTGTCGGTTTTAAATTAATACAAGCCATTACGCAACGACAAGGCAAACCCCTTGAGGGCTTGTTGGCATACCTCGACTTAGTCGCCGTAGCTATAGCTGCAGATATAGTTCCTATTACTGGCGAAAACAGAGCCTTGAGTTTCTTCGGGTTGCAACAACTCAATACTGCGCCTAGGCCAGGGCTTAAAGCCTTGATGCGCGAAAAAACAAGTCCACATATTATTTCGGATGTTGTTTTTGGTATTGCCCCACGTATTAATGCGGCTGGCCGGATGAAGCATGGGCTATATGCTGTTGATTTATTGCGTTGCACTGATGCAGAAAAAGCAAAAAAACAGGCAGAAGAAATTGAAACTTTTAATACAGGTAGAAGGGTTGTTGAGCAAGAGCTTACAAAAGAAGCATTGGTACAAATTGAGCAAAACAAAGAGCAAACAAAAGCGGCAACTGTTGTTTATGCACCGCATTGGCACAAGGGGGTTATTGGCATTGTCGCCTCACGTTTAATTGAAAAATATTATCGCCCGACCTTAGTTTTTACACAGGCCGCTGAGGGAATCTTGGCTGCGTCAGCGCGTTCGGTTCGTGGGTTTGATGTGTACAATGCCATCGAGGCATGCCGCGAACACATCATTCAGTTTGGTGGACACAAATACGCGGCTGGGGTAACGGTAAAAGAGGAGCAATATGCTGCGTTTAAAGCCGCCTTTGAACAGGAAGTGGAGCAGTCTTTACCCCCAGATTTAAAAGAAGAGGTGCTTGATGTCGATATTTCCCTTTCTTTGACAGAGATTACGCCTAAATTGCTGCGAATTTTAAACCAAATGGAGCCTTTTGGCCCAGAGAACAGAAGCCCTGTGTTTTATGCTAAGGGGGTTTTGGACAATGGTTATGCAAAACAAGTGGGCCAAAACAAGGACCACCTAAAGGCCCGTTTTGTACAGCAAGGTTCGTCACCAATTGATGCCATTGGGTTTGGGCTAGGCAATAAGCTGGCTTTACTCCAAAGCAAAAAACCAGTAAAGATTGCCTTTGCTCTAGAAGAAAATCATTGGCAAGGGAATGTAAGCGTTCAGCTTCGGTTAAAGGATGTTCAGTGAGTGCTTAATCCCATTTATTTTGGGCATTTTCTCCGCCCCAAGTTAACGTAACTAAATATGGGTTGTCAATAAACGGGTTCCTATTTCCTTGTGCGTTTTCAATAACATTATTCCTGTTTATTTCGAAAGCTGAAACTGGATCTTCAATATTCCAACTCAAAAACATTTCTAAAGTTCCCATATCAGTAATAACTTCATTGTATCGAACATTAAGATATAATACCATTCGAGCAACATCGCCCTTCCAATTATCGCCAGGATACCATCCTGAGTTGGTTAGTTTGAATTCTCCTGTAGCATCAATAAAAATAAAGTTGCTTTTGTCGGAGTTAACCTGTTCATCACATACTCTTAAATGGTGTAAGTCCGTGATGGCGTCCTCTGCATTAAGTCTTGACTGTGGGTAAACATGTTCTGTGTTAAATGTTTGAGGAGAATGCGTGTTAGAGGGAGATGAATACTCTTTCCAATACCTGCTTTCGCCGGAGTACATTAAAATTACGTTTTGCTCATTTTGGGGGTCTTTGTCCGCATCATACAAGTAATTATGCCGTTGAGGGTACGTCAAAATAGTTGTGTGTTTCGTGCGGGTTAAGCTCTGTAACGCCAGAAGATTAGCAGACTCATCTGTGGTAAAAGAAGTTGTTCCATAATAATGTTGAAGATCTGCCGGAATAGTAAAAGATAAAGGCTCTAAAATTGTGACGCTTACGTTAGCTGTCGAACACGAAGCGGTAGGTGTATCATCATCACAAATGGTATAGGCAAAGCTATCGCTGTCAAGTGAGTCTGTTAATGGGGTATAAGTAACAGAGTTGTCGCTGTTTAACGTTACATTTCCCTTGGTGGATGTCTGATCAACGGCGCTTAATTTTGCTCCATCTAATAAATCGTCATTTTCTAAAAGGTTGTATAGAGTAACTGTTGTGTTGTATACCGCTTTTACTGAGTCATCGTTAGCCAATGGATTTCCTTCATCTGTAATGGTTACCGTAACGGTAGCGGAAGAACAATTCTCTGGAGATTGGGTGTCACAAATAGTATAGGTGAACTTATCTGTGCCGACAAAATCGTTTTTTGGTGTATATGTAAATGTAGCGTCTCTGTTATCAATTACCTCACCATTTTGTTGACTTGTGGAGTCAAAGGATTTGATGCGTGTGCCCTGCGGGACTTTGTCATTTTCCAAAACGTTCACAGTAATAACTGCTGTATCCTCTACCGTTTCTGAGAAGTCATCAACAGCAACCGGTTTTTCTGTAGTGCCATTGGTATTGTCATTATCATCAACAACATTTGATTCGTCTTTACCGCAGGAAAACATTAAAGTCAGTATCGCAAATAGATATGTTTTTTTCATAATGTTTGACAAAAAAGCCCTGCTTAATAACAGGGCTTTAAGGTAACAATTTTACTAATTAAAAACCCACTCCGCGTTTTCTTTGATTACACGCATTGATTCATCAACGGTAGAGCCATTGTAAATCACAAAAGTTAAAACATATTTCTGTCCGTCTTCGGCTGTAGGGTTATTTTTGTCAAGAACTACATTAAATGCCTCTAGTAACATTTCATCACTCCAATAATTGGAGCTGCCTGATCTTCTGTCAAAGCTTCCAAAAAAGCCAACATTATCTGCAGGTCCTGGATATTTGATCTCAAATGAGCTCTCAATTAAGGCAATATCAGTACTTGTCAGGCGGTATTTAATGGTGTTATCTGGAACCCACTTTTCGCCATCATGACCAAACTGGACAGTTTCTTGGACTTCATTCGTATAAGGCCCCCAGTCTACACCATCGTAAATGTAATAACTCACATAGCTGTACGTTGTTCTATCGTTGACTCTTCCATCTTCATCAACATCATCTACGTCTGTAACATAGAGCTTATACATGATACTTTCGATGGTGCCAGCGTCTCTGTTCTTGAAGAAATACTTTTCTTTTAAGTATAATGGTATTTTTTCTTCCGCTTCATCCTCAGAAGAAAAGTTAGGAAAGCCTTCCCCCATTGCTTCGTATTCATCATCCGTGAACCCTTGGATGAAGTTCCAAGTATTGTTATTGTAAAGAAAGCCGTTGTTTAAAGTATTAACACTCCCGTCATAAAATTTGTACGTAAGGGAAACCAACAACCTATTGGTTGGATTGGGATATTTAGTGTCAAGAAAATCATAAATCTGATCCATGTCATCAAAGTTATTAAATCGGGCAGTCTCTGGATTAGCGTCATAATCGGCTGTTGTGACTCTATAAACTTCCAAGCTTCGCTCTGTTCTTAAAGGAGCGTATATATTGAATGTCACAAGTGCGCTGGAACCTTCTCCCCATACAGGGTATTTGCTGGATAAGAGTCCAGGTATCATATCCTTTGCGTCAGCAACGCTGTTGAAGTTGCCATACCCAAGGTCTAGTTGATCATAATCTTCGTCAGACATTGTAAAGGCAACATCTCCTAAAATAACAGATGACTGAGCATCAACTTCTGCATGTATGTCTTCCATAGGCTCGCAGCTTAAAAGCAATAGGCCAAGGAAAAAAGTGGATAAATAAGCTAAATTTTTCATTGTGGTCATTTTTAAAAATTAAAATTGAACTTTCGTGCTAAGACTAAATGTTCTGCCAAAGCCATACCAAACAATTGCTGTTTGTGCGTTATGGTCATTTCCATCTCTTGCGTCTGCAATATATTCGGTGTCAAACACATTGTTCATGCGAGCAATCAGCGACGCATCTAGTGAACCTATTTTGAATCTATGTATTAAATTAGCATCAAATGTTGCGTAATTTGGGAGTTTCCACGCTTGTGGAATATTGTCAACTGTTCTATTGTTTGGATCAAAGTCCGCATAGATATTCCCAAAATAATTGTAATCAATCGCCAAATTAGATGAATCCGTTAACTTTACATCAAGGCCTAGCGCGGCAGTAGTTTGTGCGGCATCTGCTACCTTTAGTCCTTCAATGAAGACATTTATTGGGCTTCCAACAGCGTTTTGATCTTCATCATATACTTGAACATTTTTTACATCATTGCCCCACTCCCAATCACCAAGAGAAAGCATTCCTGTAAGTGTGATGGCTGAGCTAAAGTTGTAAACAAAATCCATTTCAATTCCCTGGTGAATAGCGTCAATTCCAATTAAATTAACAAAATAGTCCACTCCGCCAGAGTTAAAGTTCCTTGTAAATGTTCTATCCATCCATTGTGTCCTGTAAACATTTACATTAGCAAATAATTTATCACTGCGGTAACCATATCCAAGTTCTACACTAAAAATTTTCTGGTTTTCTGCATCTTTATTGATGTGCTCGTTATCAAAATTTTGAAAAACTGCATCAAAGCCAGCTGCTTTTTCAAAATAACCAATGTTAGCAAATACGTTTTGGTTGTCGTCTAGATTAAAATTAGCGCCTCCTTTAACAGCAAAGCCCATAAAATCATATTTCCCCGTAGTCTGCAATGGATCGTTATCCGTGTAGTTAAAGTAATCTACTCGTCTATATGATGTGTTCGAAATGGATGCAGAAAGGAAAGTGGAAAGGTTGTTTTGGTTGTATTCTATTTGTGTAAAAAGGCCTTGCCAGCCCACTTCGCCATCATTCCAGTAATCTCTTTTATCCCCTACTTTAATTGCACGATTAGGGTTGTTTGCATCTGAATCCTCATATACATATGAACCACCCAAAAGGTCTGTTACTTCAGAAAAGTGCTTCCCTATGTAAGACCTTATATCAACTCCGGCTAACAATGAAATATTCTCTGTTAGTTGTGATTTATATGTTGATAAAATCCCATACCACTCGTGATCGTTTCTAGAAGCTCTTAAGTAAGCTATTGATCCTAACCCTTGCGCGCCTCGCTCGCGATTTATACGCATTATGTTGTCTAAATCGACTGGTTGGTCATCGCCTCCCAAGCGAACATTAAATAAGTCTCTATCATCTCCAGCAGTTCCACCGCCTCCGCCAGTTCCCCAAGAGGCATAAAGCGCTGTAGAAAGCATTGACCTGTCATTTATTGTCCAGTAATGGTTTAAAGAGGTTTGCGATTTGTGATAAAAATTATCTTCAATACTTACGACTTGACCGTTTTTAATTCCCCAGTCTGGATTGAATTTTGTTCCACTTTCTGCATTTCTATAGCGCTCAATGCTGCTTCTGTTTTGACGCTGCCCGTGACGTTGTGGTGCTCCAAAAGAGGTAAGTGAAATTACGTGGTTCTCGTTAATTTTTTTCGATAGGTTTACAAAATAGTTGTATCCATCAAATTGGGTCCCGTCAATGTACCCATCTCCACTAATTCTGTGGGCGGAAACTGTTGCAGCAAACCCATTGTCCATTAGTCCTGTGGAAACTGTGGCGCCGTATTTTTGATATCCATCATTCCCAATAGAAGTAACAAAGCTTCCGCCGCTCTGAACGTCTGTTGTTTTGGATAAAATATTTATTGTACCTCCAATTGACGGTACTGCTAAGTTTGATGCGCCCAATCCACGTTGTACTTGCATCGAGCTAGTAACATCAGAAAGGCCAGCCCAGTTGCTCCAGTAAACACGGCCGTTTTCCATGTCGTTTACCGGAACACCATTGATAAGAACAGCAACGTTTTCCGAATTAAACCCTCTTAGGTTTATACGTCCATCTCCAAAACCACCACCAGATTTAGTCGCATATACTCCTGGAGTTGATTTCAAGACTTCTGGAAATTCTTGAGAGCCTAGTTTAGTCTCAATTGTAGATGCTTTTATCGTAGAAACCGCAACTGGTGTTTTTCGATCAATTGCTACAGCAGCAATTACCATGACTCCTTCAAGCTGTTCGGCTGAGGCATTTAGTTCTATTGTGCCTAAATCTCCACTAACAGGAACTGAAACCTCTGTTGAAGAATAGCCTATGTAGGAAATTATCAAGGTGGCCGAGTCTGATACATTAATGGAAAACTTTCCGTCAAAATCAGTAGTGACTCCAGTAGATGTTCCCTGGGCTACTACACTAGCTCCAGGAAGCGGGCTTCCACTGTCAGCATCGACCACAGTACCTGAAACTTGGTTCTGTGCATATGCGCTAATACCTGTAAATAAGGCAATAACATAAATGATTGTATTTTTCATCGTGATTAATAGTTTATGCAGCTAATATCGAACTTAATCGCTTTGTAATGTTGCGTTATTGTCAAACAATTTTAACATTTTATTAACTTTTATACCGCGCTAGAAGTTGGGTGGTAGAGCTATCGTGTTTTACTGAACTTGAAGCGTCCATCTCGTCTAAAATAACGGATGCCAATTGCTTGCCCAGCTCCACACCCCACTGGTCATAACTAAAGATATTCCACACCACACCTTCCACAAAAATCTTGTGCTCGTACATGGCCACAAGTGCACCCAGCGTTTTGGGGGTTAGCTTTTCTATAAGAAGCGTGGTGGTGGGCTTATTGCCTGTAAATATTTTAAACGGCACCAATTTTTCTAAGGAGTCGCCAGATAGTCCTTTTGCAGATAATTCTTCGCGGACTTGTGCTTCGGTTTTGCCACTCATTAAGGCTTCGGTTTGTGCAAAAAAGTTAGCCATCAGTTTGTCATGGTGCTCTTTGTTTCCATGCAGCGACTGAGCAAACCCAATAAAATGAGCGGGTATTAGCTTAGTGCCTTGATGCATGAGTTGAAAAAAGGCGTGTTGTGCATTTGTTCCAGGCGCTCCCCAAACAATATTCCCTGTTTGATATGTCACCGCCTTCCCGTTACGGTCAACAGACTTTCCATTACTTTCCATTATGCCCTGCTGTAAATAGGCTGGTAATTGATGTAAATACTGTGTGTAAGGGATGATTGCTTCGGACTGAGCCCCCAAAAAAGTCGTATACCAAACTGTTAGTAGTGCAAGTACTACGGGAATATTTTCTTCTAATGGCGCTTGAGCAAAATGGTTGTCCATTTGCCGTGCTCCATCCAACAAGGCTTCAAAATGATCTGGTCCAACGGCTAGGGCAATTGACAAGCCAACCGCACTCCATAGCGAAAAACGTCCGCCTACCCAATCGTTCATAGGAAATACGTTTTCGGGCTCAATGCCAAAAGATTTTATCGCCGTTAGGTTTGTGGATACAGCAACAAAGTGTTTTGCTACAGCTGTATCGCCTAGGGCAGCTGTCAACCATTTTTTGGCTGTTGTCGCATTGGAAAGGGTCTCTTGAGTGGTGAACGTCTTTGACACCACAACAAAAAGTGTTGTGGCAGGAGTTAGCTTTTTAAGCACCTCCATCACATGGTCCCCATCTACATTGGAAATAAAATGTACGTTTAGGTGGTTCTTATAATAGCCTAATGCCTCTGTAATCATGGCTGGGCCTAGGTCTGACCCGCCTATACCAATATTGACTACATCGGTAAATGCTTGACCTGTAGCGCTGGTTTGACTGCCATCAATAATTCGAGAACAAAATTCCTTTATCTGTTGACGAACTGCATAAACTTCTGGAACAACGTTTTGATCATCAACGCGTATGCTTGTCTTTTTGGATGCGCGCAAAGCCGTGTGTAAAACAGACCTGTTTTCTGTTTGATTGATTACTGCCCCACCAAAATATGCTTTTCGTGCGTCGTCTAACTTAACCTCTTTAGCTAGAGCAAACAAGGCTTTTAGCGTATCGGCGTCTATGTGGTTCTTGGAAAAATCTACAAAAAATTCTTCCCATAAAATAGAATATTCAGCAGCACGAGAAGGTTCTTGAGCAAAGAGATCTTGTAGTTTTTTAGGTGATTTAGCGAACTGCTCTAGTTGCTTCCACGCTTGTGTTTTGGTCGGGTTTATTGAAGGAAATGACATACTAGGGAGATGATTGGTTTGTTTGATAAAATTCGATACAGTCTAGGGACTCTTTCAAGGGCTCCATATGAACCATATACTTTGCTTTAAGTGCTGGGTTAATGGGTTTGGCTTCTGGGAGCTTCTGCCGAAAAGGGTCCACCTGTCTGCCGTTTTTCCAAAACCTGTAACACACGTGTGGGCCAGAAGTATAGCCGGTCATTCCAACGGTGCCAATGATGTCGCCCTGCTGTACTTTTTGACCTTTACGAACCTTGCGTTTATTCATGTGTAAATATTGTGTTTTGTATGTCCCTTTGTGCCGTAATGTAACATAATTTCCATTCCCGCGTGTGTAACCCGCCGCTACAACTGTCCCGCTTGCTGTGGCGCGAATAGGTGTTCCTACTGGTGCGGCAAAGTCTGTCCCGTAGTGGGGTTTGGTACGTCCATAATAAGAAATTCGTCTGCGTTTGTTGTATCGAGATGAAATGCGCGAAAACTGCACAGGAGCCTGTAAAAAAGCACGCCTTAAATTTTTGCCTTTTTCGTCAAAGAATTCGGTAATTCCTCGCTTAGCATCTGATTCAAATTCAATTGCGTAGTAAGGGGCTTTTCGATGTTCAAAGTACGCTGCGTGTATGCGATTAAGCCCCACATAAATAGAATCATCGACATATTTTTGGGTGTAAATAATTTTAAACCGATCTCCTTTTTCGAGGCGAAAAAAATCAATACTCCAAGCATAAATATCAGATAAGTCATACGCCAATAATGGACTCAGTCGCTGAGCATCCAAGGTTTCTGAAAGTGAGCTACTAATCACACCTTGTGCCTCAAACGTGCGGAGTTTTATTTCTTTTTTATATCTATGGGCATAAATGGAGTCGCGCAGATGAACCACCACGTAATCAAGCATAGAAGGTTGATAGATAAAAGCCCTTGGGGTTGCTAAAGAGTCTTTTTCAAACAAAAAGGTGTAGGCCTTTTTGGGTTGTATTTTTCTAAAATTATATGCTTTTCTTGTCTTTCGGTTGATGTCGTAAATCTGTGGATAGCTAAATCCATTTTCCAAAAAAATATCCGCAAAAGTGTCGCCGCGTTGAACGGTGTCGCGAACCACTTTAAAGTCGTTAAGGTTAAAGCCAAAAGCCATAACCTCGGGTTCTGGGGGTGGTCGTTTTGCTTCATCCTTTTGTTTTGATGAACCGCCACAGGAGATTAATAGGCCCGTGAGTAAAAGAAAAATAATGCGCTTAATCTGGTACAACAATTTTGAATTGATTTTTTAGTCCTTTGAATGCATCTAAATCTGCCGTTATACTTCCCACTTTAAGCTCGGCTTCCATACGAAGCGGCATTTTGTTTTCGTCGTCACTTACCCACAGGGTTATGCTCTGTTTGCTGCGGAACACACGGCCAGAATGAACATAGGGGCGAAATTTTAATGATTTCACACGACCAAATTTGGTTTTGATCTCTTCTGTTCCTAAAAATTTAAACTTAAAGGCGAAATTCTCCTTATCAAAAAAAAGGTTAACAGTAATGAATTCACCCACATTTATGGATGATGCATCAAATTGGTTGCGCAAATAGTAGAAGCAAGATACTAGGTCTTGTACATCAGACTCCATATCAAAAGTTGCCGTATCGTTTTCAAGCAAATCATTAACCTCCGCTTTTTTGTTCTGGTGGTCAAAACGAATAGTTACGTTTTTCTTATAACCGCCTTCGTCTATATTTCGGGTGAAATAAAGCGGGCGAGATGTGTCCTGTGTAAAGTAAGAGTCATAATAATCGTCCACTTTAAAAAACAAGCGGGCCAACCCCGTTGTTCGACCAATGGCGCGCGCGTGATAGACGGGTTGATTTTCCCATTTTTCATCAATTAATTCAATTGTAGCGTAGCTGGCATTAAAAATACCGTAGTGAATTCGAAACCTAAACCACTCCCCTGCCTGGTAGGCCTGAGGGGCTTTGGTTGTCGTGTTTGCATCTTGTGCAGGTGCTGTTTCTTGTCCAATAATCGGAAAAGAGACGGCTAGCCAAAAAATCAAACGCCATGGGTTAGCAATCATGCGAACAAAAGTACATAAAAGCATTTTTCTATTCTTAAAATTGCCACCCTAAATTCACATAATAAACCATGCGTCCAAATTGAGGGCTGTAGGAGGCTGTAGCAGCCAATGGCCCCAGAAATGACTCCAGCCCGTATGTCAACGCCATGCCAAAATAATCCGGCTCTTTAGCCCAATTCTTTGTGCTAAAAATATCGTCATCAATAATACCGGTATGAAGGACTAGACGCCCATGCTGTCTGGCAGAAAAAGCATAATCAAATTCAATAACGCCTTTGATAAAGCTATCTCCGCCTGCGTATTGCTGGGTTAATCCTACAAAAGGCTGGTAATGAAGCAAAGGAGCGTTTCCAAAGCCGCCGAGGTAAAAATCAAAGCTGGAGATGTTTGGGCGGCCCACAGTAAAGCCTCCCATCGTATTTAGGTTTAACGTCCACTTTCTAGAAACGGGAATCGTTGCCCCCATCTGAGCTTTTCCGATAAGAAATGGGGTAAAGGCATTCGTTGCTTGGCTTGCTTGTTGTTTAAAATAGTAAGAAAGTGTACCCGAAAAGAAGCCCCCTTTTTTGGGAAAATGTGCATCGTCTCGAGTATCTGCTTTGAGGTACCCTAGGGCACTGTAATAGTCTGCATCGTCTACTGCCAAAAACGCTCCTGATTGGTTGTCCAATAAGTTTGTAATAAATTTATTTCTTTGGTGCTCAAGACCTATCCCCAATAGAGCTTCTTCGCGAAAAACGGTTTGTACATAAAAAGTATTTGTCTGTGCCAGTACCTTAGTGTTAGAGGCGGTAAACGAACCTCCGCCTGTGGCTGGGCTAACAACAAATGGTGCCGCTGTTTCAAACTGATCCATTTTGGCACGGACCCCAATACTCCAAAAGCGACCTTTGTCAATAAAGTAGGATAGATGATACCTAAAATACTGCCCCAAAATAATGTCAGCAGACAACTCGTCATTTTTGAGTAATGCATGTTTTTGGGTCATGTTTAGAAGCGCTGAGGCGCCAAATAAGTCGTTATAACTTAAACCCCCTCGAAAAAGTGCCTTATGAGGAAGTTCTTCAAGTGCTATATTCAAAACTTCCTGGCCATTCTCAGTGTCAAGCGAATAACGAAAGGTGTCAAAATTCTGTGTGGCCGCCAGCGTGGACATGCCCTCACGAAGCTTGCTAAACGAATGTGTTGTTCCTTGTTGTAAGCGAATTTTTCCCAATAAATAATTCGTCTTGTAATTGGACGTTTGACTGAGTTTTAGTTTGTCAAGCCTAAATGATTCGGGCAACTTTTTTGGTGGTGCCTGAACTGGGTTTTGCTTTTCGGCTAGTTCTTTTAGCTGTGGATAAACGCTTCGCGCAGCCGCAACACCACGCGTAATGATTTCCGCTTGCTCCCCAAAAGACAACATATTGTATTCTGTCAAATCTGGTTTTATGTAAATGTCCGTTTTCTTCTTTTTTGGCCCCATAAGCTTTGCTGTCTGAAACCCGCTAATACGCACAAGTACCTCGGAAAATGTTTCTGCCTCTTTGTCTTTATTGAGAGAGGTTTGCACATCTACTCCGATAATAATATCTACTCCTTTTTGCAGCATTTCCTCTATTGGGTAATTGTCTGCAACGCCTCCATCAATTAACATTTTCCTCTTGACTTTTATGGGAGAAAAAAGAGTCGGCAATGCGCCACTTGCATTCATTGCCAGCGGCAAATATCCATTGTCTAAAACAACCTTTTCGCCGGTTTCTATGTCTGTAGCGATACAATAGAAAGGAATGGGTAACTGACTAAAGTCGGTTGTGTTTCGTTGATCGTATGTCAACTGCACCAAAAAGCCAAAGGTCTGTTGCCCTTTGGATAAAGATAGGGGAAATTGAACTTTGCCTTTATTAACGGGAAGCGAAAAAGCATAGCGTTCACTGTCTTCTTTTTCGGCAAATGATTTGTGGTCGCGCGGAAACTTATCGTTAATCAAATCGTTGAGGTTTGTTTGAAGCAATAATTGTTCCAGCTGTTGCGCAGAATATCCACAAGCGTAAAGGCCGCCAACAATTGCGCCCATGCTTGTGCCACCTATATAATCTATCCGTACCCCTGCGCGTTCAATTTCTTTCAGCACCCCTACATGGGCCATCCCCTTGGCGCCTCCTCCACTTAAAATAAGCCCTACCCTTGGGTTCGTCACTTCTTGGGCTTGAAGTACAAAAAGAAAAAAAGAAAAAAGGAGTAGCTTAGGGTGTGTCACGGCGTAGGTATTTAACTATTATTTTTGCTTTTGCAGGGCCTAAAAGTGCTGTTAGATCTTCTTGAGAGGTTGCCTTGATTCGCTTTACAGATTTAAACTTTTTTAGTAATTGTATACTGGTTTTTTCGCCAATCCCTGGGATATTCTCTAGGGCAGAGCTAGTTGCCCCTTTGCTTCTTTTGTTTCGGTGTAGCCTTATGCCAAAACGGTGGGCTTCATTGCGAAGCTGTTGAACAATGCGTAAGGTTTCCGAACGTT
The DNA here is from genome assembly GCA_024638225.1 of Flavobacteriaceae bacterium. GTDB lineage: Bacteria > Bacteroidota > Bacteroidia > Flavobacteriales > Flavobacteriaceae > UBA7446. The sequence goes on from JAHEKR010000007.1 coordinate 43,185, forward strand.
TATCCAAATAAAGTGGAATGGGGTCGTCTGGAAAGTAAAGCTCTTCTAGCCTTTTCGCTATCCCAAGAATGGCTACTTTCCCTCTAATACCAAGCACGTCGAAGCTTTTTAGTGCCGCGCTTAGTTGTCCTTTGCCTCCGTCAATGACCACCAACTGTGGCAACGGAGTCCCTTCGGCCAACAAGCGCTTGTACCTACGATAAACAACTTCTTCCATTGAGGCAAAGTCATCTGGACCGTCTACCGTTTTGATCCCGTAGTGACGATACTCTTTTTTGCTGGGCTTTCCGTTTCGAAAAACAACACATGCGGCTACTGGATCGCTTCCTTGTATGTTGGAGTTGTCAAAACACTCTATGTGAAACGGCGGTTTGGTCAGGCGTAAATCGCGCTGCATTTGCTCCATCACACGTTGGCTATGTTGCTCTGGATCGGTGAGCTTTATCTGCTTAAGTTGTTCTATTCTTGCCTGCTTAGCGTTGCGAATTGAAAGGCTTAACAGCTGCTTTTTTTCTCCTTTTTGTGGAACAGTAACTCGAACGTCTTCCCCCAAGTCTATTGCAAATGGAAGTATGATTTCCTTTGAGGTAGAAGAAAACCTCCTCCTGAGTTCGACCACTGCTACACGCAATAACTCCTCATCTGATTCGGCTAACTTTTTCTTTAAGGTTAAGCTGTGAAACCGTATGATTGAGCCGTAGGCGAGTTGTAAAAAGTTAACAAAAGCTGTTTGTTCATCACTGACAATCGTACAAACGTCAACTGCGTTTATTTTTGCACTAACTACAGCCGATTTGGCCTGGTAATGTTTGAGGGCTTCTATTTTTACTTTGATTTTTTGAGCATGTTCAAACTGTAGGGTTTCCGCAGCAGCTGTCATCTCTTTTTTAAACGCCTCATTTACCTGCTTGAACCTCCCTTGAAGTATTGCGCGTATGTGCGTAATTGCTTCTTCGTAGTGTGTTGTTGTTTGCTTGCCTACACAAGGTGCCAAGCAGTTTCCGATGTGGTATTCCAAACATACTTTGTATTTCTCGCTAGCTACTTGCGCGGCGCTTAAGTCGTAATGACAGGTGCGCAATGGATATAACTCATTGATTAGTTCCAACAATACACGAACCGTTTTTGCATTGGTAAATGGCCCAAAATATGCTGACCCGTCTTGTATAACTTTCCGAGTGGCAAATACACGAGGAAACCGCTCCTTTTTTATACATATCCACGGATATGTTTTGTCATCGCGCAATAAAATATTGTACTTGGGTTGGTGCTCTTTTATCAAGGTATTTTCCAAGATGAGCGCGTCTGATTCGGTAGGAACGACTATATGCTTGAGTGCATGTATGGAGTTAACAAGGTTTCGGGTTTTTCTGGAATCTACCTGCTTTCTAAAGTAGGATGATACGCGCTTTTTCAAGTCTTTCGCCTTTCCTACATAAATGATTTCCCCTGCTTCGTTGTAGTATTGATACACCCCAGGCTCATTGGGAAGTGAAGATACCTGTCGTTTTAGCGCCTCCTGAGTCATGATACTAAAATACAAAAACTTAACAGGGAATCGTTTATATTTATGCATGGCCAAAAAGGAAGCCTTACGACAGTTATTCAAAGATAAACGCAAGAGCTTGACAAAACAACAATTGAGCGATGCCAGTAATGCTATATTAGCACAACTACAACAAACAGGTTTCGTTCAAGGCCAGCGCTTGCTCCTCTACAAAGCTAGCCCCAAAAAAAAAGAAATCCCAGTCGAAAACTGGATCACTCACTTTCAACAGATGGAGCTATGTTTTCCAAAAGTAATAGACAACTCTGGATTAATGGAAGCTGTTCAATGGGATATAAATCATCCTTTTGTGCCCAATAAATGGGGAATACTAGAGCCAAAAATTAATTCCGTTGTCCCCCCAAAAAGCATCGATGTCGTTATTGTGCCCCTGCTCTGCTTTGATCTTTCTGGACAGCGAGTTGGGTATGGAAAAGGCTATTACGATCGTTTTTTGAAGCGCTGTCGTGCAGAGGTCAAGAAAATAGGGGTGTGCTTTTTCGATCCCCTAAAGCAGATTGAAGATGTTGCGGATACAGATGTCCCTCTAGATGTAATCATAACGCCAAGAAGCGTCTATACTATCGATTAGCGGATTTTCGCTGTTGAATCAATAATAGGGCAACCCCTACACAGATGGCGCTATCTGCAACGTTAAAAACAGGCTCAAAAAAAGTAAACGATGTGCCCCCTACAAATGGAAGCCAATCGGGCCAAACCCATGTAAACATGGGAAACTGAAACATATCCACCACATGACCAAACATAAGGGGCGCATAACCTCCTCCCTTTGGCAAAAAAGTAGCTACTTGGCCTATGCTGTCCGAGAAAAGTACGCCATAAAACACCGAGTCTATGATATTTCCTATAGCGCCCGCAAATATAAACGCAACGGCAATAAGCTGTTTTTTTGGGAGCTTTTGCTGTACCGCTCGTCTTAACCAAATACCAATTGCTGTAACCGCTAAAAGACGGAAAATACTCAACAAGAGCTTTGCTGTTTTTTCTGATATGAAAGGGAAAATATTGTCCAAGCGGGCGCCCCAAGCCATCCCTTTGTTTTCAACAAACAAAAGGCGAAACCAGCCCCAGTCCACAATAGCATCTGTACCGTAATAGGTAAGTGGGAAGCTAAGCTTAATATAAGCCTTCAGTACTTGGTCTACAACTAAGACCGCAAAGACAATCCAGCAAATCTTGCGTAAGTTCATCAGCTATCGCTGCATTTTTTTGGCCTCAATGCTTAAGGTTGCGTGCGGAACAAGTTTCAGTCGCTCTGCGCTTATGAGTTTCCCCGTTACCCGACAAACACCATAGGTTTTATTTTCAATACGAATAAGGGCATTTTTTAGGTCCCGAATAAATTTTTCTTGACGTAACGCTAGTTGCGTATTTGCCTCTTTTGACATGGTTGCTGAACCCTCTTCAAATGCTTTAAAAGTAGGGGCTGTGTCGTCTGTGCCATTATTCCCGTCGTTCATATACGCGCTTCGTATGAGTTCGAGATCGTTTTGGGCTTTAGCTATTTTCTCTTCAATAAGTGCCTTAAACTCTTGTAAGGCTTCATCTGGATAACGGTTTTTTAGTTCCATAATTTCACTTTATTTCGATTTAACCATCTGTACATTCACTTCTAATGAATCAAACGAGAGTTCGATTGCATTATTTGGAAGCTTTTTGGCTGTATTGATATTGGTTGCCAAAATTTCATGTTGAATATACGATTTGTTTTCTTTTAATATTGCGTCAAGTTCTTTACTTGTGGTTAACAAGACATCAACTTTGTCGGTTACTTCAAAACCTAACTCTTTACGTGTGTTTTGAAGTCGGTTTATCAATTCTCGAGCCATTCCCTCCAATCGAAGCGACTCGCTCATCTGTACGTCCAAGGCTACGGTTACCCCTTGCTCAGAGGCAACAAGCCATCCCGCCACATCTTTAGAGCTGACGACAACATCCTCTGCTTGTAAAATACACTTTTTATTGTCAAGCTCTAACTCTACCGACCCAATTTGCTCTAGTGTAGCAATGTCTTCCTCGCTTAATGCTTGAATTGCTTTGACTACCTCGCCCATGTCTTTTCCAAATCGAGGGCCTAGGGTTTTAAAATTAGGCTTTATTTCTTTTACCAAAATAGAAGAGCTGTCATCTAATAGCACTACCTCTTTTACATTTACCTCTGCAGCAATTAGAGTAGATACTGCCTCAATCTGTTCGCGAGCAAGGTTGTCCAATACGGGTATCATTATCCGCTGTAGCGGTTGGCGTACCTTGATTTTTTCTCGTTTGCGCAGGGACAAAACCAAGGAGGTGATTTTTTGCGCACGTTGCATTTTTTGTTCCAAGTCTGGATTAATCCACTCAGGCTTATGCTTGGGATAATACGACACGTGTACAGAGCTTGCGGGTTCCCGTTGAGTACTGCCGTTTAAATCCTGAAACAAGCGATCGGCATAAAACGGTGCTACGGGAGCCATCATTTTAGAAACGCTTATGAGGCATTCATAAAGCGTTTGATAGGCCGAAATTTTATCTCTTTCGTAGTCCCCTTTCCAAAAACGTCTTCGACACAAACGAACATACCAATTGCTCAAATCTTCCGTCACAAAGTGATTAATCGCACGACACGCTCGCGTAGGTTCGTAAGCATCGTATAGCGCTGTGGTGTTTTTGATTAAGCTGTGAAGCTCTGACAATATCCACTGATCAATTTCTGGACGGTCTGCGAGCTCTATTTCATCTTCTGAAAAGACAAAACCATCAATATTGGCATATAAACTAAAAAAAGAATAGCTGTTGTAAAGCGTGCCGAAAAACTTCCTGCGAACCTCCTCAATTCCCTCCAAATCAAATTTGAGATTATCCCAAGGGTTGGCGTTGCTTATCATATACCAGCGGGTAGCATCTGGGCCATAACGCGCTATGGTTTCAAATGGATCTGCAGCATTTCCCAAACGCTTAGACATTTTCTGTCCATTTTTATCAAGAACCAAGCCGTTGGAAACTACATTCTTATAGGCAACTGAGTCAAAAACCAGAGTAGCAATAGCGTGAAGGGTGTAGAACCATCCCCGAGTTTGGTCAACTCCTTCCGCAATATAATCGGCGGGGAAGCTAATGCCCTGGTCTATTTTTTCTTTGTTTTCAAACGGATAATGCCATTGGGCATAAGGCATAGAACCCGAATCAAACCAAACGTCTATAAGGTCTGCCTCTCGAAACATCGGCTTCCCTGACTCGCTTAGTAGCACCAGTTCGTCGACTGTATCTTTGTGCAAGTCTACCTGATTGTAATTTTTCTCCGAAAAATCCCCTGGGGTGAATGCAGAAAATGGATTGTTTACCATCAACCCGGCAGCAACAGATTCTTCTACAGCTAATTTTAGTTCTTCGATAGAGCCTATAATACGCGTTTCATTTCCGTCTGACGTGCGCCAAATGGGCAGCGGAATGCCCCAAAATCTTGACCGGGATAAATTCCAGTCGTTGGCACTTGCAAGCCAATTTCCGAAGCGGCCCTCGCCAGTTTTGGCAGGCTTCCATTGAATCGTCTTATTCAACTCAACCATTCGGTCTTTGTGCCCTTGAACATGGATAAACCACGAGTCTAAAGGATAGTACAATACAGGTGCGTCTGTGCGCCAGCAATGGGGATAGCTGTGTACATATTTTTCAACTTTAAACGCTTTATTCTCTTCTTTTAATCGAATAGCGATTTCTACATCAACTGATTTTTCAGGGGCTTCCCCTTTTGGGTAAAACTCATTTTTTATCCATTTCCCGCCTACCAAACCTACTTCTGGTCGGAATTTTCCTTGCAAATCTACCAAGGGTACCGCATGGTTGTTTTCGTCAAGCACAAGGAGTGGAGGTATAGGTGGACTAGCCTCTTTAGCAACCATAGCGTCGTCTGCGCCAAAAGTGGGGGCCGTATGCACTATTCCTGTACCATCTTCTGTTGTGACAAAGTTGCCCGAAATGACCCGAAAGGCATCAGCAGCATTTTGATAGGGTAGCGGAGATTCGGTCCATAGTTGTTCGTATTGGATACCTACTAACTCAGCGCCCAAAACCTGTTGTTCTATCCAGTAAGGTATTACTTTATCTCCTTCTGAATACTGAACCACTTCATCGCGGGTATTTACCGCTTTATATTTTTTGCCAAACTGTTTGGTAATAAGTTTTTGCGCAAGCAATACCCGCACTGGTGAATAGGTGTATTGATTTACTGTATGTACAACAGCGTACTCAATTTTTGGGCCTACAGTAAGGGCTGTATTAGAAGGTAATGTCCAAGGGGTGGTTGTCCATGCTAGAATATACAACGGAAGGTCGTGCTTTAACGCTGCTGGAAGAGAGTCCTCAATGGTTTTGAATTGGGCGGTAACGGAGGTATCCGTAACATCGCGATAGCAACCCGGTTGATTCAGCTCATGTGAAGAAAGTCCTGTTCCAGCCATTGGAGAATAAGGCTGAATGGTATAGCCTTTGTAAATAAGCCCTTTTTTGTACATGGTTGCCAATAGCCACCAAACTGACTCCATATACTTAGGTGTATAGGTAACATAAGGGTCTTGCATGTCCACCCAATACCCCATTTTCTTGGTTAGGTCGTTCCAAACGTCCGTGTAGCGCATAACTGCTTCGCGACATGCCTTGTTGTATTGAGCAACACTAATGGTTTTCCCAATATCTTCTTTGGTAATGCCTAATTCTTTTTCAACGCCGAGTTCTACTGGTAAGCCATGGGTATCCCAGCCTGCCTTGCGCTTTACCTGATACCCTTGTTGGGTTTTGTACCGACAAAAAATATCTTTTAATGCCCTAGCCAAAACGTGATGAATTCCTGGAAGCCCATTTGCAGAGGGTGGACCCTCAAAAAAAACAAAAGGAGGTCTTCCTTCACGGGTATCCACACTTGCTTCAAAGACAAGATGCTCGTCCCAGAAAGAAGATATTTCTGCTGCTACGTGAGGCAGGTCAAGTTGTTTGTATGAAGGAAACAAAACTGCTTTCTAAAATTATGCAAGCGAAAGTAATTAATTTAGGGGAAAACTCCGCTTCTACGGAGGCTAATCGCTATAAATTATACCGAATAGCTAACTTAAGGCTTCTCCCTGGGGCAGAAATTCCAGAGGCAAATTCACGATAATGCGTGTCCCATAGGTTAAAAATGCTGCCCGAAATCCATATTGAGGGGCTTAATGCAATGTCAATTTGGAAATCCCAGCGGTGCCATGCAGGGTTCCCCATATAAATTATTCCCTCGGCGTTTTCAGAACGAATGGGTGTTTCCTCAAGGCCGTCTTCGCCCCAAGGACTATAATCATTTGCATTTTTTGCTTGCGCATGACTCCAAAGTAAGGAAAGCTCTCCATTTGGCAGTTTCCACTGGAGGCGTTGTGATACAAGCAAAGGGCTTATGGAGGGTAAATTCCCACTGATTTTATTTCCACGCCCTTTAGTAAGTATAAGGTTTCCATCATAGCTGATGTTTGAAGAAATATTCCAATTCGCTCGACTGGTAAATCCATAAACACGAACGCCTCCTACGTTAACGTTTGCTATGGTATGAACCTCGTCTCCCGAGTATAAAATCGTCTCCCTGTCTTGAGTTGAATCGTCATAAGGCAACATATAATCTCCACGCGCTATATAATCCTGGACATAAGCATAGTAGCCGTTTATTTCGACAAAGGAGCGGTCTTTCCATTGGTGGCGCACCCCAATGTCCGAACTGTATATATATTCTGGGTTAAGCGCTACATTGGGAACACTTAAAAGACCGTTGTTTTCACGGGTCTTCCCTAAATCGTCTATGTTTGGTGCGCGAAAACCCGAGGATACTAAAGCTTTTAATTGCCATTGGCTGTTTGGCTTGTGGCTATATCCGACCGTGGCGGTAGAGGATTGGTGGGTTTGCTTTGCATGATCTAGTCGGGCGTCTATAAGTGCTTGTTCACTCCAACTAGCTTGCAGCTCGGTCATGGTATGCCGAACACCAAAAGAAAGTGTGCTTTTTGGAGTCAAATCGTATCGGAAATCTGTGTATACAGCAAAAGTCGAATAGGTGCTGCCACCACTTGGGTAACGCGTAGGAATATGGTTTTTGGGACTCAATCCAATAATCGTGTTTCCCGCAACAGCCAGTTCTTGTGCAAAAGCGCTAGACTGAACATCGTTATAGGTTAGTTCTAAACCATAAGACCAGTCTTTCCCCTTGGCTGTTTTGGCTTTAAAATCAGCGTTGAGGCTGTATACCGCTAGCTTTTCGAGCTGGGTTTCTCTAGTTAAGCTGCTAAACTTTCTTATGATACGAGATTCTTCTAAGTGTTGTACTGCTGCCGTAATCTTTCCAGAGTGTAACCACGACTTATTTCCCACAAAGCTAAGCTGAGGAGAAATAAGTAATCGTTTTTGAGGTCCGTAGTCCCAGCGAGCAAAGCGTAAACTGCCGTTTCGGTGTTCGCACAATTTGTCAAAGCGAGGGATATTACTCGAGGATGAGCCTTGTAAGTTAAGTGTGAATTTAACTCCGTTCTGTGCGTGATAGATCCATTTTTGAAGTAGGTCTGTTTGTGTATAGCCTGAATTGAACTGCTTATTGTGGTCATTTGTCTGGGTTGGCGCTGCAGCAAAATAGGTGTCTGAATTTTGTGAATAATGAGTAACCTTCCCCCAATCGGTAAACCCATGTGGGCGTCTTTTCCCCATTTCAATGTTTCCAAAATGAGAATAAGAAATTTGTTGTAACATGGCCCACTTGGCGCCGCTAAATTCAAAGAGGAGCGATTGTTTGCTCGTATTTTGATTAAATGTATAAGACGAAGAGCCCAGGAGTTTCATCTTTTTTTCTTGATTGATTAGTGGCGTTTTGGTATAAAAATGTATGACGCCTCCAAGCGCATCTGAGCCATATCCTACAGAAGATGGGCCAAAAATAACCTCGGCCCTGCTTAAGCTCAAAGGATCAACACTCAAAACATTGTGCAAATGTCCTGAACGAAAAATAGCATTATTTAGCCTAACGCCGTCCACAACCAAGAGAACCCTATTAGCCTCAAATCCGCGTAAAACAGGACTGCCTCCTCCGCCTTGAGATTGTTGAACGCGAACCCCAGGGGCTTGACGTAACAAAACCGCTGTGCTTTCTGGGTTTTGCCTGTTGATTGCTTCTTCCGTAAGTACGGAAACTTGTTGAGCTAAGCGCTGCTTTTTGTCTGTTGACCGCGATACAGAAAGGATAATTTCTTCGAGAAGTTCACGGTCTGGAGTTAGCCAAATGGTTTGGTTCGTTACTAAGCTTGATTTGGTTCGAATCGTTTCTTCATAACCCATGTGCGTAAAGGAAAGCACTGCTTGGGATGAAAAGTTATTTAGATTGGCAACTCCATCGTTGTCGGTGGCCACAAATAAGCCGTTTTTTTTATCTACAATAGCAACCTGTGCCAAAACTTCTTGCGTAATGCCGTCTTGTACCACTATCGTTTGGGTAAAACAGGCTGTGCCGATAAATAAAAAAAAGCTATTGCTTAAATACTTCATACAAAACCGCTAATGATTTAGGCGCTTTAAAGCCCTGAACGTGAATTTGATAATAGCGCATAAGTAGTAATAACAATTCTCTGCGCTGTTGGGCGTTAACCGAAATCTCTTGCACTTCATCAAATTTCATACCTAAATAGCTTTTCAACAAAGAAATTGCTTCGCCTCCCACGCAATCCGTGCTGTCAGCACTAACACAAAAGTGACCGTTTTGTAGGTCAAAAAATTGTAGCTTTCGGTTCGTTGTGTCGGGATAGAATCCCAAATACTTCGTTAGTCGTATAAGAACAAAGAGGTGAAAGTTGGCTGTTTTTTGATGCGTATCTAACCAAATAAAAGCGTGTTCCAAAAATGCATACAGAACTTCGTTTTTTTCTTCTTCCTTAAGAACAGACCTAAGAATTTCTGCCAAAAACATGCAAATACTAGATTTAATCATGTTGGTTGGAATACTCGTATATGGGTGGATAATTTTAGCCGATTTTAAGGTCGCAAGCCCCGAGCGCTTTGGTGTGCTTGCTAGCAATTCCAGCTGGGTCAAGGGCTGAAACATAGCCATCGAAAGGCTTTTGTTTTTCTTAGCTGTCCGCACACCTTTAGCGATAAATGATCGCAACCCATAATCCAAGGTATACACATGTACAATAACACTTGTTTCGCTATAGTTGATCGCGTTCAAGACAATCCCCTTCGTTGACAATTCCATCAATTTATAATCATCACTTTTTTGACATTACTGTCTGTTCCGTCCTTTGAGCTAATAAATAACAAATATACCCCAGAACGGACGCGGCTCCCTGAAAAAGACCTCAGATCCCAACTAACACTTCCTCCTTTGCTGGTCATGTCATAAACCAAGTTCCCGGCTATATCCGTAATCTTAATTCGTGCATCCTGCTGAAGCCCTCGAACAATCAGGTTTCCTGTATACTCAGGGCGTACAGGGTTTGGAAATAATGAAACTGAAGATAAGTCTTGTTCTGGCTGGTAGGCGTCCCCTTGATAAGAAATCATGCCCAATAGCGTCCCAAAATACACTTTCCCAGTGCTCGCATCAATTCCAATTGTTTTAACAGAAGAAGAAGGAAGCGGGCTGTTTTCTTTAGTAAAGTGGTGCAGGATTTCTGTGCCATTTGCGCTAATCAAAAAAACGCCAGAGCTTGCTGTGCTAATCCATTTTTGGTTGTTCCCATCTACTTCAATATCCGTTATAAACTGTCCGCTTAATAGTTCCCTAAGGTTGCCGTCATCATTTACAACAACAGCATTAAGCTTGGTGTCTTCTTCAAAAAATATATTTGGCGTGTAAAGAACGGCTATTCCCTCTCGTGTACCAACCCATAACCGGTTGTCTTTGTCCAAGCGTATTGAGCGGACGTCGTCTGAAGGAAGTCCAAAGTCTTGTCCTGTGATTCGCTTCATAACAGGTGGTGATTGCGATGTGTCAACTGCCATAATTCCGCTGTTAATTCCACCAAAAAACATAAGCTTATTGTTGTAAAATTCTAAATTTGAGTAGCCTGATTCTTTGGTGTAATCAAGGATCGCTCCCGTGATATCAAATGATGTCCATTCGCCAGAAGGAGTGCGCTTTTTAAGCCCTCTTTCGATAAACGCAGTAATCGACCATAAGTTCCCTTGATCGTCTACAACTGCATCGCGGACGCGGATACTGACATAATTAGCTCCATCAAATATCAAGCTTTCCAAGCCGCTGTTGCTAAGATTCCACAATTCGACAGCTTCATTTTCTTTTAAATGTACGATGCCCCCATGATAAGAGCATGCGTATAGCGTTCCCAACTCTGATGGATGTGCCACCACACGAACAATGCTATCAACGTTAAAAAGAGCGTCATTGCTTATGTTTTTCCATTGACTATCTACAAAATGACTCATGCCATACTTTTCTAATGGGTATGGGTTGTAAAATGTAGAATAATCTCCGTGGGAAATCCACAGTTCATTTTCTAGCGTTTCGATGTCAAAAATGTTGTTGAGCAAGGGTCCGTCTGGGCTGAGAAATTGAGGCTCTTCTGTTGCTTCGTAGCGAACAAGGCCATTGCTTGATGTGCCTATCAAAAAATAATTACTCCGCCTATGCGCAAACATAAATGTATGCGCTTTAACACCTGGAATAGATCCGTATTCACTAGCTGTAAACTGCTCAGGATCCAACAAGATAATTTTACTTCTTAAGGTTAATACAACCCCTTCTTCGCTTATGAAAACATCTCTGAAGGTGCCCGAGTAATGTGCTTTTTGTTCTATGGTTACGCCAATTCTGTTTAAGCTAGTCGCGCTCCCTTCATTAATTGCTCCAAATAGATCCGTTCCGTGGTGCCACAAAGACACCCATTTCCCAATGGAATGCATATCCCATGAAGAAAACTCCAATATCTGGGGGTTGCTTACTGAAGAGCTGTAAAGCCCCTGAACAGTTGCTGCGTATAATTTATTTTGAAAAACATATGCTTGAATAACTTCAATTCGATTGCCTAGTGGGCCAAAGTAATAGGTATCGCCAAACTCTAGTGTAGAAGGGTTAAGCTCAACTATGCCGAAACCTGTAGCCAAAAAAGCCGTGTCTCCATTTAAATGAATATGATTTATCTGCTTTTGTGTCGCGATAAGGTTTGGATTTCGCTCAATTGAATTGTCGTATGTTATTTTTTTGGTTGTTGTATCATATTGCGCTACCAAGCCATTTGTATGCCCAATAAGCACCATGCTTTGGTAAACTGATATTGCAGAAATAATGTCTCCGGAAAGGCCATCTACCGTAGTTATTTTCTGTGAGGTTGCAGAGCTTGTGTCGTAAATTAAGAGCGCGTTCTCTGCAGCAACGACTAGCTTTTGTCCAAAAGGTACTGCTTTGGAGGTGCTGTTGTACGAATAAAATGATTCCCACTGGTTCGTTTGTGCGTAGTTCGTCTGCTGGCACAAAGCAACGCAGCACAAAAACATCCAATAGTTTAGTTGTTTCATCAAATAACAAACGTATTTTGTGGCATTCTGGTATATTACACAACTCCTTGCGCCAACATGGCGTCCGCAACCTTGACAAAGCCAGCGATATTGGCCCCTTTTTCGTAGTTTATTTTTCCCTTTTCAGAACCATAGGTGACACATGATTGATGAATGTCTTGCATAATGTCCTGTAGTCGCTGATCAACCTCCTCGCGAGTCCAATTATAACGCAACGAGTTTTGGGCCATCTCGAGGCCTGAGACAGCCACCCCTCCTGCGTTGGATGCTTTTCCAGGAGCGTAAAGGATGTCATGATGATGGAACTGTGCTATTGCTTCTGGAGTAGCTGGCATGTTTGCGCCTTCGCTAATACAGTAGCAGCCGTTGGCTATCAAGGTTTGGGCGTCTTGCCCATCTATTTCGTTTTGTGTTGCACAGGGCATAGCGATGTTACAGCGAATCCCCCAGGGCTTTTGACCCTTGTGAGAGCTTGCTTTTGGATATTTCTGTACATACTCATCAATTCGCTTACGCGCCACATTTTTTAAGTACATCACATGTGCCAGCTTTTCGGTGTCTATACCTTCGGGGTCATGAATAAATCCAGATGAATCGGAAAGGGTGAGCACTTTTGCGCCCAGTTGAATGCATTTTTCTGCTGCGTACTGAGCTACATTACCAGAACCTGAAAGGACAACACTTTTCCCGTCAAAGCTTTCTCCTCTAGTTCCCAACATATTTTGGGCAAAATAAACCGCTCCATAGCCTGTTGCCTCAGGCCGAATTAATGACCCTCCCCAAGAAATTCCTTTCCCTGTTAAGACGCCTGTAAATTCGTTTTTTAATCGCTTGTATTGCCCAAACATATACCCTATTTCTCTGCCACCAACGCCAATGTCGCCAGCAGGAATATCTCGGTTTGGGCCAATATGCCGAAATAGCTCTGTCATAAAACTTTGACAAAAACGCATTACCTCGCCATCCGACTTGCCTTTTGGATTAAAGTCTGCACCCCCTTTACCTCCGCCCATTGGAAGCGTCGTAAGCGCGTTTTTAAATACTTGCTCGAAGGCCAAAAACTTGAGTATGCTAAGGTTAACAGATTCGTGAAAGCGAAGACCTCCTTTGTATGGGCCTATCGCCGAGTTCATCTCAATCCGATAGCCTCTGTTCACTTGTATTTCCCCCTGATCGTCTATCCAGGGAACACGAAACATAACGACACGCTCTGGCTCAACCATGCGCATAAGTATGTTTTTTCCGTGATAAATCTCTTGTGTAACGATGTAAGGCAAAACTGTTTGCGCTACTTCAGTTACTGCCTGCATAAACTCAGGTTCGTGCGCATTTCTTCTCTTTACTTCTTCCAGAAAGTTATTGATGACTTGATCCATAAGAATTAAATTGTTAATCCAATGTACGCTTTATTTATAAATTTAACCCAATGCTTGGGCTAGGTCTGCAATTAGGTCTTCGCTGTCCTCAATTCCTACACTTAAGCGAATTAGTCCGTCTGTTACTCCCGTTTTCTCGCGCTCCTCTTTGGGGATTGATGCGTGAGTCATGCTTGCCGGATGCCCTGCTAGACTTTCTACACCCCCAAGAGACTCTGCTAGCGTAAAGACGTTAAGTGAGGAAACAATCGACACCGCTTTCTCAAGGCTACTGTCTTTGTGTACAAAAGAAATCATACCGCCAAAATCGTCCATTTGGGTTTTGGCTACTTCATGATTTGGGTGATCAGAAAAACCTGGCCAATACACTTTTTGAATCTGTGGGTGTCCTTTCAAAAAAGCCGCAACTATACGCCCGTTCTCGCAGTGTCGTTGCATGCGAACATGTAGTGTTTTGATTCCTCGGAGTACCAAAAAAGCATCCATGGGCCCAGGAACAGCTCCACTTGCGTTTTGAATAAACGCCAAGCGATTTGCAAGCTCCGAATCATGAACAACAAGAGCGCCTAAAACTACATCGCTGTGTCCACCCAAATATTTGGTTGCAGAATGCATCACGATGTCAGCGCCAAGCTCCAAAGGACGTTGTAAGTATGGAGATGCAAAAGTGTTGTCTACCGCAAGCATCAACTGGTTCTCTTTGGCGAGGATAGACATCGCCTTAATGTCGATGACCTGCATCAGTGGGTTTGTTGGTGTTTCTACCCAAAGTAGCTTAGTGTTGTTGTTGATGTGCTTTTTCACCTCATCGATATCTCCCATGGGAACAAAGTGAAATTTCACTCCATAGTGTGCAAATACTTTTGTGAAAATACGATAGGTTCCTCCGTATAAATCATTGGTTGAAATTACCTCATCTCCAGGGCTAAGTAACTTAATCACGGCATCAATTGCTGCCATTCCTGAAGCAAATGCAAGTGCGTGGTTCCCCGATTCTATACTTGCCAAAGACTGTTCTAGGGCTGTCCGTGTAGGATTGTGCGACCTGCTGTATTCATAGCCTAAGTGCGCTCCAGGTTTTGACTGTGCGTAAGTGGATGTTAGGTAAACAGGGGGCATCACAGATCCGTATGCTTTGTCTGGTTCTTGCCCTCCATGAATGGTTCTTGAGTTAAACTTTAGCTTATCTTTAGCCATAACAATAATTTACCGCAAATGTATTTAAGTTTCTGCATTAATTGATAGACCTTTGCATCATTATGGAAAATACCTTTCTTTATCTCTCAACTTGTTCTACCTGCATCCGTATAATAAAAGATCTTGGCCTTACAGAAAGTCCACTACTACAAGATGTCAAGCAGCGCCCTGCAAGCAAAGACCAACTCGATTTTTTGTACGCCACTACAAAAAGCTATGAGGCCTTAATAAATAAACGGGGGCGGGTTTTTGCTCATCTAAAACGTGAAGGCACGGTCTTTACTGAACGCGTTTATAAAGACTTATTAGAAAAAGAATACAGTTGCTTAAAGCGCCCCATCCTTATCTTTAACAATGTTGCTTACGTGGGAAATGCCAAATCAACTGTTGCTGAAATGAACTCTGCGCTTCATGGATAAACGAACGCTTGCCCTTTTGGCTGCTTTCTGCGCAACCACAATTTATGCGCTGAACCACACCATTGCAAAAGAAGTGATGCCCACCTACATTCAAGGGCTTGGGTTTGTTCAGCTGCGCTTATTAGGCGCCACTGTGCTGTTTTGGCTGGTAAGTTTCTTTATTCGTCCACAACGCGTTTTGTTGCGCGATTTCCCCCATATATTGTTGTGTGCCTTTTTGGGCATGGTCATCAATATGCTTTGTTTTTTTAAAGGAATCGAGTACTCTACGCCCATCAACAGCGCTGTGCTCATTACAATCACTCCTATTCTGGTCTTTGTCTTCTCGGCACTTTTGATAAAAGAGAAGTTGCTGTTGCCTAGAGTTCTGGGAGTTTTATTGGGCTTTGCTGGCGCAATGGTGCTGGTGTTGTTTGGTCAAGAAATACGACAAGATGCCCCCAATATTCCTTTGGGCAACATCCTCTTCGTTATTAATGCCACATCCTTTGCTCTATACTTGGTTTTAGTTAAGTCATTGTCTGCCAAGTATACTACCGTTCATTTACTAAAATGGTTGTTTTTGTTTGGCTTTGTATTGTCCTTACCTGTTACTTATAAAGAATTCAATGCGGTCGCGTGGGGCGATTTGCCTTTTTCAGCAATTTGGCGCTTTGCTTTTGTAATTGTAGGGACTACTTTCTTGACATATTTATTTAATGTATATGCTTTAAAGCAACTGAAGGCAAGCACCATAGGGGTCTTTACTTATTTACAGCCCCTTATTGGTATTTTGTATGCAATTATTGTTGGCGCTGATACCCTGTCAATTACAAAATTTGCCGGTGCTGTTGTTGTGTTGTCGGGTGTTTATTTAGTCACTAAAAAATATCCGCGATTTTCTCAAAAGGGCTTTTGAAAACTTGTGTTTTCGCGCCTTTTTTATCATCAATAACGAGGGGGTAATTTATTGTTTAAGGGACTCGTTTTTGAGCGCATCTGCAATTTTTCTGTCGTTTGTTAGCCTAGGGGTTTTGTTTTGACCGCCAAGCTTTCCTATGCTTTTCATATACTGTTCAAAGGCGTCTGCAGCTAATGCTCTAATAACTAGTGGCCGTAAAACAGCCCCTTTTATAAGATCATCGTAATAGGTATTTTGGTCACACATGGCTCTGTCTAAGTCTGCCGCAAACGCATCTAGGTCTTTGGGTGATTTTTCAAAAGCAATCCACCATTCATGGTGCGGCAATCCGCTCTCGGGCGTAACTTCGGGGGCAACTGTAAATTCAGCTACTCGAGCTTCGTGCTTAATCAATGTTTCTTGCATAGCACGCTCAACTTCTTTGCCAATTACGTGCTCGCCAAAAGCAGAAATGAAGTGCTTTATTCTACCCGTGACTATAATTCGGTACGGATTAAGGCTAACAAACGAAACCGTGTCGCCTATGTTATAGCCCCATAGTCCGGCGTTGGTGTTTAGGATAATGGCGTAATTAACCCCTAACTCCACCTCTTCTAAGGAAAGGCGAATTGGGTTTTCTTCGTGTATTTTGTCTGCCGCAACAAATTCATAAAAAATCCCTGTATTCAACTGCAGCAACATGCCGTCACTATTGGGGTCGTCTTGGAAAGCAATAAAACCCTCAGATGCAGGGTATAACTCTACGCTGTCCACTTGCTTGCCTATCAACTCCTCCAATGCACCTCGGTAGGGTGCGTAATTTACTCCGCCATAAACAAACAACGAAAAATTAGGAAAAAGTTCAGCAATTTTTTTTTCGCTCTTAGCGCTAAGGCGCTCAAAATACATTTTTACCCAAGGCGGAATACCGCTAATCAAACGCATGTCCTCATGTATGGTTTCAGCTACAATCGCATCCACCTTTTGTTCCCAATCCTCTATACAGTTTGTTTTCCAGCTTGGAAGACGGTTACGTTGCAAGTATGAAGGGACATAGTGGGCGACTATTCCTGACAACCGTCCGGTTTGTATGCCGTTGGTGACCGACATAATGGGGCTGCCTTGTAAAAAAATCATCTTCCCGTCAACAAAAGAACTGTTGCCGGAGTGGTGAATGTAATGAAGCAGGGCGTTTTGAGCAGTATTTATATGGGTGGGCATAGACTCCTTTGAAATAGGAATGTATTTAATTCCTGAAGTTGTTCCTGAGGTCTTGGAAAAATACATGGGTTTTCCGGGCCAAAGCACATCTTTTTCCCCAGAAACAACGCGGTCTACATAGGGACGAAGTCGCTCATAATCCCCTAATGGTACTCGTGCCTTAAATGAAGCATAATCGGTAATGCTGTCAAAATCATGGTCGCGACCAAAGCCCGTTTTTGAGGCTTTGCGCACCAACGCCAGTAGGACCTTCCTTTGCGTTTCTATAGGGTTGTTCGCCCAAAGGGTGGTTTTTTTTACTACCCTTTTGGCCCATTTTTTGGCCATGTATTGCTTGATACTCATTATTCAAATTCTATAAACTCTGTTGGATTTAGGGCGTACCCATTGCTCCAAAGTTCAAAATGTAGGTGTGGCCCTGTGGTCATGGTGCCTGAGTTTCCTGTGGTGGCAATTACTTGTCCTTGCTGAACGGCATCGCCTTGATTTACGTTTAAAGAAGCGTTGTGCTTGTAAACAGAGATAATGTTGTACGGATGGTTGATGATAATCACATAGCCCGTGTCTGTGGTCCAGCCGGCAAAAATTACGTTTCCTTCAGCAACCGCTTTTACAGGTGTTTTTCGGTCCGTTACTATATCCACCGCATAATGTGCTGCCGCTGGGTCAAAGAGCTGGCTAATAGTGCCCGTTGCTGGAGGGAAAAGAACAAAGGGAATCGTTTGATCTGCAGTTTCCAAAACATTGTATTTCTCGTCTTGTTCTACGTCTGCACGTAGCAATGAGTCCGCCTCTGAAGTAGCAAAGTCAACGGTGGCAGTATCAATACGAATAGAGTCGTTGGTTATTTGTCGCTCAAGCTCTTGGAGGTCTAAATCTCCACGTAACACCTGATTTACAGAGAGTAAATAGCGCTGATTGCGCATCAATGCCTGCTGCAATGAGTCGAGGCGAAAGTTGTTGCGTATTGCTTGTCGCCGTAACTCAGAAGAGTCATATCCGGGGATGTATTCTTTTAGTGAGGTTTTGGCAATAACCAAAAAAGTAGCTGCGATAAGCAGCATAATGGAAATAGAAACGGTCAAAAACACATTCAGGCGATTCAGTTTGTAGGAAAATCGCTCTTCAAAAGTTTCTTCGTTAAGGATAACAAAACGATACTTTGCCAGCCAACGCTGCCAAAAACCAGACCTCTTTGTTTTTTTGGGCTCCATTGATGCAAATATAGGCAGTTGTACAATAGCGAAATTACATAAACAGCAAGTCCCTTTTCTTTGTTACCTTTGTTAAAAATCAGTAGTATGATACTTGCTATTAGTCCTGTTCAAATTCTAGTCATTGCCTTGGTTATCCTTCTTTTATTTGGGGGAAGAAAAATTCCTGAGCTCATGAAGGGTCTGGGCACAGGCATAAAAGAATTTAAAAACGCAACCAAAGAAGAAGAAGAAAAGAGTGAAGAGGAAAAAAAAGATTAATTCTTTTTATCGCTAGCCCATGAGCGCATAACCGACTCTGCTTCAAAAATATAGTCTCGCTTTGTCGCCGAAGGAGCGAAAACAAATCCTTCCATAACCATATACCTGTTCGCCTTCTTGTCGTCTAAGACAAACTGTATAAATGGCCCGGCCATAAAATCTCCCCTTACCTCCCACGTTCCACGAATTTCCACCGCTGGAATGCTGTCAAATGAAGTATAAAAAATATAGGGCTCGTAAGCTTCTTCAGTGATCATATGGCTGCCTGTTAAGCGGCCAGGAACAAACGCAAGTCCAACAGAGTCGCGAATACGAATAATGTCTTCAAGCGGGTTTTCCCAGTTTAGTTTTGTTGTCCTTGGAAGCGAATAAAAAAGTAAATTAACATGTCCTTTTCGTATTTCGCGCTGAAACCAAGCTGTTTGCTTGTTTTCTTTAAACAGCTTATAAGCGGAAGGAAGTATTGCTTCAGATCTAAATAAATCACGAAGCGTATTCTGCTTAAGTGTTGATTTATTCGTTCGCCTTTGGCGCTCCTTAATTTCATTCTTCTTCATGGCCGCAATCACCCCTTCAGACTGTGAAAGAATCATTTCAATTAAAGCTTCGCTATCGGGAGCGCTAAAAACGGCCATCTGTTGCGGACTAGCATAGCGATTGGTGTCTGTGCGCAACACGGTCTCGTCGCCCAAACCCACCCATATAATGGCTCGACTCATACGAGCAAAGCCCGTAAAAACTTCTGGAGGCATTTGCTTTAAGTCAAAAAGAGGCTCTTGTTGTGGAAGTCCAGGAGCAGGATAAGCAAAAGCTGCGCGCACAGCGTCACCTACATCCGACGACCAAAGTAAATCTGAAATGACAACCGTGACGGTATTGATGTTGCCGCTGGATTGTTTTACAATAGGGGCAGATTTTTGTGAACAGCTAAAAAAAAGAAACAAGATGGTAAAGAAAAATACTCTCATGGACTAACTTGAGCAAAAATTAAGCCAACATGGCCGCAATTCCTGGCAGTGTTTTACCTTCAAGGCTTTCAAGCATTGCGCCTCCTCCAGTTGACACATAACTCACTTTGTCTTCAAGTTTAAATTGCTTGACGGCTGCTACTGAATCTCCGCCGCCAACTAATGAAAAGGCGCCTAAAGAAGTCTGCGCTACAATATTGTCGCCCAAGCTTTTGGTCCCTTTGGCAAAGTTTGAAAATTCAAATACACCCAAGGGTCCGTTCCATAAAATTGTTTTGGATTGTTTGACAACGGCATCAAACTTTTCTTCAGACATAGGGCCTGCATCCATCCCCTCCCAATCGCTAGGGATTTGATCAATCGGAAAAAGCTGTTGTGGTGCGTCGTTAGAAAACTGCTGTGCAGCACGAACATCAACGGGTAGGTGCACTTGTACATCCAATTTCTTGGCTTGTTCCAAAATAGATAACGCCAACGGCATTTTGTCGTCCTCACAAATAGACTTGCCTATTGAACCACCCAATGCTTTAATAAATGTAAATGCCATACCTCCGCCAATAATAAGGTGGTCTACTTTTGGTAAAATGTTTTCGATGATGGTGATTTTAGAAGAAACTTTTGCTCCTCCGAGTATCGCCAATACAGGCTTTTCGCCAGACGCCATGACCTTGTCAATTGCTTTGATTTCTGCGGCCAGTAACGCGCCAAAACACTTTTTGCCATTAAAAAATTGAGCGACAATTGTTGTCGATGCATGGGCGCGGTGAGCAGTCCCAAAAGCATCGTTAACATAAATGGTTCCAAGCTTGGAAAGCGCTTGTGAAAATGCTACATCTCCAGCGGTTTCTTCCTTGTGAAAGCGAAGGTTTTCAATCAATAAAATTTGTCCTGGCTGTAGAGCAGCTGCCTGCTGTTCTGCCTCTTCGCCAATAGAAGTTGAACAAAATAAAACGTTTTTGCCTAATTGTTTTTCTAATTCAGGAACTATTCGGGATAGGCTTAATTCTGCATCCCTCCCTTTTGGTCTGCCAAGATGGGACATCAACACACAACTTCCTCCAGAATTAAGAATGTATTGAATCGTGGGTAAAGCTGCCGTAATTCGTGTTGCATCTGTTACTTTCCCGTTATTATCTAAGGGAACATTAAAGTCCACGCGAACAAGTGCGCGTTCGTTTTTAAAAGACAGGCTGTCGAGCGTGTTCATGGTTGTTTTGTTTGCGCAAAAGTACAACATCAATTGGGTATTACATAGTGTATTTTTTCTCACTTGTGCTTTGTATATTTAGGCGTGCGATTTGACGACATAATAGGGCAGCAAAAGCAGATAGCTGCATTGCAGGTTACGATAGAAAAAGGGCGTATCCCGCATGCGCAACTTATTGAAGGAAAAGATGGGCAGGGATTGCTTTCGCTTGCCTTGGCATATGCAAATTCAGTAGTTTGCGGTACATACAGTCCTGAAAACGCTGGCTGGTTAAAGGCAAAAAAACTGGTACACCCTGATATTCATTTTGTCTTCCCAACAACCACAACGACAGAAATAAAATCAAAGCCAAGCTCGGAAGAGTTTCTCGCCCAATGGCGTGCGTTTGTTTTTGAGCACACTTATGGCTCGGAATACGATTGGGCTAAATATTTAGGCGTAGAAAACAAACAGGGGGTAATCAATGTCACAGATGCGCTTCAGCTTATTAAAAAAGTAAGCCTAACGTCTTTCGAGGGGGGGTGGAAGTGCGTCCTTATTTGGCATGCTGAGAAAATGACTACTGCTGCTGCCAACAAACTGCTCAAGAGTATAGAAGAGCCGCCTGCAAAAACACTTTTTTTGTTGTTGTGTCCAGATCAGAATCAGCTCTTAGCAACAATACGATCGCGCTGTCAATGTACTGCCTTATCAAGAATTCCGACAACAGACGTTTACAATACCCTTGTTGGTCGCGGTGCTGCGAAACAAGTGGCGGATTCTTTGGCAAAACAAGCCAGCGGAGATCTAGGTATTGCGTTAGGGCAACTCGAACAACAAGAGGAGTTAATGGAATTTGAGGACTGGTTTGTCACGTGGGTACGAACAGCCTTTAAAGCAAAGGGCAACAAGGCGGTAGTGCTTGAATTATCAGAGTGGAGTCGTACAGTTGCAAGCAAAGGGGTGGAAACACAAAAACAGTTTCTCGCTTATGCTATTGGCTTTTTTCGATCGGCGCTCATGGAACACTATGCCCTAGACAACTTAAAAACATTGACTCCCAAAGGCGACTTTAGCCTAAACAAATTTGCGCCTTACATACATGGAGGTAATATTATTTCCATTATTAGCGAATTGGAAAAAAGTAATTACCATTTGGAACGAAATGGAAACGCACAAATGATCTTTACTAGTCTTTCATTTGCTTTGACACGATTATTACATCAAAAAGGGGGCATAGCTATTGCTTATGCTTTTTTGTGTTGTCTATAGCTTTTTGTTATTACTTACTGCCGTTTTAATTGTTCTTTTTGGGCTGTTTTTTTGTTCGTGAGACAAACCGTTTTCTCGGCGGAAAACTGCGCTTAAAACAGCTTATTTTGGCTTTTGGAGCAAAAACGTAAGCGCCGAGGTGTTGTTGTTGCGCCATCCCAAGAGATTTGAATAAGCGCCTTTTATGAGCCCTTTGACCCATCGGTATTTTGCTTTTTTGTTTTTTTCTGAGAGAAGGCATATATAAAATGCATCCCAAAACATGGGCCTTAGCTCACGAAGATGAAAACCTGCTTCCAGTGCCAGTTGCCGTATACTTTCTTTGTTGTAATGCCACATATGCCTTGGCACATCATATGCTGCCCAGAAAGTACCATAATGCTTACTGTCCCAAGCGTCTGTATTGGGAACGGCCAGGGCTAAAATCCCTCCGGGCTTTAAGGCTGCATAAAATGCAGCTAGGGCTTTCTCAGGGTGGGGTAAATGTTCAAAAACGTGCCAAAGCGTAATCACGTCATAGGAGCTATCGACCAAGGAGTATTGCTGGCTGAGTTTCATTTGTTGCAATTGTTTGTGCGTATTGGCCGAAGGCTCAAAAACATCAACCGCCCAACCTTTCTGCTTGGCGGCAAGCGCAAAAGACCCGTTCCCTGCGCCATAATCCAACAATGAACCTACAGCTAAGTACCTATTTAAAAGACGCAATTTAGTTTTGTTGTTGCGCTGTTTTACCCACAAATAAATCTTTGAGAAGAAATCTGATCCTTTTGTTTGGTGGGAGGTATACTTCTCTTTTGGGTAATACGCAGCAAGGTCCTCTTGTGCAAGCTGTGGATTTGTTTTCCAGGCCCTTCTCTTGGTGTCATAAACCAGTTCAAATGACTCATTGCTTATCAAAAAATCGGTGACTTGAAATGGTTTCACGTGGAACAATTAACGACCCATATACACCAACAATACGGAAATATCGCTTGGTGAAACCCCACTTATTCGGGAGGCCTGGGCTATGGTTACGGGTTTAATTTCGGTCAGTTTTTGGCGCGCCTCATAGGACAAGGACTTCACTTTTTTATAATCAAAAGTAGCGGGAATGGGTACGTGCTCGAGTTGGGTTAATTTATCTGCCTGGGCCTTTTCCTTTGCAATGTAGCCTGCGTACTTAATTTGTATTTCTACCTGTTCTTGTACGGCTTTGTCGGCCTGTTGTTTGTCAATAAACTCACCAACTAATGGAATGCGTTTGAAATCTTGTAGGGTGATGTTGGGACGTGCCAGGACCTTCGCCATTTTGAGCGATTGTTTTACTGGCGCAGAGTCCTTTTGATGCAAAATTGGGTTTATGTCATCTGGACGAATACTCGTTTTTTTAAAAAAAGACAATAGGGAGGATGCTTTTGCTGCTTGCGCTTCCATTTGCCGCATGCGCTCGTCTGTAGCAAGGCCAATTGCATGGGCTTTAGGGGTAAGACGCGTGTCTGCATTATCTTGACGCAACAAGGTGCGGTATTCAGCTCGAGAAGTAAACATGCGATACGGTTCTTCCGTGCCCTTTGTGATTAAGTCGTCGATGAGCACTCCAATATATGCCTCGTCACGAGTGAGCACAAAAGGAGTGGATTGACGCACGTGTTGGTGTGCATTGATCCCCGCCATAAGCCCCTGAGAGGCAGCCTCTTCATATCCTGTGGTCCCGTTGATTTGACCAGCAAAAAACAAGCCGGATACTAACTTAGTTTCTAAAGAGTGCTTTAGTTGTGTTGGGGGGAAATAATCGTACTCAATTGCATAGCCTGGGCGGAAAAACTTAACCTGTTCAAATCCAGCGACAGCTTTTAGGGCCTTATACTGAACTTCCTCAGGCAAAGAAGTAGAAAATCCATTAACGTAAACTTCTACCGTGTCCCAACCCTCCGGCTCCACAAAAATTTGATGGCGCTCTTTTTCAGAAAAACGATTGATTTTGTCTTCAACAGAAGGACAATACCTCGGACCTATGCTTTTAATTCTTCCGTTGAACATAGGAGAGCGATCAAAGCCTTCACGCAACAAATCATGTACATTAGGGCTTGTATACGTCATGTGGCAGGAACGTTGAGAGGTAAGGGACTTGGTGCTCGCCAAATAGGAAAATGTAGACGGGTTTGCGTCACCCGGCTGTTCGGTCATCCTTGTATAATCTAATGAGCGGCCATCAACACGAGGTGGGGTTCCTGTCTTCATCCGGCCAGACGTAAACCCAGCGCGAACCAATCGCTCTGTGATACCAAAGGAGGCGCTTTCGCCTGCTCTTCCTCCGCCAAATTGTTTTTCACCTATGTGAATTAAGCCATTTAAAAAGGTGCCGCTTGTCAAGACAACAGCATGGGCACGGATTTCTAACCCAAGAGAAGTGATAACACCTGTAATGCGATCCCCTTCCATGAGCAAGTCGACAACCATGTCTTGATAAAAGTCGAGATTTGGTGTCTGTTCTAAGGCAAGACGCCATTCAGATGCAAAAAGCATACGATCAGACTGCACCCGTGGACTCCACATGGCTGGCCCCTTAGATCGATTAAGCATTTTAAACTGGATCGCAGACTTGTCGGAAACAATACCGCTATATCCGCCAAGAGCATCAATTTCACGAACGATTTGACCTTTAGCAATGCCGCCCATAGCCGGATTACAAGACATCTGACCAATGTTTTGCAGGTTCATGGTCACCAACAAGGTCTTACTGCCGAGGTTTGCTGCTGCCGCTGCTGCCTCTGCGCCAGCGTGCCCACCACCAACTACGACAACATCGTATACTTCAGCAAACATTATCAGATGGGTTCTGTTCCACGTGGAACAAATGAATGAGTTGGTCTTCTGCCTGACGCATCTTAGCTACATCTTCAACTGACTTATCTGTATAACCAACACAATGGAGCATACCATGTGCCATTACGCGACATAATTCATTAGTAAAATCAACCTTGTGAATGGCTGCGTTTTCTTTGACGCGATCCACAGAAATAGCAATGTTGGCCTTTAGGTCGCTGCCAATGGTGTCGTCAAAAGTGATAATATCTGTGAACGTGTTGTGGCCCAAATACTTTTTGTTTAATGCCAACAAGGCATTGTCATCCATAAAAGCGTAGACAAGGTCCATGGTGCGTATGCTTAAGCGAACAGCACAGCTCGTTAGCCAATTGGTGTATCTAGGCTCGTTAGCTAGACTAAAGTCCGTTTCATAGGTATAAGCGATTGACATCTTCACAAGGCAAATATATTCAATTAACCCTGCATGGAGTGACAGCCTAGGGTTGTATCTTTGCAAAAAATTTTTATGCCCGTTCGAGTTCGTTTTGCGCCTAGCCCAACAGGACCCCTGCATATCGGTGGGGTGCGTACTGCGCTTTATAATTTCCTGTTTGCCAAGAAGCACGGGGGAACATTTATCTTGCGGATTGAAGATACAGATAGGCAACGATACGTCGGTGGGGCAGAGGCATACATCCTTCAGGCCTTAGCGTGGATGGGCATATCGCCTGCTGAGGGGCCTGAACATGGAGGCGACTACGGACCATATCGACAGAGTGAGCGTAAAAAGCTGTATATCAAAAACATAGAGCGGCTTGTGGCGCAAGGAAATGTTTATTTGGCCTTTGATACTGCTGCAGAATTGAGCGCATTGAGAAAGGCGGCCGATTCAAATGGCGAAACCTTCATTTATAATTGGAAGAACAGAAGTGGGCTTAAAAACAGCCTCTCCATGACGCACGAAGAGGTCCAAAGCGCACTGGAGAACGACACCCCTTTTGTGTATCGTTTTATTGCGCATCGAGATGGCGAAAATAAGGACCTGTTTTTAGAAGACATCGTTAGAGGACGGATGCGCGTTGATAAGTCATTGTTAGACGACAAGGTTCTGGTAAAACAAGACGGCATGCCAACTTATCACTTGGCAAACGTAGTGGATGATCATCTAATGGAAATATCCCATGTTATTCGGGGTGAAGAATGGCTTCCCTCTTTAGCCATGCACCTATTGCTTTACCAGGCTTTTGGTTGGCAAGCGCCAGAGTTTGCGCATGTGCCCTTGATTTTAAAGCCAAAAGGGAAGGGAAAGTTATCGAAACGAGATGGCGCTACTTTTGGGTTTCCTGTTTTTCCTCTGGAATGGAAAGGCGAAAACGCTGGTTTTCGAGAAAGCGGATACTTACCCGAAGCGCTTCTTAATTATTTGGCGCTCTTGGGGTGGAATGATGGAAGTGACCGTGAACTGTTTTCGCTAGACGAATTAACAAGTGCCTTTTCGCTCACAAGCATAACAAAATCTGGAGGGCGATTTGATCCAGATCGATGTAAATGGTTTAACCAACAATATCTTGCACAGCTATCCGTAGATGAATTAATTCCTGTGCTGCAAAAGGAGCTCGCTGTACACGGAGTTGAACAGACGTCAATGGAACTAGGAAAAGTAGTTTCCCTTATACAAGACCGTTTGGTTTTGTTAAGCGATCTGTGGAAAGAGGCCGCTGTGTTTTTTGTCCGCCCCAGTGATTTTGACGAAAAGGCCGTACAAAAACAATGGAAGGCAGAAACCCCTAAAATATTGCTTGCTCTTGAAGGGCTCATTACTTCACTAGACGATAAGTCCGCTGAGGGAATTCGTACGGCTGTGAAAAAATGGGCAGACGCCAATGAAATACGCTTGGGTGCTGTAATGGCGCCGTTGAGATTAGCTCTAGTAGGCGAAATGAAAGGCCCTGACGTCTTTATGCTTTGTCAGCTTATTGGTGGAGATGAGACGAGCGTTCGTATTCTCTTTGCCGTTGAAACTATATCTGCATAATTTAGTACCTTTAAATTCATTTTTTAATCTAACGTTATGGCCGGTCTATTTAATTATATTTTAATCTTTTTTGGAGTCGCAATTGTCTCCTCTGCTATTTTTATTGTCAAACAACAAACAGCTGCTATTATAGAGCGTTTTGGTCGTTTTCAAAGCGTACGCCAATCTGGTTTTCAGCTTCGAATCCCAGTTGTGGATCGAATTGCAGGGCGCTTGAGCCTCAAAATTCAACAGCTTGATGTCATTGTAGAAACCAAAACAAAAGACGATGTTTTTGTAAAGCTTAAAGTTTCTGTACAGTATATGGTTATTAAAACCAAAGTGTACGATGCTTTTTACAAGCTTGACTACCCGCACGATCAAATCACCTCATATGTTTTTGATGTTGTCCGGGCTGAAGTTCCAAAAATGCGCCTTGATGACGTTTTTGAACGAAAAGACGACATTGCTATTGCTGTAAAAACCGAACTCAATGATTCCATGGTAAACTATGGATACGATATAATTAAAACGCTCGTTACCGACATCGATCCTGATCAACAAGTAAAAGAAGCTATGAATAGAATCAACGCTTCGGAACGAGAAAAAATTGCCGCTCAATACGAGGGTGATGCTGCACGCATCTTAATTGTAGAAAAGGCGAAGGCGGAAGCTGAATCTAAGCGCCTACAAGGCCAAGGGATAGCCGATCAACGACGTGAAATAGCGCGTGGTCTTGAAGAGTCGGTAGAAGTTTTGAATAAAGTTGGGATAAATTCACAAGAGGCGTCCGCACTTATTGTGGTAACGCAACACTACGACACCCTGCAATCCATTGGGGAAGAGACAAACACGAACTTAATATTGCTGCCGAATTCACCTCAGGCTGGTTCGGATATGCTTAACAACATGGTTGCCTCGTTTACAGCCAGCAATCAAATTGGAGAGGCGATGAAAAACCAAAAGAGTAAAGAGGCGGGCGGAGAGTAAAAGATGCGCTCAAGCAGCGTCATTAACCTTGATTTATAGCGATAAAGCTTGTGTGAGTGTGCACAAAAACACCCAGCGTTTTAGCTTGCTAAACTGCCAATGCATCATACCCGCATTTAGGCGTAAGTACGGCGAAAGTTTGTGCGCAGCTTGGGCAATAAAACGGTTTTGATTAAAGCTGCCCGCTGTATTTGTTAGAAACGCCTCGTTGCTTATGGATACTGCCGTTTTTTCGTTTAATTGACGGCTTAATGTAATTCCTATTCTGTAGCGCAATTGAAAATGATCGTCTGTCCACCGCTCTTCCAACATAAAACTATTGGTTAGCTTGAGTTGGCCTAGGCTGCTTACCAAGGCCGCCTTTTGATACATTCCGTTTTCTAAAAACGTATTTGTGTTTAGGTGTCGATATCCGGCACCAACAGTAAATGCGGGTGTGATTTTTCTGGTTAGACCTGCGGTAATGAGGTTTTGATCTTGTGCAAGGTTGAGCGTAAAGCTCCTGTGCTGATATTGGGTGTCAACTTGATATTTTTCAGATATTTTAAGTTGGTTTTTGTAAACAAACCAAGAACCTACGTCTGTTTGAGCCAGAGCTGGGCTAGCCAACAGAAATAAAAACAGAGGGGTAATTTTTTTAAAGAATAAATGTTTGTGCATAAGTTGCTAGTTTTTCGTTTTTGTCTTCTTGTGCTGTTTTAATGAATTCATCCGCTGATGTTGATCGGCTTAGTCCATTTGCCTCTTGAGCTTCCAGAACAATAAGTACCGCCATGCGTGTGCCTGTTTTTTTTACTGCTGTAGCGAAAAGTGGTTTTAAATCGTCTGGTGATATATCTACTGCTAATTCGATTAGCTTGGCTTTGGCCTCCTGCTGTTTTTCTTTTGGAAGGTTCATATACTTTTTACCAAGTTTACGAAGGGCATCTACTGGCTTTTGGGTGGGCGTTTGCTGCGCTTGTGGGCGGGTTTTTGGTTGTTGTTTACTCCACGTGTCTCTAATGCCAACGGTTTTGTTAAAAACCTTTTTTTTGTTGTTGCTGTCGCTGTCACAAACAAAATATCCCAAGCGTTGAAATTGAAACTTTTGATTCGGTTGAGCATCGCCTAGCATGGGTTCGGCTAGTGCGGCGCTTGTTACAAAGGAGTTGGGGTTAAGGCGATCCATAAAATCTACTTCTTTGTCAGCGTCTGGGCTTTCTGTTCGAAACAAGCGATCGTATTGACGCACTTCAATTTCTGTTGCTTCGGCTGCTGAGACCCAATGCAGGGTGCCCTTCACCTTGCGTTGGCTTTCTTCGGTTCCGCTACCGCTCAGGCTTTTTGGATCATATGTGCAGTACACCGCAGTTATGGTGCCGTCTTTTTCTTTTTCTACAGAAGTTGCCTTAATAATATATGCGCTTTTGAGGCGCACCTCACCTCCCAGCTTAAGTCGAAAAAATGTATCGTTTGCCTCCTCCATAAAATCTTCGTGTTCTATAAAAAGAGTGTTGCTAAATGGGATAAAACGCGTGCCGGAGTTTGGATCCTCAGGGTTGTTTTCTGTTTCTACTTGCTCTGATTTGTTCTGTGGGTAGTTGGTAATAATGACTTTTAGTGGATTTAGCACCGCCATTGCACGAGTAGCTGTTTTGTTTAAGTCTTCTCTTATACAGAACTCCAAAAGAGATGCGTCAATAACGTTTTCTCTTTTAGCGACACCAACCGCTTCTGCGAATTTACGAAGAGACGTAGGTGTATACCCTCGCCTGCGCAAGCCACTAATTGTGGGCATGCGTGGATCATCCCAACCTGTTACTTTACCTTCATGTACAAGGCGCTGTAGTTTTCTCTTGCTGGTAATGGTGTAATTTAGATTCAGTCGAGCGAATTCGCGCTGCTTCGGTCGAAGACCGTCTGTGACAAGTTGATCTAGAAAGGCGTCATAAAGATCTCGGTGAGGTTTGAACTCAAGCGTACAAAGGGAATGTGATATTTGCTCTAAATAATCCGATTGACCGTGTGCCCAATCATACATCGGGTAAATACACCAACTTCCTTTTGTTCTGTGGTGGTCTTTGTGTAAAATTCTATACATGATGGGGTCGCGGAGTAGCATATTGGGGGATGTCATGTCGCCTTTATAGCGAAGGGTAAGCGATCCTTCGGGGTGTTGGCCTTCTTTCATTTCGAAAAAAAGACGAAGCGCTTCTGCCGGCTCTTGATTTCTATATGGACTATCCAGACCTGGGGTTGTTGGCGTTCCTTTCTGTTGTGCCATTTGCTCAGGAGATTGTGGATCAACGTAGGCCTTACCTTGCTTGATAAGTGACACTGACCAATCGAATAATTGATCAAAATAATCCGAGGCAAAACACTCCTTGTCCCATTTATATCCTAGCCAAGAAACGTCTTTTTTGATTGCATCAACATAATGCTGTTCTTCTTTTGCGGGGTTGGTGTCATCAAAACGCAAGTTAACTGGTGCACTGTATTTTTGTCCTAGCTCAAAATTTAAACATATTGCTTTGACGTGCCCGATGTGTAAATAACCGTTCGGTTCAGGAGGAAAACGAAAGCGAAGTAAGGATGGATCAAGTCCGGTTTCAAGGTCTTGATCTATAATGTGTTCAATAAAGTGTTTGGACGGCTTAT